>NZ_JBQJJG010000006.1:0-92798 GCF_052078085.1 Planococcus sp. FY231025
TCCCGAACACGGAAGTTAAGCTCTTTTGCGCCGATGGTAGTTGGGGGTTTCCCCCTGTGAGAGTAGGACGTCGCTGGTCTGTTTTTTTTTGGTCCCGTGGTGTAGCGGTTAACATGCCTGCCTGTCACGCAGGAGATCGCCGGTTCGATCCCGGTCGGGACCGTATTTTTTTCAGAGTAAACACAGCGATCTGGCTGTGTTTATTTTTTTTGTATTGAAAAAACGCTCAATAGCACCGGCAAGCGGATTTTTTTGATTTAACGCTGCTTCTCCGCTACACTATGTACAGACTCTATAGAGGTGACGAAAAAAATGGATTATACAATTGAAGTGAATTCGCCGGAAGAAACGATGGCTTTTGCCGAAAAGCTGGCCGGATTTCTCAAGCCGCAGGATGTGCTGACGCTTGAAGGCGATCTAGGGGCAGGCAAGACGACATTCACAAAAGGCATTGCCAAGGGGCTCGGAATCAGCCGAATGGTCAATAGCCCGACGTTTACAATCGTAAAACAATACGAAGGCCATTTGAATTTGAATCATCTGGATGTGTACCGCTTAGAAGACAGCGACGAAGACATCGGTTTTGATGAGCTGTTTGAGAGCGATGCGGTATCGGTGGTGGAATGGGCGCAGTTCATCGAGGACTATTTGCCGAAAGAGCGTTTGGAAATCACGCTTACCCGGCAAGAAGAAGACCGCCGGTCCGTCCGGCTGCATCCGGTCGGCGCGCGCTACGAATTTTTGTGCAAGGAGCTAAACATATGATTTATCTGGGGATCGATACATCCAATTCACCGCTCGCGGTCGCATTGATGAAAGATGATACCGTATTGATAGAAGAAACAACGAATTTGAAAATCAATCATTCGCTGACGGCCATGCCGGCCATCGAAGAAATGATGAAAAAGGCAAAAGTGCCCCCGAAAGATTTGACGCATATAGCCGTTGCGGAAGGGCCGGGGTCTTATACAGGCGTCCGCATCGGATTGACGATTGCGAAAACGCTTGCCTGGTCACTGAAGATTCCTTTGCATACGGTTTCGAGCCTAAAAGTATTGGCAGCGAATGGACAGCATTTCGAAGGGCTCGTCTGTCCGGTTATGGATGCCCGGAGAGGCACGGCATTTCTTGGTTTGTACGAAGGCGTCGATCTGGCACCGGTTCTGGCCGACCAGCACAGCGACGTCCGCGAATTCCTTGGGAAAGTTAAGGAGTTTGGCCGTCCTGTCCTGTTTACCGGGATTGATGCTGCGGTCCATGAAGCAGTTATCCGGGAGACCCTCGGAGATCTGGCGCATTTCAGCGGTCCTCAAAACCGCTTGCCTCGGGCTTCCAATCTGATTTTATTGGCAAAGGGTTCGGAAGCGCAAAATATCCACCATGCCGTGCCGGAATATCAGCGGATCACGGAAGCGGAAGCGAATTATTTAAAAGGACAGGAAGGGCGGACGCCATGAGCAGCGATGTGACTTTCCGTAAAATGACGGAAGCGGATATCGATCAGGTTTACGAAATCGAGAAGCTGTCATTTGCGCTGCCTTGGACGAAAGAGTCTTTTTTTCATGAAATGAAATACAACGACCATGCCTATTATGTGGTGGCCGAAGTTGGCGGCCGGATTGTCGGCTACTGCGGGATGTGGCTGGTGCTTGATGAATGCCACATCACGAACGTGGCGGTCCTGCCGGAAGAGCGTGGGAAAAAGCTTGGGGAACGCTTGATGCGGGAAGCGATGGATGTCGCGAAAGCACAAGGGACGGTCCTCATGACGCTCGAAGCGCGTGTCAGCAACCATGTCGCACAAAATCTGTACCGGAAACTTGGATTTGAAAATGGTGGCATCCGGAAGCGGTATTATACCGACAACCAGGAAGATGCCATAGTAATGTGGGTGAAATTCGATGAGTGAAGATAAATACGTATTGGGAATTGAAACGAGTTGCGACGAAACAGCAGCTTCAGTGGTGAAAAACGGCGTGGAGATCATCTCGAACGTCGTTGCCTCCCAGATTGAAAGCCATAAACGGTTTGGCGGAGTCGTGCCGGAAATCGCTTCGCGGCACCACGTCGAACAGATTACGCTTGTTATTGAAGAAGCGTTGGCGCAAGCCGGAATGACGCCGGAAGGATTGAGTGCAGTTGCTGTAACGGAAGGACCAGGCCTAGTCGGCGCGCTGCTTGTCGGCGTCAATGCCGCAAAAGCGTTCGCGTTTGCGCATGGATTGCCAATCGTCGGCGTGCACCATATCGCCGGGCATATTTATGCCAACCGGCTGGAGCAGGAAATGGAGTTTCCGCTATTGGCGCTTGTCATTTCCGGAGGCCACACGGAGCTGGTCTATATGAAAGAACACGGCGATTTCGACGTCATTGGCGAAACCCGCGACGATGCAGCAGGGGAAGCCTACGATAAAGTTGCAAGAACGTTGGATCTGCCGTATCCGGGCGGTCCGCACATCGACCGTTTGGCGAATGAAAGCGACGGGGCGATCGACTTTCCGCGGATTTGGCTGGAAGAAGGATCATACGACTTCAGCTTCAGCGGATTGAAATCATCCGTCTTGAATTATATGCACAATGCCAAGCAGCGCGGGGAGACCGTATCTCCGGAACATGTAGCGGCGGGCTTCCAGAACAGCGTCGTTGAAGTCGTCACCGGCAAAGCGGTCCGGGCAGCCGAACAGTACAATGTCCGCCAAGTAATCGCCGCCGGCGGTGTGGCAGCGAACAAAGGCCTTCGGACATCGCTGGCCGCTGCGTTCGAGAAAAAGGGCATTCCGTTCTACATCCCTTCATTGCCGCTTTGCACCGATAATGCTGCGATGATTGCGGCTGCAGGAACTGTGATGTTCGAAAAAGGCATCACTGGGAACATGGCGATGAACGGCCGTCCCGGCATGGAATTAGGTTCTTGGAATTAAATGAAAAAGCCCGGATTTGCACCTTTAAAAGGTCAGCAAATTCGGGCTTTTTTGTATTTTACGGCATGCTTCGCAATACGAAGAATCTTTTATCTGTCAATAGAGAACATTTGTACTTATGCACAAATTGTGAATAAGCTGTTCATAACTATCGTGAAAACACTCTTATTTCTACATATTGTATGAATAGAATGGGAAAACTATGTGGATAACATTTTTCTTCTCTGTGGATATTGTGGAAAACCCTGTTGATAGTTGATTTAATCTTGCTTCTCTTGTTAGCAACTTTGTGGAAATAAATATTTTGCGAAAAGGTATTGACCTAGATGTAGAATAACAAAAAACCGCATACAAATGTATGCGGTCAGGCTTGCACTTTTTCCAATTGTTCTTGCAATTCGAGCCACTCGGCCATCTTTTCTTCATGGCTGGTCTTCAGCTTTTCAAGTTCGGTCTGGAGCGGAAGAACCCGTTCATGGTCCTGGAAAACTTCCGGGAGGCATAATTGCGCTTCGATTTCGGCTATCTGCGAATCGAGCCCTTCCATGGCCTGTTCGGTTTCTTCGCTTTGGCGCAGAAGTTGGCGTTCGAGCTTTTTCGCTTCCTTGTCGATCTGGGAAGTGGTCGCCACCGGAGCGGCTTTAACCGTAACAGAAGATTCAGCGGCTTCCAGCGCCTTCAGCTCGGCAATTTCAATCTTCTTTTCAATAAAGTAATCGTAATTGCCCAAGTACTCGGTTGCGCCTTCTTTCGTCAGCTCAATGACTTTTGTCGCCAGCCGGTTCATGAAGTAGCGGTCATGCGAGACGAACAGGATGGTGCCGGGATAGTCGATCAACGCATTCTCGAGCACTTCCTTGCTATCGAGGTCCAAATGGTTCGTCGGCTCATCGAGCAGCAGGACATTCGCTTTTTGCATCATCAGCTTGGCCAGCGCCACGCGGGCTTTCTCCCCGCCGGAAAGGGTGGAGATCGGCTTCAGCACATCGTCCCCTGAAAACAGGAAGCGGCCGAGTATGCCGCGGATGTCCTTTTCGTTGACGTGCGGGTAATCGTCCCATAATTCATTGAGCAGCACTTTATTGCCTTTCAGGTTGGCCTGCTCCTGGTCGTAATAGCCAAACTGGATGCCGGTGCCGTAGTGGATATCGCCGGCAAGCGGCTTCAGTTCCTTCATGATCGTCTTCAGCAGTGTGGACTTGCCGACGCCGTTCGGCCCGACAAGCGCCATGCTTTCCTGGCGGTACAGCTTCAAGGAGATGTTCTCGGAAACCGGCTCGCTGCCGTAGCCGATGGCTAGGTCCCGTACGTTCAGCACATCGTTGCCGCTCTGCTTGGCGATGGTGAAGCCGAAACGGGCGGATTTCTCGCTGCCGTCCGGCGCTTCCATCCAATCGGTTTTCTCCAGGACGCGCCGGCGGCTCTGCGCCATTTTCGTGGTCGAGGCGCGTACGAGGTTGCGCTGGACGTAGTCCTCAAGCTTCGCTTTCTCGCCTTGCTGCTTTTCGAATTGCTTCATGTCGAGTTCGTACTGCTTCGCTTTCTCGTCGAGGTAGCGGCTGTAGTTGCCGGTGAACTTCTTGACGCGGTGGCGGGACACTTCATAGACGAGCGTCACGACCTGGTCGAGGAAATAGCGGTCATGCGACACGATGAGGATGGCGCCAGGGTAGTTCTTCAGGTAATTCTCGAGCCAGCTCAGCGTTTCGATGTCGAGATGGTTTGTCGGCTCATCGAGTATGAGGAGCTGGGGTTTTGCCAGCAGCAGCTTGGCCAGCATCAGGCGCGTTTTTTGGCCGCCGGACAATGAAACCACTTTTTTGCCGTAGTCATCCGGGTAGAATTTCATGCCGTGGAGAATGGTGCGGGTATCGGCTTCGAACTGATAGCCGCCAGCGTCCTTGAAGCTATGCTGCAAGGCGTCGTATTCCTTCATGACCTTCCCGTACTGTTCGGCATCGTTGTAGACGCCAGGGTCCGCCATTTGCGCTTCAAGCCGGCGCAGCTGGGCTTCCTGTTCGCGGAAGTGGGTGAAGATGGTCATCATCTCGTCCCAAATCGTCGCATCGGACTCCAGGTCGGTCTGCTGTTCCAAATAGCCGATGGTCAGATCTTTCGGCATGATGATCTCGCCGCTGTCATAAGACATTTCACCGGATATGATTTTCAGTAGCGTCGATTTGCCCGCACCGTTGCGGCCGACGAGGGCAACGCGGTCGCGGTGCTGGACTTCCAGTTTGACGCCGGAGAGGATCTCGTCCGCTCCGAACGATTTATGGACTTGGTTTACTTGTAGCACTATCATGCAGGTCACCTCTATTCTCTATTAAGTGTAGCCGATGGGGCGCCCGTTCGCAATTGAGCCAGCTTTACATATGGGGGCGCCTAATGTAAGATAGTATCGATTTGAAAAGCTCCTCAGGAGGGACCTTGCATGCAACAAGAACCATCTAAAATTCCACAGGCCACCACCAAGCGCCTGCCGCTATATTACCGGTTTATCCAGAACTTCGCGAATGCGGGGCAGAAGCGGATTTCCTCCCAGGAACTGAGCGAAGCGATGAAAATCGATTCGGCGACGATCCGCCGGGATTTCTCGCACCTCGGCGCATTCGGCAAAAAGGGCTACGGCTATGACGTCCAGGACCTATTGGCGTTTTTCCGCAAGACGCTTGACCAGGATGAAGCGACGAATGTTGCCCTGATCGGCGTCGGGCATCTGGGAAGTGCGTTTTTGAAATATAATTTCCAGCGCAACCACAACACGAAGATCGTCCTGGCGTTTGATACGAACAGCCCGGCCGAAGGGGAGCAGATCAGCGGCATCGATACGTTCCATCCGGACCGCATCGAAGAGAAGATCGCCGAATACGGCATCGAAGTCGTCATCCTGACCGTCCCGTCGCGCTCCGCCCAGGAAGTGACCGACCGCCTTGCGAAGATGAACATCAAAGGGATCCTCAATTTCACGCCGGTCCGCATTTCGGTGCCGGACCATATCCGCGTCCAGACGATCGACCTTTCCGTCGAGCTGCAGACGCTGATCTATCAGATCAAGCAGCAATGACTTAAAACCTTCACATTTGAAGGGCTTCTCGAAATAGCCAAAAGAGCTCTAATGATGTAGAATAAAGCCATAATACAGGAGGTGCCTCGTATGCCAGGTCCAATGAGTATAATTGTTATTGGTATTGTTGCTTTACTAGTTTTCGGTCCTAAAAAGTTGCCGGAACTCGGGAAAGCTTTTGGTTCGTCTTTGCGTGAGTTTAAAAACGCTACAAAAGGACTTGTAGATGATGATGACGACAAAGTAGATCTGAAAAAGAAAGAAGAGCAAAAGGAAATACGTTAGGATGTTTGTCTGATGACAGAAAAAGAAATGACTTTAGTTGAACATATAGTAGAATTGCGAAAACGGCTCACCATTGTAGTCGTTTTCTTTGTATTAGCGTTGATTATCAGCTTTTTTCTTGCACAGCCATTGATCCAGTATCTGCAATATACGGAAGAAGCGAAAAATCTGACCTTGAACGCGTTCAAAATTACGGATCCGCTCAAGATCTTTATGCAAGTAACAATGATTTTAGCGTTGATCATCACTTCGCCCGTAATCATGTACCAGTTCTGGGCGTTTATCAGCCCTGGGCTTCTCGATAAGGAGCGGAGAGCGACGTTAAGCTATATTCCGTTTTCCTTACTGTTATTTTTAGGCGGAATCGCTTTTGCGTATTTGATCCTGTTCCCGTATGTAATCGGCTTTATGCTGAACATCTCTGACAATATGGATATCCAGGAAACGATTGGCATCAATGAATATTTCCAGTTCCTGTTCCAGATCACCCTGCCGTTCGGCCTGATTTTCCAGCTGCCCGTGTTGATGCTGTTTCTGACTCGGCTCGGCATCATCACGCCGATGCTGATGACGAAGTACCGCAAGTATTCATATCTTGGATTGGTGATCATTGCGGCATTCATCACGCCTCCAGACATCGTCTCGCATATGATTGTGACACTTCCGTTGATCGTCCTGTATGAGTTTAGTGGTGTCATTGCCAAAATCGGCTACCGCAAGTTTTTGAAAGCGGAACAACAACAACAAATTATCGAACAACAAGAAAGCCTTCCGCCGAATTGATTCGGGGAAGGCTTTTTTCTATTGGAGATTTTCCATCTGCTTAAGGAAGTTCTGGATTTTCTCCATATTCAGCTGGATAAGCATGACATAGCCGTTCAACAGGATATGCGCAATGATCGGCGTGATGATGCGCTTTGTCCGCTGGTACAAAAAGGCGAGAATCAGGCCAGTTGTGAAGTACAGCAGCAGGTGCGTGAATTCCATGTGGACGAGGCCGAAGACCAGTGCACTGATCAACGTCGCTATCCAGAAGTTTGTCGTCTGGTTGAGCGAGCCGAAAACGACGCGGCGGAAAACCAGCTCTTCAAGGACCGGCCCGAAAAGGACAACGGCCAGGATTGTCAATGGCACGGCTTCCGCAATCCGCACAAGCCCCATCGTGTTCTCGGAGCCCGGCTCGATGCCGATCGCAATCTCAATCATGGCAGCGAGCGATTGCCCGACTAAGAGCAGCAGGAAGCCGAGAAGCCCCCAGCCGACCGCCGCGAACGGGCCAGCTTTTTTGCCTTTCCAGATATCGAAAAAGCGTTTATCCCGCAGGATCAAGACGATAGCGGCAACGAACCCGATGCCCATCGAGGCCGCAATGAGCCAGCCGGAAGTGGAAAGCTTCGCCTCGGCGCGGGTCATGCCTTGGCCCATAAAATATTCCATGGTCGGTGTGATGAATAAAACCGGTGACAATTGGACGGCGATAAACAGCAGCAGAATGTAAAGCGGAGTTTTCTTCGTTCCGCGCTTCGCGCTGAGGCTCACTTTGCTTTTGCCGTAGCGGCCTGTATCTGCCTTAGCTTTAAAATTTATTTTCATTAAATTAAATTCCTCTCATAATAGCTTGCTCCCTCTATTGTAGAACTTTCATTTCCTTCACGCAAAGATTTAAAAAAGTAGAATGTTTTGACTTGCAAATGGCAGGTTATTTTATTAAACTGAGAAGTGGGTTAGCACTCAAAGAGTGAGAGTGCTAATGTAGAATATTTAGATAATCTGAGGAGGGTGTTTCAATTGTTAAGACCACTAGGAGATCGCGTAATCATCGAGCTTGTTGAAGCAGAAGAGAAAACTTCAAGCGGGATTGTACTGCCGGGTTCAGCGCAGGAAAAACCGCAGGAAGGCAAAGTGATCGCTGTAGGCAACGGAATCATCCGTGACAATGGACAGCGCACTGAGCTGGACGTCAAAGAAGGCGACCGGATCATCTTCTCGAAATATGCAGGTTCTGAACTTAAATACGAAGGCAAGGAATACTTGATCCTACGCGAAAACGATATCTTGGCTGTATTGGGCTAATAGTTTAATGCTGATATTCCGCAAAATAGCTGCGCTTGCCGCGGGCGAGCGCCGAGCCGCTTCGTCGCTTCGCGACTGTTTCTGCATCGCTACGCTAGCTTCGAAACATGAAAGAGCGTTGCAGGGTCTCGGCTTTCTCGCTATCCCGCAGGCAAGACTTACCCGAAGCTTGCGAGGGCAAGTCTTTGCGACGAAGTGCGCAGCACTGCAGGAGCAGTACGTACTTCTCCGCTATTTTGCTCCATATCTGCAAGCAAGATAGCCTTGCAGTAAACTCTTAAAATTATATTTTCCAATCGATAGAGGAGGAAACTTAACATGGCAAAAGAGATTTTATTCAGCGAAGATGCACGCAGCCAGATGCTGCGCGGTGTTGATAAATTGGCAGATGCAGTGAAAGTGACGCTTGGGCCGAAAGGGCGCAACGTGGTGCTTGAGAAGAAATTCGGTTCACCCCTCATCACAAATGACGGCGTAACGATCGCGAAAGAAATCGAGCTTGAAAACGCATTTGAAAACATGGGCGCGAAATTGGTGGCGGAAGTTGCTTCTAAAACCAACGACATCGCGGGTGACGGTACGACAACTGCAACGGTCCTTGCACAGGCAATGATCCGTGAAGGCTTGAAAAACGTTACAGCTGGCGCGAACCCTGTCGGCATCCGCCGCGGGATTGAAATGGCTGTAGATAGCGCTGTTGAAGGCTTGAAAGCTGTTTCCCAGCAAATCGAAGGCAAAGAATCGATTGCACAAGTAGCAGCGATTTCTTCCGGCGATGCTGAAGTGGGGAACTTGATCGCTGAAGCAATGGAGCGCGTCGGCAACGACGGCGTTATCACGCTTGAAGAATCACGCGGCTTCACAACGGAACTTGATGTGGTTGAAGGGATGCAATTCGACCGCGGCTACCAGTCTCCATACATGGTGACGGATTCAGATAAGATGGAAGCGGTTCTTGATAACCCGTTCATCCTTGTGACAGACAAGAAAATCGGCAACATCCAGGAAATCCTTCCAGTACTTGAGCAAGTGGTTCAGCAAAGCAAACCTTTGTTGATCGTTGCTGAAGACGTAGAAGGCGAAGCATTGGCAACACTTGTCGTGAACAAACTTCGTGGAACATTCAACGCAGTAGCTGTTAAAGCGCCTGGCTTCGGTGACCGCCGCAAAGCGATGCTTGAAGACATTGCAGCTTTGACTGGCGCTGAAGTGATCACGGAAGATCTTGGCCTTGAGCTGAAATCGACGAACATCGCTCAGCTTGGACGCGCAACGAAAGTGGTTGTTTCGAAAGAGAACACAACAATCGTTGAAGGCGCTGGCGACCAGGAGAAAATCGTTGCCCGCGTAACGCAGATCCGCAACCAATTGGAAGAATCAACTTCTGAATTCGACAAAGAGAAATTGCAGGAGCGCCTAGCGAAACTTGCTGGCGGCGTTGCAGTCATCAAAGTCGGAGCGGCTACTGAAACTGAGTTGAAAGAGCGCAAACTTCGCATCGAAGACGCTTTGAACGCAACTCGTGCAGCAGTTGAAGAAGGAATCGTAGCAGGCGGCGGTACAGCGCTTGTCAACGTATACAATAAAGTCGAAGAACTTCTGAACTCTACAGAAGGCGACGAAGCAACAGGCGTCAAAATCGTTCTTCGCGCTTTGGAAGAGCCAGTTCGCCAAATCGCAACAAACGCAGGCCTTGAAGGATCCATCATCGTTCACCGTCTGAAATCTGAAGAAGTCGGCATCGGCTTCAACGCAGCAAACGGCCAATGGGTCAACATGCTTGAGCAAGGAATCGTCGATCCAACAAAAGTAACGCGTTCAGCACTTCAAAACGCAGCTTCTGTTGCAGCGATGTTCCTGACAACTGAAGCAGTCGTAGCAGACATCCCGGAACCAGCTTCACCAATGGGCGGAATGCCTGATATGGGCGGCATGGGCGGCATGATGTAAAAATAACCCCGAAACCTTGATAACACAGGGTTTTCGGGGTTTTCTTTTTGTTTCGGGCAATAATCCGGCAATAATGGATTGCGCGGCAAGAATTTACTGGAGCTTTTCAGTCAAAGCTGAAAGGTGTTTGCTGAACAACTGTGAAGCCTGGCTCTTGGTATTTTTGGTCATGTGCGTGTAAATATTCATGGTGGTATTAATGTCCGTGTGGCCAACTCTGCGCTGGATCTCTCCAATAGGTACTTGAGCTTCAATAAGAAGGGAAATGTTCGTGTGCCTGAAGCTGTGAGGGGTTATGTGCTTTTCGGTATTCATCATCTTCATCAGTCGCTGCAGGCGAATGGCCACCTTTTTGATGGTTGGGGGATAGCCTTGCTCATCAGCAAAAATGAAGCCCTGATCATTATAAACTATTCGATTTTTCATTTTGATTTCTTTTTGCAGCTTCAGGTGTTCCTTGATCAAGCTGATGACGAATGGATCCAGGTCAAATTTTCGAACCGATCCTTTTGTCTTTGGCGTAAGGAGCTTGAAATCTTTTTTATTGTTGGTTGGGTTGTAGTAAGTTTTCGTCACGCTTATCTCATTTGTCAGTAAGTCCACATCAGTATCCTTCAAAGCCACTAGCTCTCCAGCCCGTAACCCGGAATAGGCCAGCGTGGCGAACATCATTAAATCTCCTGTGAGGCCTTTTTCTTTAGCAAGCAGTAACAGTTCGGCTAGCTCCTCGCGCTCCAAGAAGCTTTCGATTTCCTCTGAATCCTCCTGGACTTCATCACTTCTCATTCTTGGCTTCTCAAAATGCTCCGTTGGATTAAACTTAATCAGCTTCTTCTTGTGAGCATGGCTGAATATCATTCTCCCGGTAGAGTGGATGCTGTCCAGGTAGTTTTCACTGAACTTTAAGCTCAAGTCATCCAGTCTCTTCTGATATATGCTCATTGTAATGCTGCTGATCGGAAAGTATTCCCATTCATCCAGGAGGCGTTTGGCAGCAATACGGCGGGCCCGGACGCTGCTGATTTTCGCGCGCTTTTCATAATGGGAGAGCCATTGTGGGACGAAATCGCCGAATGTGGTCCGGGATTCTTTCACATAGGTGCCTTGCTTCAATTCCTCTTCAATCCGTCTAGCTTCATTCTTAGCAGCTGTCTTGGTGCGGAAACCAGATTTCCTGATCTGGGTATACTTCTTTGTTATTGGATCCTTGCCGGCACTGATAATGTATTCCCAGGAACCGTTCTTTTCTCGGAAATGGGCCATTGATGGATCACTCCTAATCTTTTTTAGCTGAAGGGAAAGTGAAGTTTTCATCAACTAGAATTTTAATCAAATGCCTATTATCCTCTTCTCCATTACTTAACTTCTGAATTAGGTAATTTTCAATTAAACTTTTTATTTTTGATCTGTCAGAATCACTTAAGATAATAGTTTTATACATTTTTTTATTATTCGCGTCCGTTAAATGAAAGAAAAGATCGTTTACAGGAAAATTAAAGTTCTTTGCATTTACCTTAATTCCGTTTTGTTCTTCGATAAATCCATTTAGTGAAGGTTTACCAAAATTGAACAGTTCAAAAAAAGAGTCTTTTTCTTCGAAATCCTCAATGGCCTCTTTATATTTTTCCGCTTTATATAACTCTTCATAGCCAGCTTCATGTAATAAAGTAGAATACTCTACCCCCAGTGCAGCAGCCAGTCTCTTTAAGATTTCAGGAGCCGGTTTTCTCACCTTATTACTTCTAGGATCAAAACCTCTTTCTAAAGTGCTTAAGTATGTGTGACTAATATCAGCCTCTTCAGCTAACTTTCTAATAGATTTCTTCTTTTCTTTCCTCAACTGTATTAAAAGTTTTGCAAAATCCTCCACATGCGCACCCTCTTTCAATATTTAAACTTATTGTAAATCAGGGTTGACAGAATTGCAATCTATACTTTACACTATGGAAAAGGAGGTGGAAATCGTGGTTTACAATAAGTTAAAACAAATTCGAATTCAACGAGGTATGTCAATAGCTGAACTTTCAAGAAGAACCAAAATAAGCAGGACAACAATTACGATATTAGAAAATGAAAAAAGCAATCCTACAGTAAAAACCATTCAAGCCATATCTAAAGCGCTTGAAAGTGATCCGGCGGATATTTTTTTTGCAGGTAGTGTAAATCATGAATTACATCGTGGATGGGGGACGCCTAAATGATCCAGGTGAGCATTGACGAAAAAGCTTTAGAGGAACTTTATCTCCAGAAGGTCGAAGAGCGTTTGAATCAGTTGGAAAGTCATCTTTTCTATATGAACTCAAAACAATTGCAGAACTATATGAATGTCAGCTGGTCAACCATTGAAAAACACTTTCTATATGATGAAAAGTTCGGGGCCATTAGGCTCGGCAGCCGGTGGCTTTTCAATAAGAAAATTGTAGACGAATATCTCGAGAACCATTACTGGCAAGTAAGGCAGAACGGCGGAGATATGCTGTCTTGGAAGGAAGTAAAAGACGGCAAAAGAAGAGAGAATTTACAATCGTAAAGAATGAAATCAAAGGGAGCGATAAATGATGACAATTAATAAATTCGAAGCATCAGCAGCGGTAGCAGCTAACGTAGAAAATACGACTTTCAAGCTGGAGATCATTGGGGTAGGAGCTGCCTTTCAAGCAACGATGACCGCTTTCGGTGACCAATTTCACGGGGTCAGCTATCAAGCAAAATCTGAAGAAGAAGTGAAAGCGGACTTCGAAAGTTTCAAAAACGGGTTTCTCAAGCTGCAGCGGTTAGTCGCAGAGGGTATTGATCGGAACGTTCCCGCTGAAAAGGCAATCACGTTAAAAGAAGCTCGGATTATGGCCGGCGTACATCCTGTGATTTTGGCAGAGCGTTTGGGAATCTCAGCTGGGTATTTAAAGCGTTTAGAAGAAGGGGAAGCAAAGCAAGGGCTTTCGTGGACTCAATCGTTAGTATGGTATCAATCAATTGCGCTTGAGGGTATGAAGATGGATTTTATCAATTGGGCCCTGGAGCAGCAAAAATGCACATAAAAAAAGCTCTTCACCCGACAGTGAAAAGCTGCAAACATTAACGATTACCTCTAAATTATAACTCGATTCTTCCATAAAGAGCAATAACAAAGGCGGTGAGGCATAGATGACAAAAATGCTTGAGGAAACTCGAAATAGAACCAATGAAATTCAAGAAATTCTTCCAGGTGCAAAAGCTATTCTCTTGACCGGCTACAAAGGAAATCAGGACTATACGCGAGCAAAGGCTCCAAAGAGTCGCGGCTGGGGGAAAAAGACCTTCTCAAGCTATGAGCCCCCAAGCGAAGAGAAGATTCAGACCCACCTAGGAGCAGCTGGATGGATTGGCGCCGCGCTATCTACGGCACACACCGTAGTAGACATTGATCCAATTAAGGATTTAGACGGCCGTATCCTAACAGCCGGGCATGACTTGGGGAATCGCCTATATGAGCTTTTGAAGGATACTGGGCACAGCTTCCATGCGATTCTAACACCTAACGGTATGCAATTTGTTTTCCACAGTGTTGAGGATAGCGGTATCAATAATGAAACCAAGGCTGTCACACCACTTGGCCTTTCGACCGACTACCGGACCGCAGGAGGGCAGATAGTATTTCCCACAGAACAAACTGCAGACCGCTATTTTATTCATAAGAGCGATCGAGAACTGGACGAGGTGCCTTTCTTCTTGTTGCCAATTGCACGTTCGCGTATTAATAAGCAGACCGGCGAAAGGAATTATCCGGTTTACCCGCTGCAGGACGGTCAGAGAAACAATGACATTAATCGCATGCTCTTTAACACCCGCCGAATGGCTGGGGAAAAGCTAAGCAAAGAACAACTTACACTCATCGGTGTTTATGTTAATCGCTACTTCACGGATCCGCCGATAGAGGATGAAAATGAACTTCATGCAACAATTCGCTCGGTACTTGGAGCGTCCATTGAAAAACGAAATCCAACGCAGCTATCAGCTGCAGAAGAATTTGACGAGTTGCCATCAGCGCCAACTACTCAGATTCCAAAACCTTTTAAGGTCATAAACGGAGCCCTCTTCCGGATTGTTGTTAAGGAAAAGCGCGGAGAGTTCATCCAGAGTGAAGAAATGGTATGCCGACAAGCGCCGATCATTACGAAAAGCTTCTCTAATGTTGAAATCAACCAGCTCTATTATGAACTTTCATGGTCTGAAAGAGGAAAAGTTTTTCAGGAGACAGTGCCGGCCGGAGAAATTGCGACTCGAAAAGAGCTGCTGAAACTAGCTGATAAAGGTCTTGGAGTAAATGACCTGAATGCAAAATTTCTAATCGACTACTTCGATAAGTACCTGACAGTCAACAATATTGATAAGCATAATCTAGTCAGCCGCTTAGGGCATATCAAAGGAGCATTTATCCACCCGCTGGATAGCCAAGGGTTGGAGATCCTTCCAGGGGATGTTGGAGAGCAACAGACACTCAGAGCTTTTCAGGCAGAAGGTACAAGCGCTGAATGGATTGAGAATGTATTCGACAAAATCAAGCCACACTCAAAAGCGACTTTGATGGTAATCGCTTCATTCGCATCAATTTTACTGAAAGATTTGAAGCTGAATCCGTTTATTATCGACCTGTCAGGCCAAACCAGTTTCGGGAAAACCTCTGCACTGCGCGTGGCTGCTAGTGTATGGGGGACAAGTTATCTCGTAAACGAGTGGAACTTAACCCGAATAGCAGCCGAAAGAAAAGCTGCCTTCCTCGGCAGTTTCCCCCTAATTCTGGATGATACAAGAAAAGCAGATGAGAGACACTTGAGGGACTTTATCTATAACTTCAGCGGCGGGCGGTCGAAAGGACGAGGATCGTTAGAAGGATCACAAGCAGAGGCTACATGGAATAATCTTATGCTTTCGACGGGGGAGGTACCTATTACCGTTTACGCGGATAAGGCAGGGGGAGCGGCGGCTCGAGTGCTTCCTATTACGGGGCTGCCGTTCGAAGGTGAGAATCACAGCTTCTTCACGGCACTTTATCAGTCCTTAGATCGCTTTTACGGTAGCATCGGCCTCGAGTTCTTGCGCCACTGGCAAAGTCAGAAAGCGGACTTGATTGAAGGGTATGAGAAATTCAATGTGTTCTTCCAGAAGAAAAGTAGTGGGAATGAGGTTCTTGCTAGAATATCCAGGCATTATGCGGCGTTGATTTTCACCGGAGAACTGCTTAATAAGTTTTTTGGAATGAATGTGGATTTGAAAGAGCTAGCTAATGTGCTTCTGGAGATCAGTGATGAGAACAAAGATACCGATAAGCCTATGCAATTGCTGGAAACAATCTTATCTGCGCTTGATGCAGACCGGAAATCTATCTCTGGAAGGTATGAACCGCTGAGGGACCTTAAAGCGATTTACAAGGATGAAACTATTTTTCTTCTTCCGGCATATGTGAAGGAAGTCTTACAAACCGAAACGCTCTCAATGCGCAAGGAGTGGAGAAGACGCGGGTTGACCTTAAGTAGCAGCCGTGAAGGAAAGGAAGTCGATTACAAAGTAATTTCCCATCTCGGTAAAACATATAAGGCAATTCCAGTAGATCCAAAGGTAGTCCAGGAGCTCGGGTTTGATTTCTCAGAAAGTGATAATGCTGAAGAGTTCTCAATCATCCCCCAATAGAATTACCATTATTCCCAAATGGGAAGAGTTCTAGTTAAAAAGGTAATGCCTTGAAAACCTTGAGGCTATTGGCTTCAAGAGAATATATTACCTTATTACCTTTATTACCTTTTTAAAACTATATGTATATCTTTAATGTACTTGTCTAATTAAAGATATAGACACCAACAATAACTGCTTATATGTATAGTGTTTTTTTAAAAAAATAAGGTAATTTGGTAATTCCACCACCGAAACCCTTGGCGCTCTAAGGCTGAAGCGGTTACCAGTGGTGGTAATCAGAGGTAATATCAACAGCTGAAAAAGGTAATGACGGCTGAAAAGGAGCGAAATAAATGAAACCCTCAACCGCATTGAGCAAGTACATCGATGAACTGATTACGAAAACGCCGGAGCTTTCGGCCATCGCAAGTGGTGAGAAGCAGCTAACTTGGGAAGATGGCACCGCGGTCCGCCGGCTGACGAAGTACGAAGAGACGGTTCGGATCGTCACTGCAATTCGAGAAGTCTATGACAGTCTGGACGGAAACTGCCAGCAATTCATGCAGGTCTACTACTGGCGTCCGGACAGATTGACCCTTGACCGTGCCAGTGTAGAAGTCAACAGCAGCCGAAGGACTGTTATCAAGTGGAAGGATGACATCGTCAGTGCGGTTGCCAAGAGGTTGGGCTGGCTTTAATCAAAGAGAGGTGAGGATTGTGAATAGATCAACTGAAGAAAATCAAGACGTTTTCACTGTGGATGAAAGCTTGGCTCTCTTTGCATGGGAATTAAGCAACTCGGCAAAGTCCCTGGAAGAGGCGAGCATTATGCGGAAGAATAGGGCCAGCTACTTCGCATCTCTCTATGATGACATCATCATCCACCAAAGCAGATACTCTGACGGATCCGATTCCTATTTTGGCAGTCCGTCGGTTGAACATAATGCGATGGACATCATGGATAAGAAAATGGCTTACGATACTCGGATAGCGAAACTGATGGACAAATATGGTCGCTTCCGTACATTTCTTCAACAGATCGACTCAGACGCTTCCCGGCTCTTCCGCAGCTACTTTGAGAAAGGGGATGTGTTGCCGGATGAAAATCTGAACGCGGCACTGAAGCGGTACTGTTCTTATTGGGATGAATACGACACGGACAGAGGCAGGATGTTGGATGAGGAAGCTTGGGATGACTTCCTGATCTATCGGCGGCAGCGGGCGGCGGAGGGAACTTTGGATAAGAAGAGGAAAGAGTTCTTTAGCTTTTCAAACACTTCAAGCTCGCAGGAAAGATGGGAGAACTCAACGCTTTAGAAGTAAATATTATACAAATTATTTTACTAATAAGTAATTAATAGGAGGCTAGAAGGATGGATTTTAAAGAGTGGTTGATCCAATACAAAGGACGCAATTCAAGGAGAGGCGACCTGGCCACCGATGTGGCGAACGACAGACGCTTTCCACGGGGATCAGACAGAGCTGTCCTGTATTACTATCTGAAGCGAGTACGTCATGCAATCCCTGAAGCTATAGCAGCATTCAATGAAGCATGGAGAGCTTACTCAGGCTGGCGTAAGCGGAACCTGGATGCTGTTGTGATCTCAGAGATTGCACGCTTAGAAGCGCGTATCCGTGAGCTTGAAGGTGTAGAGCAGGAGTGCAGAAGAGAGGAGTGGCCTGATGGATCCGAGGAAGTGGTTCGCGCAACAAAGAAAGCCTGAAAAGAAAGGCAAAGCGGAAGACAAGCGGGTCTCAAAGCTCGGACCGGTCGACATCTTCATCCAGGAGATTGAAGTCGGTCGAGAGGTTGTCATCCACTACACGGGAGTGGCCAAGCGGAATAGCTTCTCCGGCGTTCATGTCATGACGCTGCAAGACTATCAGGCGAACAACAATGTGGAATATCTGCAGGAGAGAATCGCTGAGAAAATATTTTTCACCTGGAGACCCCCCGTAAAAAGTTTTCAGCTTTAGAAAATTTCCAGGGACCGGGCAGGGGGTCGATATTTCAAATTTAACACCCGTTTTTTACATGAGGGGGGATTGGAAACAGATTCCAGTGAAAAAGCAAGGCGAAAACAACGAAAAGAGGTGAGAAAAATGGCAGCAGAAAACAATGGCGTGACACAAGAACAGTTGGATCAGGAGCATGCAAAACTGGTTGAATACCAGGAAACCCTTAATTTGATGTTATCCAAGGACGAAGTGACGGCGGAAGACTGGGAAACCCTGGACCTTATTTCGAAAGATCTGGAGCGAGTGCTTGAACTTTTAAATTCAACCGAGTCTACTCAAAATTCGGTACGAAATTTCTTCTTAAACTAACCAATAAACCATGAAAAGAGGTAGGGAAAATGGCTAAAAACAAAGGAATAAACCTTAATTTAGAAGAGGTATTTGTGGAAACAATCAAGGTAGTCAAGATTGCGCAACGACTTGAAGAAGAATCCCGGAAAGAAATTCCTGATGAGGAAAGACTAAGAATGGTCCTTAGAGAAAAGGAATTTGCAAGAACGGACGAAGAGCTAGATGAATTGGAAGCCGAGGAAATTCGGCTAAAAAGATGTCTACGCTTTAATACCTTTGAAAAAGTAGAGGTTCCTATAGAGAAAAGAGCCCTTGTGGAGAAGAATTATGAAATTGAAAAACAAATTGCTCACCAATTATTGCTAGAGCGTTATCAGAAGCTTGCAGAATACGCAAAGCAGTTTGAAGAAATGGAATCATTAATTGCAGAAATAATTGATCTCGAAGACAAAACGGCTGCAGCAAATTTTGTTCAACGTATTTTAGATGGCCACGTTGAAAAAGATCCAGGAGTTCGCAAAGGATTTGCTCCAGAACTGGGACGCTTAACGCGATTCTCTCATGGCTTTCCTCTAAAAAAAGTAAAAGAAAAAGTTTCAATTGCAAAAAAAGAAGTAAGTATTTATGCGGCAGCCGGTACTAAGCGGAATGAACAGGAGGCGAAGTAAGGATGAACCGTTACGAAAAAAAGAAAGCTCAAATTGAACGCAAGAAACTTTATAAAAAGTATGAAATGTGGGTGTATCCGCAGTCCGATCTAGGAGTAGACGTTTTGTCGGAAGCCGGTTTTTTCACAGAATATCATCTTTTTTATCAGGATGAATTTGAAACTGAAGAAGAGCGTTTGAAAAATGCTAAGGATTTAGCCAAGCAAGCTCTTGCTTATCAGTTTTCCCGTTTCTCCCATAGAAACGTTACGACAAAGACGTATAGAATCGTCTTAAATGGCTCAACCCCGGGATACGATCGAGATTTAGTAGAAAACCTTGATTACGCCATTCAAATTACAGAAGTACCAGTGGTGCAAGAGTCAGAATTGACCTTCGATGACATCAAAGCTTTATAAGAAATGAGGTAAGCGTATGAGAAAACTAGTTATCCGGCTTTATGTAGACGGCAAGGTAAGGAAATACACGGCCCCTCGTTATGTCAGCTGGAACACTTTCGATGAAACAATGGCGCTGCAGAAAGTATTCAATTCCAATATTTCAAATCAGGAACTGATTCTGAAATGCTTTTACCTTGTCTGCTCCATCTTCGGGCATCAATTCACTGTGGAACAGCTGCAGAAGGGCTATGACATCAAGGAAATTCTTAAGAAGACCAGCGAGGCCCTGGACTACGTAATCAGCACAGCCGACATTTCGAGAAAAGGAGAGGTGATCCCATTTGAAAACAGATCTAAAAGAAGCGCCAAAGCCAATTTTGAAAGAAGTTAGATGCATGAAATGCGATAAAAAGCTCGGAAAAATTAAAGGGAATGCAGAAATTAAATGTCCGAAATGCGCAAATTACAATCATTTCTCAAATTGATATCCCTTCAGAGGATCTAGAATCCCGTCAATAAATTAGAGACTCCAGAAGTCCTGCCGCTTTACTGTGGCCGGGCTTCTTTCTTTTTTGAAGCCAGTGAGTAAAGCGGCAACAAAAAAGAAAGAAGGTGAGAAGTATGGCAGCACCAATACAAGGGCTTTCCGTTTCCCTTGGCCTGGACACCAGCGGATTGGCGCAGGGGCTTAAACAAGCCAAAAGCAGTTTGCGCCTAGCGAATTCCGAAATGGCAGCCTCCATGAGCGCATTTGCTCAAGGGGAAAAGTCCGTGGCCAAGTACGAAACGCAAATCGGCTCATTAAGCCGAAAATTAGACGCTCAGAAAGCCGTTGTGAGCGCAGCACGGGCGCAGTTCGAGAGAATGGTCGCCACGCACGGAGAGGGTTCTGTACAAGCGCAGAGAGCCGCTACAGCGTTCAACACAGAAGCAGCTGCAGCAAACAACCTGGAGCGCCGTGTGGGAAGTTTAACCGATGAATTTCGGGATTTTGAACGGCAGCAGCAGAGCTCAAACTCTGCCCTCGGTCGGCTCGGCACTTCACTTGAGTCAATGGGCTCTCGCTTCACATCAGTAGGCGGCGGGCTGAAAAAAGCCGGTTCGGCTATGAGTATGTACATTACGGCACCGCTCGCGGGTATCGCCGTAGCCTCGGCCAAGACGGCCATGGACTTCGAGTCCCAGATGAGCCGTGTGGGCGCCATTGCAGGGGCGACCTCGGGAGAGCTCGAACAGCTTTCTCAATCGGCGCTCGATCTCGGAGCATCCACAAGCAAGTCAGCAAGTGAGGTAGCGGTCGCGCAGGAAGGTCTTGCTGCAATGGGCTTCACTACACAGGAGATTCTCGGGGCGATGCCGGGCGTTATTGCGGCAGCCGAATCTTCAGGGGCGGACATGGCCCAAACGGCGGACGTCATGGCTTCCGCGTTGAACGTTTTCGGATTGGAAGCATCTGAAGCGAACCGTGTGGCCGATATCCTGGCACAAACAGCCAACCAGTCGGCAGCGGATATCACGGACATGCAATACGCTTTGAAATATGCGGGCGGTCCTGCGGCGGCACTTGGCATTTCCTTAGAGGAGCTTTCCGGCAGTATCGGTCTTATGACAGATGCCGGGCTGACCGGAGAAAATGCCGGTACCGCATTACGAGGCGCGTTGCTGGGTCTTCTGGATCCATCAGAACAAAACTCCAAAATGATGCAGAAGATGGGCATAGCGATCACGGACAACGAAGGCAACTTTGTGGGCATCAGCAAATTGGTCGACAATCTCTCTAAATCAATGGAAGGTCAAACCGAAACGCAGAAAGCGGCTACCCTATCCAGCTTGGTCGGGAAAGAGGCCGTTTCCGGAATGCTCGCATTGATGTCAGCAGGACCGGCGCAGATCGACAAAATGACAACCTCTCTGGAGAACAGCGGCGGAGCGTCAGCAGAAGCAGCCGCCAAGATGAAAGACAACCTCAAAGGTGCGCTCGACGAACTCGGCGGAACTTTCGAGACAGCAGCCATCACGATCGGCACGATTCTGACCCCGGCCATCCACAAGGGTAGCGAAATGATTCAAGGGTTGGTCGAGAAATTCCAGAACGCTTCACCTGAAGCACAGAAAATGGTTCTCGCGGCTGGCGGTCTGGCTTTGGCTTTAGGTCCGGTCGCGCTGATCGCCGGCCAGGTAGGTCTTGCAGTCGGCGGGGTTATGTCCGTTGTGGGTCCACTTGCCACGGCCATGGCCGGAGCCGGCGGATTATCGGCATCCCTCGGCATCGCAGGAACCGCGCTGATGACTTTTGCTACAGGGCCGGTCGGCATTGCCCTTGCGGCTGTCGCAGGAATCAGTGTGGGTGTCGGACTACTGGCGAACCATTTACGGAAAGATGCTATTCCAGAGGTCGATCGATTCGGCAAAGGCGTATCTGAAAGTACACAAAAAGCTTTAACCAGCTTCTTTGAACTGTCCGATGGCGCTTCTCAGCAGCTTACGAATCTCAGAGTGAACGGCACACAAGTAACCGAATTGATGGCTGATGAAATTCTCACGAAGTATGAGGACATGAATGCGCAGATCCTCGAGGGGATGAAAAAACGTCACGCTGATGAGATTAAGGAAATGGAGACGCAGTTCCTGAACTCTTCTGTTTTGACCGCTGAACGAGAAGCGGAAATTCTTCGACAGCAAAATATCCGAAACGATGCCCAGGTGGTAGGTCAGCAGCATCTTGAGGACCGCATCCAGCAGATCATCGAGACAGCGGCCACAGAAAAGCGGGCCCTGACTGAATCGGAAGCATTGCAGATAGAAGAGATTCAGAAGCAGATGAACGAGAGCGCTGTACTCAATCTGACGCAGAACGAAAAGGATCAAAAAATCATCCTGGAACGCATGAAGAACCAGGCAAGCGAACTCAGTGCCTTGCAAGCGGCTGAAGTCGTAAAGAACTCTGCAAAACAGCGCGATGAAGTAATTGCGGACGCTGACAAGACCTACAACGATACAATCGCTTTCGCTATTCAGCAGCGCGATGAAACCGGGACAATCTCGGCGGAAGAAGCTCAGAAGATCATCAATGAAGCGCAGAAGAAACGCGATACGGTCGTTGGTCATGCCGAGGACATGCACGGCAAAGTCGTAGGCGAAGCTAAGAAGCAAGCCGAGGAACATGTCGATCAAGTGGACTGGGAAACCGGCGAGATCCTTTCGAAGTGGGATGTCTACAAAAATGGTGTTCTCAAGAAATTCAAGGACACGAATGAACAGTCGATGAAAGATTTCAGGAAGTGGGGCGAAGATTACAAGACCTGGTCCACAGGCGTACAAGCCACTTCAACTGCGTTCTGGAGAGGCTGGGCAGATGGCGTCAAGAAGAAATTCAAGGATACCAATGACAGCACAATGACAGACTTCCGCACATGGGGTCAGAATTACCAAACTTGGGCAGCAGACGTCAAAGCGAAAGCAAATGAAAACTGGCGCCAGTATGGTGAAGGAATCGTATCGAGGTTCCGGAAAACAAACTCTGATTCCCTCGCAGACTTCAAGCGTTGGGGCGGCAGCCTGAAAGAGTGGGCAGGAGATGCCAAAACAAGCGTCACGAAAACATTTGATTCGCTGGTTGAAGGGGCTAAGAAACTCCCAGGCCGCATCGGATCAGGTATCAAGTCAATGGCATCAAGTGTGGCAGATGGCGTGAATGCCGTCTCTAATAAACTGGCTTCCGGTCTTGGAAAAGGCGTCAACGGAGTCATCAGCGGAATCAACTGGGTGCTGAACAAAATCGGCTCTGACAGTCGCGTCAGCAGCTGGGTCGTTCCGAAATATGCACACGGCACTGACGGACACCCTGGCGGCCTAGCTGTCCTGGGGGACGGCAGAGGCTCGAATGCAGGCCGCGAATTGATTCACACGCCTAGCGGTGATCTTGCGTTAAGCCCGGCGAGAGATACGTTGATGAACCTGCCAAAAGGATCTCAAGTGCTCTCAGCGAAGAAGACGAAAGAGCTCCTCGGCAAAGTGCCGAAATATGCTACGGGCGTGGGCGATATGCTCGGCGACCTGTGGAAGGGCACGAAGAATCTCGGCAAGAAAGCGGTCGGCGCGGCCTTTGACGTTTGGGACTATGTGAAGAACCCGAAAGGACTTCTGAACTTGGCGCTCGGCGCACTCGGCATCAGCGCCCCGGCCGGCGGAACGCTTGCCGGAAACATGGCCAAAGCAGGCTACAACAAAACGAAAGATGCTGCAGTGGATTATGTAAAAGCTAAGCTGAAAGACTTCGGTTCTCAGAACGGGATTGGCTTCAAGCCACCTTTCCGGCTTTCTTCTAAACGCGGCATGCGTTTCCACCCGACTCTTAAAAGATGGCAGATGCACGAAGGGGATGACTGGGCGGCTCCGCTAGGAACATCGATTCCGGCACAAGCAGCAGGGACAGTTACCCAGTCTGCTTACCACTCCATTCGCGGCCGTTATGTGCGCGTCAAGAGCGGCAATATGGAACGACTATATCAGCACAATAGCCGCAACCTTGTAGGCGTTGGCGATACGGTAAGACCGGGACAGACCCTCGGAACAGTCGGATCAACGGGCCGTTCATCCGGACCACACTTGCACTATGAAGTATTGAAAAACGGGGTTCATGTGAATCCATACGGCTTAGAAACTGGTGGACTGGTTTCATCAGAACAAATGGTGAAAGTTGGCGAGAAGAATCGGGAAGAAATCATGATCCCGCTGCATCCATCGCGCAGAACCGATGCAATGAAACTCCTGGCGCTCGCAGGGAAGAAGATCCTCGGCCAAGATAAAGGCATTACGCGCCCGAGTCAATTGCCGAATGTAACCGGCGGAGAAACAGCGATGGAGAAATTCATGATGAAGAGTATCGAAATCTTGACTCAACAAAATCAATTGCTGATGCAGATACTTCAGAAGGATGCGAATTTGTATGTGGATGGAGATATACTGGCCGGCATCGTTGCACCAGGAGTAGACAACTACCAAGGTAGCAAACAAAGTCTGACCAGCATGATGAGAGGGTAATAAAGGTAAAGAGGGGCAGTCGTTCATTCGACTGCTTTTTCGTATGGAAAAAGGAGAATTCCATTGATAGGACGAATATAGAAACAACCAAACGTGAGGAGAGATGTCATGCAGCATTTCTGCAATACAAAAGATGTAAAGAAAGGAAGAGCAATTGTTCAAAAACACGTTGTTCCTCCAGAAGTTTTAGAGTCCATGTGGCAACTCTTCTTAAAGACTTCTGTTCCTCGGTTAATTGCTGAACACAAGAAACAGAAAGAGGAAGAAGCGAAAAAGAAAGGTACTGACAATGCAGAAACTGAACGTCGAACTTTCAATTGAGATACCAGCGGAGTATGTGCTAATTTCGAAGGTGGAATATGAAGAAATGAAAAGTAATGAACTGCGGGGTGTTTACTGGACGATGAAGGATTTAGAAGCAAGAACTAAGCGTAGCTCTCTGTGGTTAAGAGAAAACGTCTTGTACCCTTCAAAATTTAGAAAAGAGCTGGACAGTGATAATGGGGGATTTGTATTCTATCCGAGAGCTTCCGGACAGCCGTGGGCATTCCAAGCATCAAAGATGGCCGAGTTTTTAGATAAGAACTTCCATCGCATATTCAAGGAATGAGGTTACTAATTGAAATTCATAGAAGTTAAAATCGACATCAATCAAGACGAGATCCGGCAGCAACTGAACGAAAAGCTCGATGCAGCCATTCACCAGACGCTCTTTACCTGGGATATAGACCTGATGTCCAAAAGGACTTGCATGAGTAAGTCCTTTCTGGAGAACGAGTTCCTGCACGATCCACGAATGCGGCTGCTGGAGCGAAGGAAAGAAAAGGGCAAGCGCTATTGGTTTTACGAAGAAAGCTTGGCAGTTATGCGTCAGATTATGAATGAATGGCGTGGTTGACCGTTCTACTTGAAGTTGATGTTGAAAAGAAAAAAGCCCTTACCAATTAAGGTAAAGACTTTATTTGAGAGGGCCATATCTAAAATCACCACTCTCTGGCACCTACTTATGCAAGAGCTAAGGCGAAATAGATTATGGCGGTCATTCTACTTGCAACCGACTACACTTTGCGTCATGTTAGGAGCATCGACGCTAATGTTCAATACTCTAATTTAATTTTATAACGGCACAGAATAAAAGTGAAGTGATAGCTACTTAGTAAATCCAATTCGATTAAAAAAAATTCACGACTACTCATAAAAAGTAGCAATAATAAACGCGTGGACAGACGCCGAGCGAAAGAGAGTCAGGAGATGCAAAAACTGAATGTTAACCTTTCAATTGAAATTCCTTCAGAGTATGTGCTGATTACAAAGGTAGAATATGAAGAGCTGAAAAGTAATGAGTTAAAAGGAGTCTTCTGGACGATGAAGGACCTTGAACATCAAACACAACGAAGACAATTATGGTTAAAAGAGAATGTGCTTTATCCCTCGCGTTTTCGAAAGGTCCTCGATGCCGAGGATGGGGGATTTGTATTCTACCCGAAAAAGCCGGGGCAGCCTTGGGCATTCCAGGCATCAAAGATGGCTGCATTTTTAGATGAGAGCTTCGCAGAGATTTTTGAACTCTAAAATTGCAAAAAACGTCCTTATTTGGACTAAATTGGACTGTTTTAGACAATTTTCGAGTAAAAGTGTTGACTCTACAAATTGGAGAGTCTATTATAGTAATACAGAGCGAGATACCACGCTCAATGAATATTAATACTCATACCCTGTCCCCAATACTATACCTATGGACAGGGTTTTTTCCATATTAAGGGGGTCAAGTGGTGAAGAAAGTTGCTATTATTGTTGATGGTCAATTCTTGCTCTACCGATTAAAAGATGCTCTTCAATTAAAAAATTATCCGGATGGAGAGACGATAAATACATATTTAAAATCCATTGTGGAACCGAATGAAGACTTATATAGAATTTTCTTTTACCAAGGTGAACCGAGTAAACAGAAAAAGAAATTGCCTATATCGAAAAAAGACATAGATTTTAAAGATTCAGATCAAGCTGCAGCCTCTAATGAAATGCTAAACTGCTTAGCTAAAAAAGAGCTTATGGCGGTTCGGTTGGGAGAAACCCGATTTAGAGGGTGGAAGTTGAAGGACTATGTTCAAACTAAAATTGAACGAGCTTCTTTTAATGAACAAATTGCGGATGATCATTTCTATCCAGACTTCCAGCAAAAAGGTGTCGATATAAAAATTGGTCTTGATGTTGCATGGCTTGCAAGCAACAACCTAGTTGATATGATTATCTTAGTTACTGGAGATTCCGACTTTGTTCCTGCTATGAAGTTTGCGAGAAGAGAAGGGATTCAAGTAGCCATCCTAAAAATCGGCCCTAAAAATATTCATGAAAGTTTGGAAGTCCATAGTGATTTTATAAAAGAGCATACTGATGAAGCGATAAGACGAATTTTCACTGTGGAAGAAATTAAAGTAGGGCAATAATTGGGCAATAATGAAACAAGAATCAATACAATTCTGTAAAAGCAAAAAACGAAAACCTTCTATATAATAAGCTTTTCAGTAAGCTGTACAAAGCTATATTAACGCCTAGTCAATGGGCGGCATGATGTAATCCAGCTCCAAAACCTAAAAGCGCCAACTCCTCTACCGGGAGTTGGCGCTTTTTATGTGAAGAAAATCACGTCACTTTCCACAATCCCACGAGTCATGTAAACTATAAAAGGTTAAGATAAAACGAAACAATTCAGTCGATGAAATTAATATAGTTTGTTTCCAACATAGATGCATGAAAGATTTTGGATGAAGGGACGACCTTGCATCCCGCAATGAAAGGATTGAAATTTGGATATGAAAGAGAATTTTTGGCGTGAGTTGCCGCGGCCGTTTTTTATCCTGGCGCCGATGGAGGAAGTCACGAATGTGGTATTCCGCAAGGTAGTGGCGGAAGCGGCTCGGCCGGATGTGTTTTTTACGGAGTTTACGAATACGGAAAGTTACTGCAACCCGGATGGAGTTTTCAGTGAAGAAGGGCGCTTGACGTTCGAAGAAGATGAACAGCCGGTCGTCGCGCATATCTGGGGGAACATTCCGGAGCAATTCCGAGAAATGAGCATCGGGATGGCGAAGCGGGGCTTTAAAGGAATCGACATCAATATGGGTTGTCCGGTAGGGAACGTGGCTGCGAAAGGGAAAGGCAGCGGCATGATCCGTTATCCGGACAATGCAGCAGAAGTTATCCAAGCCGCCAAAGCGGGCGGATTGCCGGTCAGTGTGAAGACGCGTCTTGGCTATACGGACGTCGAAGAGTGGCGGGGCTGGCTAACCCATGTCTTGGAACAGGACATCGCCAATCTGTCGATCCATTTGCGCACGAAAAAAGAAATGAGCGCGGTGCCGGCGCATTGGGAGCTGATTCCGGAGATCAAGGCCTTGCGGGACAGAGTGGCGCCTGATACCTTGCTGACGATCAACGGGGATATTCCGGATTACCAGACCGGCGTGGAACTGGCCGAAAAACATGGCATCGACGGCGTTATGATCGGACGGGGGATTTTCCAGAATCCGTTCGCTTTCGAAAAAGAGCCGCGCGGTCACAGCGCTGGGGAAATGCTAGACCTGTTAAAGCTGCACTTGGATCTGCATGACAAATACTCCAACGAAGAAGAGCCGCTGCCATTCCGTCCGCTGCGCCGCTTCTTCAAGATTTATGTGAGCGGGATTCCGGATGCCGATGATTTAAGAAACCGATTGCTGAAGACGGATTCGACCGATGAAGTGCGGGCATTGCTTCAGGCGTTCGAGCAGCGGATTGCCGTTCGCTGAATAAAACCGGCTCTATCAGGAAAGCCTCACACCAATAAATGGTGCGGGGCTTTTTTGTGTGCAAAAAATGCCCCTGAAAGCAGAATAAGTTCAAATTATGTCAACGCTTACAAAAGTTTCAGCTTATATGACAGTTATCACTAGGCGCGCCTTGCTCCGTCAGGTAAATTATCCGTAGCAGAAAGCTGCTTCCGATACGGAATTGCATTTAAAGGAGAATTTATAGATGAAGAAAATAGCTTGGATTACGGACACGGCAGCGCAGCTGGATGAAGCGTTCATCGAAAAGCACGATGTATACGTCCTGCCCCTTAGTGTCATTTTTGCGGATGGCGAATACAAGGAATCGATCGATCTGACACAAGAGGAATTTTACGATAAACTGCGTTTGGCGAAAGTGTCGCCTAAAACGTCGCAGCCTGCCATCGGGGAGATGCTTTCCTTGTACGAAAAGCTGCAGTCGGAAGGATATGATCTTGCGATTGCGCTGCATTTGTCCAGCGGACTTTCAGGGACATTTGCGACGGCACAGTCGGCTGCGGAGATGGCGGACATCAAGGTGTATCCGATCGATTCGCTGATTGGATCGTTTCCGATGGTGAAGATGATCGAGACCGGATCCAGGCTGTTTTCTGAAGGAAAAGATGTGGAAGAAGTCGTCGCGACACTCAAGGGGATGGCGGCGAAATCGCATCTGTCCTTTATTCCATCAAGCCTCAACCAACTGCATAAAAGCGGGCGTGTGTCCGGGACGCAGGCGTTTTTGAGCAATGTCCTGAACATCAAATTGGTCATCACATTTGAAGACGGCAAAACGGTCATGAAAGAAAAGGTCCGCTCGAACAAGCGGGCAAAAAACTCCGTCATGGATGCACTCCGCGCGGATATGGCGGCGGGCAGCGTGCCCGAAGTTGCGGTCAATCACTGCAATAATGCCGCGGATGCAGAAATCTGGAAGAACGAGCTCTTGCAGGAGTTTCCGGATCTGAAAGTCCAAGTGGTGCAGCTGAGTGTGTGCGTAGGCGTGCATGCGGGTGAAGGGACGACCGGACTTAGCTGGGTGGCTTATTGAAGGGCCGGTTTGATTAATAAAACATAAAAAAACAGAACCCCGGATGGAGGCACCTTTGGGTGTAGCTATCCGGGGTTCCCGCTGCTTAAAGAGGAACCCCACTAGCCTGCTATGTTAAACTTTAGACAATAAAGAAAATATTGGATTGCTAAGAAGAGATATGCTCTTATTGGCAAACTAGAGATGATAACAATCGAGGTGCTTTATGGGAATGACATTTCAGGAACTGCAAATGTATGCGGATTTTGAGGAGCTGTCAAAGGATGTATTGGACCTGGCAAAAGAGATTCTGCCGGACCAATTGCTTTATTTGAGCTCAATCGATGGGACTCAGCAGATCATTCTTAAGATTACGAGTGACGAAACAACGATTCCGGTGAGGGAAGGCATGATGCTGAACCTAAATCAATCGCTGTGCCAGTTTGTCGACTTTGAAAAAAATCATCCGGCAATTTTCGAAGATGTGCGGGAAGAGGATAAATTGGCGAATATGAGAAACGTGCTCGACAAAGCCAATATCCGCTCTTATCTGGGTATTCCTATTTCTCTGGGGAACGGTGAAACGTTCGGGACTCTGTGTGCCATCCACGATGAAAAGAGCCAATTTGATAAGAAAAGCATCGATCTGCTGCAGCGGATTGTCCGGATGTTTTCCTATTATCTGAACCTTGAACGATTTGCCTATAGGGATTCGTTGACGGATTTGTACAATAGACGTTATCTTTCCCGGATATTTGAAGAGCAGAGGGAAGGGGAAGGAGTGATTTTCTTCCTGGATCTGGACGGGTTCAAAAAGGTGAACGATATCCATGGGCATGATGCAGGAGATTTGGTACTGAAGGAAGTCGCGTTAAAGCTGCAAAAGTTCGCGGCGGAGCATAAGGATGCCTTGGCGGTCAGGCTGGGCGGCGACGAATTCGTCGTGCATTTCTCAAGCATCGCCTCAAGCGAAGACATGCGTAAACGGGCGGAGCAATTGCTCAGCAGCTTGAGTAAGTGGGATACTGGCTATGAGCTCTCCACCAGCATTGGAATCGTCACGTACGAAGACAGCAGTTCAGATTTAAAGGAGCTTCTTAAAAATGCGGACGATGCTTTGTACCGTGCCAAACAGGCTGGAAAGAATACATTCAAAATTTTTGGCTGATCAGCACCGTTAAGATTCTAGTAACTGAGAAAAAATATGTATTTTATTTACACTTCTTAACGCTCTATTCATACCTCCTAAATATTCACTGCTTACAATAAGGGGGATACTACATAAGGAGTGATTTGATGAAGCGGATGGTTACAATTTTAGCGGTAAGCCTTGCGGCAGCATCTTTCAGCGGACCTGTACTTGCTGCTGAACACGGAGAAGTGAGCAACATGATTTCGAAGCAAGATCAGCAAAAAATGGTGAACGTGGCACACCGGGGAGCTTCGGGCCATGCGCCTGAAAACACGATGGGAGCCTTTCAAAAAGGGTTTGAAATGAAGGCGGATTACATCGAAATTGATGTTCAAATGACAAAGGACGGCGAGCTTGTTGTGATCCATGACACTTCGGTCGACCGTACAACAGATGGAACAGGCAAAGTGGGCAGTTTAACGTTCGAGGAAATCAGGCAGTTGGACGCGGGCAGCTGGTTCAGTGAAGCCTATGCGGGTGAGAAAATTCCGACCTTTGAAGAAGTAATCGATGCGTTTCGCGGTAAAGTCGGCATTTTAATCGAGTTGAAGGCACCGGAACTTTATCCGGGGATAGAAAAGAAAGTGGCGGACGCTTTGCTTGAAAGAAATATGGATGCATCGAACAACGGGAAAATCATCCTGCAATCCTTTAACCATGAATCCATGAAGAAATCCAAAGAGCTTTTGCCGAATCTTCCTCATGGTGTTCTGGCAGGAGCGGGATGGGCGAATGTGACGGAAGAACAATTGGCTCAGTTCGCTTCTTACGCCGATTATTTCAATCCCACGATGAGCATTGTGACGGATGAATTGGTCAGCGATGTCCACGAAACGGGAATGAAGATTTATCCATACACCTCAAGAAGCCAGGAACAGGCATTGCGTTTATTCGATTTGAATGTAGATGGAATCATTACCGATTACACGGAGCATGTTTACTACCATCCTGTAAAAAATAATTGATCCATTCCCCAAAGCATCGGTGTGAGAAACCGATGCTTTTTTTATTCAGTTACAACCGCAGAAAAGCATGGCATAAACCTTTTATGAACCGCCGAACGGTGAGAAGGGGACGACGCGATACCCAAATGCATTAAGATAGTCAGCCTTAATCCGGAAGTGATAAAATAAGGATAAATAAAAATTGGTGGATTATTCTGTTTACTTTAGTAGACAATTTAGAAGGGCTGATAACATTCAGAGTTGGCCGCCATCATCTCATTTTAAAGGAGTGTTCACTCATGGTTTTAGTCATTGTTCTTGCGGTGCTCGGGATTATCGGCATCATCTACGGGATGGCGAAGAACAACAGGAGAATCGTGATGGCTTCCATTGTCGGAATGATCATGCTGACCATCCTGCTCCTGGTCTACATGTATCTTTACGCTCAGAATCCATATTGAATGCCGTCGCGCTGGCTATCCGTTTTGGTGCGGCCGTTTCCGCGAAGTTATTTTTCAAGATCCGGGCGCTTCCGTGCTATAATAGGGAACTTAGGATGACCACGGCTTTTGCCCATAGCGGATTCGCCCGGCGCCTACCAATAAACCACAGAGGTGTAAACAGATGAACAAACGATGGACGATCGATAAAATCAGAGAATTTACAGAGAAAAACTCCGACAGCAAATTGCTGTCGACAGAGTACCACGGATTTTCACAGAAGCTGCTGTTCAAATGCTCATGCGGTAATAATTTCGAGAAGACCTTCACGAAATTTAACAAGAACAACCAGCGCAAATGCGACGTGTGCCAGCCGCCGAAAGAGCCGCGCTGAGCCTGATCCTGAACAAAGCACCGATTTCCGGACAATGGAAATCAGTGCTGTTTTTATTTTCTGAGGGTTCCCAAGCTGCAGGGTATAAATGCTATGATGGAGGCAGTGATGCGGGCATTTGGCCTTTGGGGCCAATATTTTCAGCGTTGATCATCGTACGATAGTTCGATTTTGAGGATGGGGGAAGCTTTCGTGGTAGATGTACTGACAGAGATAACAATTGACCGCCCTATTGCAGCCGTGGCCGAATATGCGGCAAATCCAGACAATGCACCTGAGTGGTATTCAAACATTCAATCTGCAAAATGGATCACACCGAAACCCCTTGTGTTGGGATCGCAGATCGCTTTTAATGCGTCCTTTCTCGGAAAGGAACTTGCGTATGTCTACGAAATTGCAGAACACGTGCCAGGGAAGAAAATGAGAATGAAAACCGCGAATGGACCTTTCCCAATGGAGACGGTCTACACATGGCAGGCTTTAGAAAACGGCGGGACTCGGATGACGTTGAGGAACAAAGGAGTGCCGACGGGGTTTTCGAAAATGGTTTCACCATTCATGTCGCTCATGATGAAAAGAGCGAATACAAAAGATTTAAAAAAGATCAAAGGCATTCTGGAAAATTAACGGAAAACAGAACTTCGCGTTTTTAGCAGTAGAAGGCAGTTTGATATCTAGCCAGATAATTTAAAGAGGCCGTGCATGGATTTGAAAATCCATGCACGGCCTCTTTTTGTAAATACATCCCTTAAAGAAAGTTGAGTTCCTTCATTATAAGTGGAAAATGCAGCGGACAGGTTCAGGGCCGGATCCGCCATTCAGTTATTTATCGCGCAATCCTTTTCCCATGCCTTTCAGGAAGTTCAGGCCGAACTTGATGGAGCGGTTGATGTCCGGGTCTCCCAACGCTTTCATCAATTGAAAAACACTGACTTTCTTGTCATTTTTCCGTTCAGCTTCCGCTTCTTTCAATCCATTGGCGACACTGGCAGCAAGTTTTTCCGACATAGCCGGGTCTATCGCCGTCAAGGCGCCTGCGGCACTCATCATGTTGTTGATCAGATTCGTGACCGGCTCGCGCGTTGCTTGGTGCATGACCACTTCCGTGATGCCTTCTTTTGCTCTGACCATAGCCAATACCGCATCGAGTATCCCGGCGTCGTTCAGATCACCGGTGATAGCCAAAAGCTTATTGAGGGCCTGGTCTTGTTCAGCGAGAAGGGCCTCTAATTCACTCAGTTTTTTCTGGCGGATTTCATCAGGCGTCAGTTCTTTTTTCTTTAAATGAGTTATCGGACTCGCCATAGGAGATCACCTTTCCATTTTTAGTCTGTCAAATGCACATAGCCTTCTCGCGCCCATTTCCGTTCGACTTCGATGCCGGAAGTGGGATTGCGTTTTTTATCGCGTGGATTCGATCTTGGCAATGGCCGTTTGCCGTGTTCTTTAAGAACTTCCATGCGGACTTTCGTCTGCTTATAAGCAGGTGTGTTGGTGCGCTGGTCGACTGCTGGCCCCGTCAGGAAGTTGATGGCCGATTCTTTCTTGACCGAATTCATCGGCAGGAAGAGTTCGTTGCCTTTGACGCGTGCAGTGACGATGACAGGCAGTTTCAATGCGCCGTATGGGGAAACCAAGCGGACGGTCGAACCGTCTTCAAGGCCTCGTTCCTTGGCGAGTTCCGGCGATACTTCAACAAACGTTTCTGGCAGCTTCGATTGGATGCCGGAAGATTTATTTGTCATATTCCCTTCATGGAAATGCTCAAGCAGGCGTCCGTTATTGATGTGGAGGTCGTACTCCTGCGGGAAGACGGCAGGTTCAACCCAATCTGACAAAGCGAAACGCGCTTTTTTGTCAGGGAAATTGAATCCGTCCACATAAAGCAGGGGAGTGCTTGCCCCGTCCAAACTGCCCCATAGGAAGCTGTTCCAGCCTTCCATGGAAGCGTAATCCGCTTGGCTGAATAACGGCGACAAACTCGCCATTTCCGCGAAGATTTCGCTTGGGTGGCTGTAATTCCAGCCGGCTCCGAGGCGGTTTGCGATTTCCTGGACAATCCACCAGTCCGCTTTGGATTGGCCGAGTTCCGGAAGTGCTTGGTAAAGGCGCTGGACGCGTCTTTCGGTATTCGTGAACGTGCCTTCTTTTTCAAGAGACGGCGCAGCCGGCAGAATGACATCTGCATATTGGGCTGTGCGGGAGAAGAAGATGTCCTGCACTACGAAAAAGTCGAGCTTCGACAGCACTTCATCTACATGGTTGGCGTTTGAATCGACAAGCGCCATATCTTCACCGACCACATACATCGCTTTCATGATGCCTTCATCGACAGCCTGCAGCATCTGGATATTGTCCATGCCCGGCTTGTCGTCGATTTTCACGCCGTATGCTGTCTCGAATTTCAAGCGGGCGTTTTCGTCGGTCACGTGCTGGTAGCCCGGAAGCCATCCTGGCAGTGAGCCCATATCACAAGCGCCTTGAACGTTATTGTGGCCGCGCAGCGGATAAGCACCCGCACCCGGACGGCGGTAATTGCCGGTAGCGAGCAGCAAGTTGGAAATCGCAGCGGAGGTATCGGAACCGCCGGTGTTTTGTGTAACGCCCATTCCCCAAAGGATGCACGTTCCATCAGCGTCACGGATCAATTCCGCAATGCGGATCAATTGCTCTTGGGAAATCCCGGTCTGCTGCTCCGCATAATCAAGCGTGTATTGCTCAAGCACGTCTTTGAATTCCCCGTAATGGTTGACGTTTTCGTCAATGAATTGCTGGTCGTGCCAGCCTTGGTCGATCATATACTTCGTGACAGCCATCAACCAGACTTGGTCTGTCCCTTGTTTTGGTGTAATAAAGATATCCGAGCGTTCAGCCATTTCGTTTTTGCGCATATCCGCAACAATCAGTTTCTGGCCATGCAATTTATGAGCCCGTTTGACGCGTGTCGCGAGGACCGGATGCCCTTCGGCCGGGTTGGCGCCGACAATGATGACGAGCCCAGCTTTCGCGATATCTTTGATGGTGCCGGCATCGCCGCCCATTCCGACTGTCCGGAACAAGCCGTCAGTAGCAGGGGATTGGCAATAGCGCGAGCAATTGTCCACGTTATTCGAACCGAATACTTGGCGTGTCAGCTTCTGGATGACGTAATTGTCTTCATTGGTGATTTTCGACGAAGAAATGACGCCGACTGAATCTTTGCCATGCTGTTCGCGGATTCCATTGAGTTTAGAAGCGACCAGGTCAAGCGCTTCTTCCCAAGTGGCTTCGACAAACTCGTCTCCTTGGCGGATCAGCGGCGTAGTGATGCGCTCTTCGCTGTTGACGAAGTCCCAGCCGAATTTCCCTTTGATGCACGTTGAAATCTGATTGGCAGGAGCTTCTGAAACAGGCTGGATCTTTAAAATTTTACGGTCTTTTGTCCATACTTCGAACGAACAGCCGACACCGCAGAACGTACAGACGGTTTTCGTCTTTTTCGTCCGGGTTTCACGCATTTTCGCTTCGGCATCGGATATTGCCAGGATGCCGCTATAGCCTGGTTCCACATCTTTCACAAGATCAATCATCGGCGTTAAAATTTTCTCAGGGATTGCCGTCATGAAACCGGCTTCCCCGAGCATCGAAGTTTCCATCAGCGCATTGCACGGGCAGACAGTGACACAGTGTCCGCAGCTGACGCATGAAGAATCGTTGATTTTTGCGCCGCCGTCCCAAAGGACGATCGGGCGGTCGCGCTGCCAATCCATTGTCAAGGTTTCGTTGACCTGGAGGTTTTGGCATGCTTCCACACACTGCCCGCAGGCGATGCATTGGTTTGGATCGTAGCGGTAAAATGGATTTGTGAGGTCGACTTCGTCAACTGAGCATTTCGGTTCAAAAGGATATTTTTGATGCTCGATTTCCATTAAGTCGACGGTATTATGTACCTTGCAGTTGCCGTTATTATTGTCGCAGACTGTGCAATACAGCAAATGATTTTCAAGAATGCGGTCCATCGCTTCAGTTTGCGCTTCTTTGGCGCGTGGGGAAGCCAGCTGGACATCCATGCCGTCAACCGCCATAGTGGAACAAGCCCGCTTCAGCTGGCCATCCACTTCCATGATGCAGGTGTCGCAAGTTTCAATTGGGTCAACTTCGGGCATGTAACAAATCTGCGGATGCAGGATTTTCTGTTCGTTGACCACTTGCAAAATGGTCTTTCCTTTTTCAAATGCATAAGACGAACCATTGATATTGATTGTCATAGAAGCCCCTCCTTTATGGTATCTGGAATGATTTTCGATGGGAAAATCGCCATTCGCTCCAGCCGCGAATTTTGTATGAAAAAAATCCACTATGAAAAATACACCTTGACAAGTGTATGTGATTCATAGTGGAATAGTGGTTTAACAGGACTTGCTAAATTTCCAATCCATTATTCAAGTGTGGTGAAAACGCTTCCGCAGGTCATTACGGAAATGCCTTCTTGTGGTATTAGTATAAACAATATATTATATTTGCACAATCAATTTATCAAAAACTTACAAATGTTCGATTTTGGAGGAGAAAGCCTTATGTCTAAACAAATCCATGAGTTCAATGACATCATCCGCAAACTTCGCAAAGACCTGTTTGGCAAAGGGCCGGAGCGGATCCATACCGTTTTTGTCAACAATATGGCCGTCTCTACACTGTATGGCAATTTGACTCCTTCCGAAGAGTTTATCGCCCGAACTGCCGAAGGAAGAGAAATGATCCATACGGCCAGAACGCGCATGATCCAGAGCGTTTATGCGGAAGCGGCACCTGAAGGGATGGAAGAATTGGTAGGGGCTAAGTTTGTCCACCTTTTTTCAGATATCAAAACGGATGCCGATATCGCGGTCTCCGTCTTTCTTTTCGACGGTCCCATCGCCCAAAATTCGGATCGGGAAGGAAAAGCGAATGAAACAAGATAAAATGCGCACGGTGCTGCGTTATGAAAAAGGGGCATTCATTGAAAAACAGGATAAAGTGGTGGTCGAGCAACCCCTGACCATAAAAATAAATGGCAAGGAATTTATCACCATCGTCAGCTCGCCGGAGTATCTTGAAGAAATGGCAATCGGATTTTTGACTTCGGAGCGCATCATCCCGAATTACAAAGACATACAGAAAATCGAGCTGGATGAAAAAAGGGGCATCGTCCACATTACCGCCCAAAAAGTCTATCCGTTTTTTGAGCAATTGCAGAACAAGCGGTTTATCAGTTCGTGCTGCGGCATGAGCCGGCAAGGATTCGTCTTTGCGCATGATGCCCTGACCGCCAAGAAGATGACGGATATCCGCGTCAAGCTGACGCCGGAAAATTGTTTCAGCCTCATGGAGCAATTGGCTGATTCCGCCCAAATGTTCAAAGAAACCGGCGGCGTCCACAATGCGGCGCTTTGCGACGCACAAGGGATCATCGTCTCCCGGATGGATATCGGCCGGCATAATGCACTGGACAAAATTTACGGGCATTGCCTCATCAACAACATTGATGTACGGAACAAAGTCATTGTCTTCAGCGGGCGCATCTCTTCTGAAATCTTGCTGAAAGTGGCGAAGATCGGCTGCGAAATCATTTTATCCAAATCGGCACCGACAGAACTTGCGTTGACACTCGCAGAAGAACTGGGCATCACCACTGTCGGTTTTATTCGCGGGGCATCGTTCAACGTATATACCAATCCTCAGCGAATTATTACGGAATAAAAAAAGTAGTGACAAAGAAACAGGCGGGATGCTATGATTCTAAACGTCGAAATATTTTGTTAGTTTTATGAGGGCTCAATCCCTTTTCCAGCTTTAATTTCCAGCCAGCCATCGTATGAAATTTTTTTGGAATGCTGGAAGAATGCGGGCTTTCGGTTGAAGCGCTTGTTGAATTAATCAGCATGTTCGTGATGAATCACTTCACTATCGCATCAAAAAAGCAATAGCTGAAACACATGAGGAGGAAAGTAAAACATGAAAAGGAAACCGAAAAACAGGTGGCTGATTGCTTTGTCCGCTGTCGGGATTCATATTTCCATTGGATCCGTTTATGCGTGGAGCAATTTTACAAATCCACTGATCGAGCAATTCGGCTGGTCCACCAGCCAAGTGCAGCTTACATTCAGTATCGCAATTTTATTCTTAGGGTTATCTGCTGCATTTTTTGGAAGTTTTGTTGAAAAATATGGTCCGAGAAAATCCGGCCTATTGGCAGCCATTTTCTTCGGAACTGGAATTATCGGTTCAGGTTTTGCTGTAAGCGCTTCATCTCTGCCGCTGCTTTATGTATTTTATGGCGCGCTTGGCGGAATCGGTCTTGGAATCGGTTATATCGCGCCTGTTTCCACGCTGGTCAAATGGTTTCCGGATCGCCGGGGCTTGGCTACCGGCCTTGCCATTATGGGATTCGGCTTTGCCGCTGCGATCAGCAGCCCCATCATGGAAGCGCTGATTACTTCCGTGGGAATCGAAAAGACATTTTACATTTTAGGAATTTCCTATTTGACGATTATGGTGCTGTCTTCGCTGTATCTTGAAAAACCGAAAGAAGGCTGGATGCCAGCCGGGTTTGAAGAAAAGCTGAACAGCGGACAAGTGGAACGCAAAGTGGATCTTGCCCAATTGACTGCCAATGAAGCAGTGAAAACAAAGCGATTCTACTATCTGTGGTTCATGCTGTTCATCAATGTGACTTGCGGTATCGCCATCCTTTCGGCAGCGAAACCTCTAGCAATCGACAGCATCGGCATGACAACTGTGCAGGCAGCCGCACTGGTCGGTGTGCTTGGAATTTTCAACGGCCTTGGAAGATTGGGCTGGGCAACGATCTCTGATTATATCGGACGCCCTAATACTTATACCGCATTTTTCGTGATTCAAATCGCCTTATTCGCGTTATTGCCATTCACCACAAATGTATTGCTGTTCCAAATCATGCTCGCCATTGTCTACACGTGCTACGGAGGAGGATTCGCTTCTATTCCGGCTTATATCGCAGATATCTTCGGTACAAAGCAGCTTGGGGCAATCCACGGCTATATTCTAACGGCTTGGGCAGCTGCAGGGCTGGCGGGCCCGATGTTCGCCGCCTACATGAAGGATCAGACCGGAAGCTACGAAGGCAGCCTGCTGTTCTTTGCCGGGTTGTTCATAGTGGCGCTCATCATTTCGATTGTCATCCGTGTTGATATCAAAAGAATCCGTTCAACCACGAAACGCAGTGCTGTCAAACCGGTTGCTAATAAAGTCGCCAGCGAATAAACTCTCTAAGAAAAAGCTTTAGTTCCACTTATAACAATAGCGGCGGCCTCGAAATCTTCTGATTTTGAGGCTGTTTTCAATGGACTGCTGGATCTACTTTTTGATTTTGTGGCTTTCTTGATAGGTAGTGGCGTAAAATAGCACTAATGATTTGGAAAACCCTCAGATTGCCTTCAGTTGGAAAAATAGGATCGGAATGCATAGAACCAATCCTTCCAGTACGTTTGGAGATGAAAGCAGAGGCGTTGGACGGAAGAGGTGTTGGAAATGTCGGAAAGATATTCAAGGCAGACTTTATTCAAGCCGATTGGGCTGCAGGGCCAGGCGGGGATCCATGAATCGGCCATTACCATCATCGGCTGCGGAGCACTGGGTTCTGCTATTGCGGAAACGATGACCCGGGCGGGCGTAGGGGAGATTCATCTAGTGGACCGTGACTATGTGGAATTTTCCAATCTTCAGCGCCAGCAGCTTTTTACCGAGGAAGACGCTGAAAAGATGCTGCCGAAAGTGGTTGCCGCAGAAAAAAGGTTGATGGCCATCAGGAAAGACCTACGGCTGCACGGATATCTGGAAAATTTGAGCGCTTCCCTGATGGAAATGCTGATCCAAAAAAGCACGCTTGTTTTTGACGCGACAGATAATTTCGAAACCCGTTTGTTGATAAACGACGCCAGTGTGAAATACGGAAAACCATGGATTTACGGAGCTTGTGTAGGGAGCTCGGGGGTTGTGTTCCCGTTTGTGCCAGATGGGAATTCCTGTTTTCGCTGTCTGATCCCGGTATTGCCGGCAGTCAACGATACGTGTGATACGGTTGGGATCATTTCGCCGGCAGTCCAGATGACCGCTGCTCTGCAATGCACGGAGGCGCTGAAATGGCTGAGCGGAAATCATGGAGCGATGAGAAAAAAGGTCCATCATTTCAATCTTTGGGATAATACGCAATTTGATATCGGAATTGCCCGTATAAAAAATAAAGCATGTGAAACATGTGGAGAAAATCCGGTTTTCCCTTCTCTTCAACAGACATCAGATTCCTTGTATGCCGTATTATGCGGCAGGGAAGCAGTCCAGATCCTACCGGATTCAAAGCGGACGATAACCTTGGACGACGCTGAAAATGCAGGTCGCCAGGTAGGAGCGGAAGTGAAACGGACGCCTTATTTCGTGCAGCTGCATGCACTTGGACATCGGATGGTCTTTTTTGGGGATGGCCGGATGATCATTCACGGCATCCGGAATATTACAGAGGGCCGCAGGCTTTATCATCAAATTTTCGGCTAAGCGATCCGGTGGCCAGCCAGTAAGTCTGATAGAGCGGCCAGGAAATAACCGATCGGCAAAACCCTGGAGCTTTGGCAGAAAGATCAAATGAATGTAGGAGTTGAAGCCAGTGGTAGAAAAGCGTACACCTATGCAAGTGGCAGTTGCCGTGAAAAATGTGATCGATCAGGCCGGCTCCTTGCCAACGGAAGTTGTAACCCTTGAAGAAAGCTATGGCCGCATTCTCGCAGAACCGCTGATTGCGTCTGCAGATGTGCCGCCTTTTAATCGATCGCCATATGACGGCTATGCTATCCGCTCAGCGGATACGGCAGGTGCATCCGGAGCATCCCGCATTCAATTCAACGTCATCGACCATATCGGCGCCGGCGAAGTTTCGGCGAAGACGCTCCATGCAAATGAAGCTGTCAGGATTATGACGGGAGCCCAGCTTCCTGCCGGAGCTGATGCAGTTGCCATGTTCGAGCAGACGGTCGAAAAGGGGGAAACGTTCACCATCCGCAAGCCTTTTGAAAAGCTTGAAAACGTTTCGCTGCAAGGGGAGGACGTTCGGAAAGAAGAAATCGTCATCGACAGCGGCAGTTTCGTCAATCCCGGCACCATTGCCTTATTGGCTACATTCGGCTATTCACAAGTAACCGTGGCGAAGCAGCCGGTCGTTGGCATATTATCCACAGGCACCGAACTGTTGGACGTAGGCGATGCGCTTGTCCCTGGCAAAATCCGCAACAGCAACGGACCGATGATTGTGGCTCAGTTAAAACGCATGGGCATTTCCTGCAAAATCTATGGCATATCAATCGACAACCTGGATGAAAGCTATGAAGTCGTCAGAAGAGCCGCTCAGGAAACCGACTGCCTGATTACGACCGGAGGCGTTTCGGTGGGAGATTTCGATTTTCTGCCGGCCATTTACAAGCGGTTGGGCGCGAAAGTCCTGTTCAATAAAGTCGCCATGCGCCCGGGCAGCGTGACAACCGTCGCCATAGCAGAGGGCCGCTACCTGTTCGGCCTGTCGGGCAATCCTTCCGCCTGCTTTACCGGCTTTGAACTGTTTGTGCGGCCAGCCTTGCTGAAAATGATGGGGGCAAAGAAAATATTTATGCCCCATACAACTGCGGTTTTAGCAGAAGACTTTGAGAAAGCCAATCCCTTTACACGGTTTATCCGTGCGGTATACGACGGCGAGACGGTCCGGCCTGCTGGATTCAATAAGTCGAATGCTGTATCATCAATCGCACGAGGGAATGCATTGATTGTATTGCCAGGCGGAACTCGGGGCTTCCAAAAAGGCGACCGCGTTGACGTCCTGCTCCTAGGGGTTGAAGAAGGGGCTGCACAATGGAAGGTCTGAAAATACTGCAGGTCGTGGGTTATAAGGACAGCGGCAAAACCACATTGATGCTGGAATTGGTCCGGCTTGCGGATGCCACAGGGAAACGGGTGGCGACGGTGAAGCACCACGGTCATAGCGGCGCACTCGAAATGCCTGCAGAAGGGACCGACAGCATGCGGCTTTTCAGGCAGGGAGCTGCTTCTTCCATCGTTTACGGCGACGGCGTAATCCAGCAGCACATCAGAAAAAAGGAGCCGGCAGTCGAAGGATTGATTGCTATGGCCGCTCAACCCGGCATCGATCTAGTATTGGTAGAAGGCTTTAAAACGGCTTCTTATGAAAAAATAGCAATGGTCCGCAGTGAAGACGATTGGGGAAAATTGAAAGACCTTGCCAATATACAGCTTGCCATTGTATCTGCAAGCGTCCATATCGATGGAGTGCAAACGATTGAGCGGGGCAATAGAGATTCCATAGCCGCTTGGTTCTCAAATTGGATGGAGGGTTGAAGGATATGAAAACATTTGAAATCGTAAAGGAAGCCATTAATCCGCAATTATACGCAGATATGGTCTTGCGCCCGGAAGCGGGGGCGGTGACCTTGTTTACAGGACATGTCCGTGAATGGACGAAAGGCATCCGGACGCTCTATTTAGCTTATGAGGCCTATATACCGATGGCTGAAAAAAAGCTTGCACAAATCGGAGCGGAAATCGAAGAGCGATGGGAAGGCACCCGAGTCGCCATTGCCCACCGGATCGGTGAATTGGAAGTCAGTGACATCGCTGTGGTGATTGCCGTATCGTCGCCGCACCGGAAATCCGCGTATGAAGCAAACGAATATGCCATTGAACGCATCAAAGAAATCGTGCCTATCTGGAAGAAGGAAATTTGGGAAGACGGGGAAGAATGGATTGGCGACCAGAAAAAGAAACCGGAAGGAGAGAGGCTATGATCACCTTGCATTATTTTGCCGGATTGCGTGAAAAGACAGGGGTTTCCAACGAACAAGTGGATTTCTCCGGCCGTACCGTTGAAGAATTATGGGAATGGGCATCCGAAAAATACCCCGGCATCCAGTCAGGCTCTGTACGGATCGCCGTGAATGAGGAATATGCTTTGCCTGAAGACCGGCTCCAAAACGGAGATGTCGCTGCTTTTATTCCGCCAGTCAGCGGAGGATGAACAGGACGGTTGGAGTATTGCTGGCCGGAGGACTATCGAGGCGTTTCGGATCGCCGAAAGCTTTTGCGGAACTGGATGGCAAACCGTTTTATGAATATGCACTAAAAGCATTGGAAGCGGCGAGTGATCATGTAGTCGTCATTTCAAGGCCGGAATTGGTTGCCAGGTTCCCGAGTGATTTGGATGTCATCACGGATCTTGAAATTTTTGAAGGCAAAGGCCCGCTTGCCGGTATAATGACCGCCATGACCGAAAGGCCGGCAGACCAGTATTTGGTTCTGCCATGCGATATGCCGTTTGTCGGCGCAGCAGAGGCCAAAGCGCTTAGGAAGTACGCGAAAAACAGCCATGACGTTACGGCTCTGCGCAATCAAGAAGAAGCCATTCCGTTATTCAGCATCTGGAATTCCCGCATTAAAGATGCGTTGGAAGCGGAGTTGAAAAGCGGACAATTGCGCGTCATGGAATTTATGGAGAAGGTTCAGACAGAATGGCTCGATAGCGCCGCTATCCATGGGAATCCGGCTGTTTTCCGCAATCTCAACAAACCGGAACAGGGAAAAGGAGGAGATGAACATGGCCATCATACCAGTGCAGGATCGCTATAAGCGGCCAATCCGCGACCTGCGGATTTCAGTGACGGACCGCTGTAATTTCCGCTGTTCGTATTGCATGCCGAAAGAAGTGTTCGGCGATGATTACGCGTTTTTGCCGAAACAGGAATTATTGACGTTTGAAGAAATCCAGCGGCTGACAAAAATATTCGCTGCTATGGGCGTCAAAAAGATCCGGCTGACCGGCGGTGAACCGCTCATGCGACGCGGCTTGCCCGATTTGGTGAAAATGATTCTCTCCGTAGAGGGCATCGAAGACATCGGCTTGACAACAAACGGCTTATTGCTCGGCGGACATGCTGAAAACCTTTACGCTGCAGGATTGCGTCGTTTGAATATCAGTCTGGATGCTTTGACTCCAGAGCTTTTTGGCGAATTGAACGGCCGCGGCGTGAAGCCGGATCTGATATTAAAGCAAATCGACTTCGCACAGCAGATCGGTTTTGACATCAAAGTCAATATGGTCGTGCAAAAAGGGGTCAACGAAAGCGAAATCCTGCCGATGGCAGCGTATTTCAAGGAGCGCGGCATCACGCTCCGGTTTATCGAGTTCATGGACGTTGGCAACGATAACGGCTGGAGCTTCCAAAAAGTAGTGACAAAAAAAGAGATTCTTGAAAAACTTCAAGCTGTCTATGATCTCGAACCAGTCGATGAAGATTATTACGGCGAAGTGGCGAAGCGCTACCGGTTCTCTGGCAGCGAATCGCAAGTCGGCTTTATCACGTCCGTGTCAGAATCGTTTTGTTCGACTTGCACACGCGCCCGCTTGTCGTCGGATGGTAAATTTTATACATGCCTGTTTGCCGATTCCGGATTCGATATCCGAGAATTGGTCCGTGCCGGCTTGGATGATGCGGAATTATTGCGCCAAATCAGCGCAGTTTGGCAGCGGCGCGACGATCGCTATTCAGACGAACGTACCGAACTTACTGCAAAAAACCGGAACAAAATCGGCATGTCGTATATCGGCGGTTGAATGCGAAGGAACAGAAAAAATTATTTAAAGAAGCCACAGCTAAAGAGATTCATTTTAAAATACTCTAACAGGCATGGTTTTCCTAATTGCCGAAAAGCTCCTCAATGAGGGGCTTTTTTTGATTCGGAAAAATAGCACGGACGAATATCAGCGTGCAAAGCAGGAGGTTTTATTCTAATAAAATAAAAGTCAAAATGTTTGAATCTGCCTAAAATAAATTGAATAATTAGATTATTGTTATTTACATTGAAATCTACAAGGTGTAAAATAAAATGAGAACAAACGTTCTTTTGCGGATGCTGAAAATGCACAATAAAAAACATTCCTACATATCCTTTGTTTAACCAGTGGACCCGGATTTCAAATGTGGAAGGGTGAGAGGTATGGAAGCAAGGAGCAAAATGCAAAGAACGCCGGAATGGGCGATTGAAGCAAAAGGGCTTGTGAAAGTTTTCGGCAAACAGCGTGCAGTGGATGGAGTGGATTTGGCTATCCCGAAAGGGGCGGTATATGGCTTTTTAGGGCCGAACGGTGCCGGGAAGACGACGACAATCTGCATGTTGGCTACCTTGCTGAAGCCGGACGAAGGCTATGCGCGGATTTTCGGCCATGATTTGGCAAAGGAAGGCGATGCCATCCGGAGCCGCATCAGTTTGACCGGGCAATATGCCTCGATTGATGAAGATTTGACCGGGATGGAAAACCTGGTCATGATGGCCCGGCTGATGGGATATGGACGCAGGGAAGCGAAGGTGCGGGCAGAAGAATTGCTGGAGGCTTTCGGTCTCGTGGATGCAGCGAAGCGGCAAGTGAAAAAATATTCAGGCGGAATGCGCAGACGCATCGATATTGCAGCCAGCATCGTGGTCACGCCGGATTTATTGTTTCTTGATGAACCGACAGCAGGGCTGGACCCGAGAAGCCGCAACCAGGTATGGGATATTATCCGGGCGCTCGTCGGCGCCGGGACGACCGTGCTGCTGACGACCCAATACCTGGATGAAGCGGATCAGCTGGCAGACCGTATAGCGGTCATCGACCAAGGAAAGATCATTGCAGAAGGCACGAGCAGTGAACTGAAAGCGTCAGTTGGCACCGGTACGCTGAATATCCAGCTGGTAAATGCTGCAGACCGGACAAGGGCAGTGGAAATACTGGAACAAAAACTTTCCGTCCCTGTCCATTTCACCTCAGACTCCACTTCGCTGACTGCCCAGATGAACGATTCTTTGGCGGTCGCCGATGCACTGGGCGAACTGGCGCGAGGAGGGATTGCCGTCAGTGATTTTTCATTCGGCCGGCCAAGTCTCGACGAAGTGTTCCTGACCTTGACCGGACATGCAGCCAGCCCCGGGAAAGAAGATGAGGAGGGGACACCATGATTGACTTTATCGAGCAAAGAGAGCGGGAGGCGACGGAACGGAGGCTTGGAGATTCCATCGCATCAAGCAAACGGCCAAAACCGCCGACCGCCTTCTCATCGACACTGACTTTTGCTGGGCGGGCGCTGCTTCGCATCAAGCATGTGCCAGAGCAGATGTTTGATGTAACCGTTTTTCCGGTCATTTTCCTGTTGATGTTCACTTATTTATTCGGCGGCGCCATTGCAGGCTCGACGGACGAATACCTCCAATTCCTGCTGCCTGGTATACTTGTCATGACCGTTGCCCAGATCACCATGTATACGGGCATCGATTTGAACAATGACATCCGAAAAGGCATCTTTGACCGGTTTCGCACGCTGCCCATCTGGCTGCCATCTGCATTGATCGGGTCGCTGCTGGTCGATGTCGTCCGCTACTCCATGGCTTCGGCCATTATGATCGTCCTTGGCTTTGGGCTGGGCTTCCGGCCGGAAGGCGGCGTGATCGGCGTACTGGCGGCGGTAGGGCTGATTCTGGTCTTCTCGTTCAGCTTGTCCTGGGTCTGGACCGTCTTCGGTTTGATCGTGCGTTCGGAGAAATCGTTGATGATGATCAGTTTCCTGGTATTGATGCCCTTGACATTTGTCAGCAACGTATTTGTTGATCCCCGGACTTTGCCCGCTTGGCTGCAGGGATTTGTTGAAATCAACCCGATTTCGGTCCTTGCTACGGCTGTACGCGGAGCCATGCACGGAACGGCGACATTGCAGCAGGTGGTTTGGGTGTTCATCGTTTCACTGATCATGACGGCCGTGTTTGCGCCGATCACGATTTATTTGTACCGAAATAAAAAGTGACTATGCCGCGTATGAAAAGGCGTTATCCAGGCAAACTCTTATGGAGTCCGCGTGGGATAATGCCTTTTTAATTTACCTGCCAAAAGGAGGATGCCCTTTGCACGGTCGATGCTTGGATAATACCGCAATTGTGCTATCATTAGATTTGATTAAATGCGAAAGAGGAACACCGTTGCTAAAGGAATAGAGGAGGATGACCGATGGACAATAACGATCTACTGATTCGGTTGAGATATGCGCTGGATATCAAAAACAGCGATGTAGCAGAAATCTTTAAGCTGGGCGACATCGACCTGTCAAAAGAAGACGTGCAAAAAGTACTGACGAAAACGCCGGACGATTACGAAGAGGAAGACGCAGGCATCTTTGAAGAAGGCAAAAACGATGATTACATCCCTGTGGATAATGCGATGTTCGAGTCGTTCCTGAACGGCCTGATCGTTTTCAAAAGAGGGAAGCAGGAGCCGAAGCCTGGGCAGCCGGAAAAGCCGCCGCTTACAAATGAACCCTCGAAAAACCTGTTGTTGAAAAAAGTGAAAATCGCGCTGCAATTGACGAGCGAGGACATGATCGACATTCTGGCGCTCGCCGGCGTCACTGTAACGAAAGGCGAGATGAGCGCGATGCTGCGAAAGCAAGGCCACAAGAACTACAGCATCTGCGGCGATCGCTATGCACGGAACTTCTTGAAAGGCCTGGCAATCAAGTACCGGAAATGATGGAGCAGCGACAAAAAAACAGCCTTCCCGCTATTCGGGGAAGGCTGTTTTGCTGTCTTACATGCTGTTCAAATGCTGTTCCAATCGGTCAAGGGTTTCGGTCATGCCTTCGACCATTCCCATATCCATCACTTTCTTCAAGTCTTCTTCAGAGTCGAACAAGGTACGGATGGCCAGGCGGGTGCCGTTGCCTTCTTCGATAAATTCAACCGTGATCTTCATGCTCGGGAAGCCTTCCGCATCGTTGCCGTTTTCATCGGAAAATTTGTCGATGTAGACAAGCCGCTCAGGAGCGGTGACTTCCTGGTATATAGATTTACCCCAAGCTTCATCCCCTTCAGGCGAACGCATGCAATAATGCCAGATGCCGCCCGGGCGGACATCCATTTGGTAATTAGTGGTCATCCAGCCAATTGGACCCCACCAATTTTTGATTTGCTCAGGTTCGGTGTATGCAGAAAATACAAGCTCTCTAGGTGCCATAAAAAAACGTTCTATCACCAGTTCCAGTCCTTCGACTCGCGTAAAGGTCTCGTTCGACCCTTTATTGACTGACATTGTGATTCCTCCTTATGGTTTGCTTGATTTCAGTGGCTCCACGACCCGGCAGTTACGGTTTGTTTTCCTCCTTTCGTTTTTTTTGGACTTCGTGTAAATAACCATCCAATCGGTCGAACCGGTCTTCCCAAAGATGGCGGTATGAATCGGTCCATTCCTGGATTTCCTGAAACGGCTCCGGGTTCAACTGGTAAACACGTCGATTGGCAATGGGGCGGACGGCGACGATGCCGGCTTCGCTTAGCACACGGAGGTGCTTGGAAACTTGCGGCTGCCGAAGATCCAGCTTTTCCGCGATTTCCCCCACTGTCAGCGGACCTTGCTTCAATAACTCCACAATGTTCCAGCGATTTGGTTCTGATAAAGAATGCAATAGTGTTTTCATAATCCCATTATACCTCTAAGAGAATATTCCCGTAAAGGGATATTTTTTGATAAGTCAATTTTTATATGTCTTCGAATGGCAGCAAAGATCAACAATTCTCTCCATCAAATAATAGTCTTTGAGAATTGGTTTAATTTCATACTTACATAATAATGAATCTCTTAGGTTCTGGCTAGAGTATTTGGTATTTATCTGTTTTTTTAACGTATATCTCATGTGTAATAACAGGAGAACCGATTCCATTGTCGTAATAGTATTAGATACAGAAAACCGAAGATGCTGCTGTTGGCCAACAAAAGTCCGTTTTAGATAAGGAAGGGGACTGAGTGATGAAATTCTTAATGTCAGCTCTAGTTGTGCTTGCCTCGATATTGTTTGTTGCTAAAAGGGCCAGCCGCGATTCACCAACTGAATCGCCGAAAGGAGAGTTGCTGAAGGGACTGGATGCGCCTTTGAAGGAAGTGGCTTCGGAAGAGCTCGCCGCTCTTCCATCGCCTGTGCGGAAATGGATGGAATGGAGCGGCGTTGCCGGCAGAGAAGAAATCCGCAGCGTTTATGCGAAGCAAATCGGCCGGATGAAGCTCAAACCCAAACAGGAAAAGTGGATGGCGTCTGAAGCACGGCAATACACCACTGCTGAGCCTCCCGGATTCATCTGGAAAGTGAAGATGAAAATGGGAAACGGGCTTTTGGTTACCGGCAAGGATGAGTTTCGAGAGGGCAAGGCGGACATGCGAATCAAAATGGGGGGACTCTTCCCTATCGGGAAAACCTGCAACAATCCGAAGGCTGACCAGTCGTCGATGCAGCGGTATTTAATGGAGCTAAGTGGCTTTCCGTCCGCTGCTTTGAGCAGGTATGTCGAATGGAAGGCAATTGACGCCCATACAGCGCGAGCAGAAATGGCATACAATTGGGTGGTAGGAAGGGCAACTTTTCATTTTGGTGCGGACGGAGAGCTACTTAAAGTTACGGCAATGCGCTTCAAGGACAGCGACGAGAAGGCAGAACTCGTACCGTGTACTGCCCATATCCGAAAATACCAGACAGTGGACGGGATCCGTCTGCCATCCGACATCGCAATCACCTGGGAGTTGGCCGAGGGACCGTTCACTTGGTATGAGTTTACGATGCGGGACGTGGCATTTAATGTGGCAAAGCCTGAAGGGTTTTAACAGGAAAGATGAGAAACGGCTGGTAAGATTTTATACATCGCTATGCGCATCGCAGCTATTTTGTGGAATTTCGTCAAAAAAGAAAATGAGTTGGAGTCAGATTTGGGTCTTAGTTGAAAGCTTATAACAGAAATTTCTTTCTTTTTAGACAGATTGCCTTGACCTGCGGCCGATATGGGGTTAATATTTTAGGATATAAAAAATTGAATAATAGATTCTTATCGAGAGAAGTTGAGGGACTGGCCCTATGACGCTTCAGCAACCAGCCGTTACCGGTCAGGTGCTAAATCCAGCAGGCATTTCCATGCCTGAGAGATGAAGAAGAACGAGTATGTTATCGTAAAGCCTTCTTTTTCATGGAGGGCTTTTTTTATTTGCATAGGAGGATGAGCGGCATGAAGTTATTGGAAGCGTTGAAGACAAGGGTATTGACGGCGGACGGTGCAATGGGAACGCTTTTGTATTCGTATGGCATTGAATACTGCAACGAGGAGCTGAACATCCAGCGCCCGGAAATCATTGAGAAGATCCACCACGACTATATCCGGGCAGGGGCGGATATCATCCAGACCAACACCTACGGAGCGAACGCGCATAAGCTTGCGCGCTACGGACTTGAGGAGCAAGTGAAGGACATCAACCGTGCGGCGATTGAAATCGCGAAGCGCGCCGCGGCGCCCGGCGGCCAATTTGTCTTCGGGACAATCGGCGGCATCCGGGGCTTCCGCAAAAGCGACGCGACGCTCACAGAGATCATCGCGATGGTCGACCAGCAGGCGCAGCACCTCCTGTCCGGCGATCCGGACGGCCTCTTGCTTGAGACGTATTATGATTTCGAGGAGCTTGCCGCAACCGTCACCCATCTGAAAACCCTCACGGAAACGCCGCTCATCGCCCAAGTGTCGATGCACGAGCCGGGCATCCTGCAAAATGGCATGTTGCTGAACGACGCTTTAAAGGAGCTGGAAGCGCTCGGTGCAGACATTGTCGGCGTCAATTGCCGCCTTGGTCCGCATCACACGATCCAGGCGTTCGAAGGCGTCGAGCTGCCGAAAAAGGCATTCTTGTCCGCCTATCCGAATGCGAGCCTGCTCGACGTCGAAGACGGCCGCATCGTCTATGAATCGGAAGCGGATTATTTCGGCCGCGCAGCTTTGCTGCTCCGGGAAGAAGGCGTACGCTTGATCGGCGGCTGCTGCGGCACGACCCCGAAGCATATTGCGGAAACGAAAAAACGCTTGCGGAACTTGGCGCCGGTGACAGAGAAGAAAGTGGCAGAGAGAAAGCCGATTGTCATCCGCGAAGCGGAAGCGCTGGACGTCAAGCCGCTCCACGAAAAAGCGAAGACTGAGCGGACGATCATCGTTGAGCTCGACACGCCGCGCCATCTGGATATCACCACGTTCATTGAAGGCTCGAAAGCGCTGGATGCAGCAGGTATCGATGCGCTGACGATGGCGGACAATTCGCTCGCTTCGCCGCGCATCTCGAACATGGCGATGGGCTCGATCCTGAAACAGGAAAACATCCGGCCGCTCGCGCACATCACGTGCCGCGACCGCAACCTGATCGGCCTGCAATCGCATCTCATGGGGCTTGATGCCCTTGGCATGCATGATATATTAGCGGTAACGGGCGACCCGACAAAAGTGGGTGATTTCCCGGGGGCGACGAGCGTCTATGACGTCTCGAGCATGGAACTGATCCAATTGATCAAGAAGCTCAACGAAGGCATTTCATTTTCCGGCAAGCCGCTGCGCAAGAAAGCGAACTTCTCGGTGGCGGCGGCGTTCAACCCGAACGTCCGCGTCGTCAGTCGGGCCGTCAAGCGCATGGAACAGAAAATCGAGAGCGGGGCGGATTATTTCATTTCCCAGCCGGTCTATACAAAAGAGAAAATCATTGAAATTTACGAGGAAACGAAGCATTTGGAGACCCCGGTCTTCCTTGGCATCATGCCGCTGACGAGCATCCGCAGTTCGGAATTCCTGCACAACGAAGTGCCAGGCATCAAATTGTCGGAAGATGCGCTCGAGCGCATGCGCGCATGCGGCGAAGACAAGGAGCGGGCGACAGCGGAAGGCATCCAGATTGCCAAGGAATTGATCGATACCGCAGCCGGGCTCTTCAACGGCATCTATCTGATCACGCCGTTTTTGCGCTATGAAATGTGCGTGGAATTGATCGATTACATCCGACAAATAGATTTGCAGAAAGCGAGCGATAACAGCCATGTCGAAACCTCTCATTGAACAACAACTCGAAAAACGGATCCTCATCATCGACGGAGCGATGGGCACGATGATCCAGAACGCCGACCTGTCGCCGGAAGATTTCGGTGGTGAAGAATTCGACGGGTGCAACGAGTACTTGAACATCGTCCGCCCGGAAGTCATCGAAGGCGTCCACGATGCGTATTTGGAAGCGGGGGCGGATATCCTCTGCACGAATACGTTCGGCGGCACGCCGATCGTGCTCGATGAATACGGCCTTGGCAGCCAGGCGCCTGAAATCAACCGGCGCGCTGTCGAAATCGCCAAAGCGAGTGCCGCGAAATTCTCTACGCCGGAATGGCCGCGCTTTGTGGCAGGCGCCATCGGACCGACGACAAAGACGCTGTCGGTGACCGGCGGGGTGACATTCGATGAAATGAAGGACAATTTCTACGTCCAGGCGAAAGCGCTCGTCGAAGGCGGAGCGGATCTGATCCTATTGGAAACGAGCCAGGACATGCTCAATGTCAAGGCGGCGACGATCGGCATCAAAGAAGCGTTCAAAGAGCTCGGGAAGGAATTGCCGATCATGGTGTCCGGCACGATCGAACCGATGGGCACGACGCTCGCCGGGCAAAGCATCGAAGCGTTCTATATTTCGATCGAGCATATCAAGCCGCTGTCGGTCGGCCTGAACTGCGCGACGGGGCCGGAATTCATGACCGACCATATCCGTTCGCTGTCCGAGCTATCGGACGGCTTTGTCAGCTGCTACCCGAATGCGGGGCTGCCGGATGAGGAAGGCCATTACCACGAAACGCCTGAATCGCTGTCGAAAAAGCTTCGCGGCTTTGCGGAAAAAGGCTGGCTCAATGTGGTCGGCGGCTGCTGCGGCACGACGCCTGCACACATCCAAGCGGTACGTGAAGCGATGGAAGGGATTCCGCCAAGAAAGCCGGAAGCGGAAAGCCATGGCCATGCAGTATCCGGCATTGAGCCGCTGCAATACGATGAAACGATGCGGCCGCTGTTTATCGGCGAGCGTACGAACGTCATCGGCTCACGCAAGTTCAAGCGGCTGATCATCGATGGCCAATTCGAGGAAGCGGCGGAAATTGCCCGGGCGCAAGTGAAGAACGGTGCACATGTCATCGATATCTGCCTCGCGAACCCGGACCGTGATGAACTCGAAGATATGACGGCATTCATGCAGGAAGTTGTCAAAAAAGTGAAAGTGCCGCTCGTCATCGATTCCACGGATGAAGATGTCATCGAAGCGGCGCTGAAATTCTCGCAAGGGAAAGCGATCATCAACTCGATCAACCTCGAGGACGGGGAGGAGCGCTTTGATGCCGTCATGCCGCTTGTGAAAAAATACGGCGCGGCTGTTGTCGTCGGGACGATCGACGAAGCCGGCATGGCGGTGACGCGCGAGCGGAAGCTCGAAATCGCGGAGCGCTCGTATGAATTATTGACCGGCAAATGGGGGCTCGAACCGGAAGACATCATTTTCGATCCACTCGTCTTCCCGGTCGGCACCGGCGATCAGCAATACATCGGCTCGGCTGTCGAGACGATCGAAGGCATCCGCCTGATCAAAGAAAAGCTGCCGCGCAGCTTGACGATCCTCGGCATCAGCAACGTATCATTTGGCTTGCCGCCGGTCGGCCGCGAAGTGCTGAACGCGGTCTACTTGTACCATTGCACGCAGGCGGGGCTTGACTACGCCATTGTCAACACGGAGAAATTGGAGCGCTACGCTTCGATTCCGGAAGCGGAAATCAAGATGGCGGATGAGCTGCTGTTTACGACAACGGATCAGACGCTTGCGGACTTCACCGATTTTTACCGCGACAAGAAAAAAGAAAAAAGCGAAGACGATATTCCGAAGACGGTGCCGGAGCGCCTGGCCTACTATATTTTAGAAGGCACGAAGGAAGGGCTCATTCCGGATCTGGAAAAGGCACTCGACATGTACGACACGCCGCTTGACGTTATCAACGGGCCTTTGATGGAAGGGATGGCGGAAGTCGGCCGTTTGTTCAACGACAACCAGCTAATTGTCGCAGAAGTGCTGCAAAGCGCTGGCGTCATGAAAGCTGCGGTTTCATTCCTTGAAGGCTTTATGGAGAAAAAAGCAGCAGACGATTCCGGCAAAGGGAAAGTGGTGCTCGCGACTGTCAAAGGCGACGTCCACGACATCGGCAAGAACCTGGTCGACATCATCCTCAGCAACAACGGCTTCAAGGTCATCGACGTCGGCATCAAGGTGACCCCGGCGACATTGATCGATGTCATCAAGAAAGAGAACCCGGACATCATCGGTTTGTCGGGGCTCCTGGTGAAATCGGCGAAGCAGATGGTGTTGACGGCGCAGGACTTCAAGGAAGCGGGCATCGATGTGCCGATCCTGGTCGGCGGCGCGGCATTGTCGCGCCGCTTCACCGAAACGAAGATCGCCGCGGAATACGACGGACCGGTCATCTACGCAAAAGATGCCATGCAGGGGCTGGATCTCGCAAACCGCCTGCAGAGCAGCGCCGGGAAAGCTGTGCTATTGGATGAGCTCGATGAACAGCAGGAAAAACGCAAGGTTTCGGAAGCGGCAAAAGCATCGAAGCAGGCGGTGGCAGTTGCCGTCCGTCCGGTGAAGACGGTCCGGGAAGATGTGCCGGTCTACAAGCCGCACGATTTGCGCCGCCATGTGCTGAAGGATTATTCCGTGGCGCATTTGTATCCGTACGTCAACATGCGGACGCTGATCGGCCACCACCTCGGCTTGAAAGGGTTCAACGAAAACACGCTTGCCAAAGGCGATCCGCGTGCGGTCGAGCTGCACGAACTAGCGACCGGCTTTTTGCAGTCAGGCATCTTGAAGCCGTCGGGCATGTACCAGTTTTTCCCGGCGCAATGCGACGGCGATGACGTCATCATCTATAGCCCGGCGGATGCCAAGACGGAAATCGAGCGCTTTACGTTTCCGCGCCAGTCGGCGGAGCCGTTCCTGTGCCTTGCGGATTATTTGAAATCTGTCGACAGCGGCGAAATGGATTATGTGGCATTTATGCAAGTGACGGCTGGCCACGGGGTGCGGGACGAGGCGGCGCGTCTGAAAGAAGCCGGCAAGTTCCTCGAAAGCCATGCCTTGCAGGCAACGGCGCTCGAACTCGCAGAAGGATTCGCCGAGCGCGTCCACCAGGAAATCCGCGACCAATGGGGCTTCCCGGACTCAACCGACTTCTCGATGCGCGACCGTTTTGCCGCGAAATACCAAGGGCAGCGGTTCTCATTCGGCTACCCGGCGTGTCCGAACCTCGAAGACCAGGCGAAACTGTTCGGCTTGATCAAGCCGGAAGACATCGGCGTCCAGTTGACGGAAGAATACATGATGGACCCTGAAGCTTCGGTGTCGGCGATTGTTTTTGCCCATCCGGATGCGCGGTATTTTGTGGTGGATTGAACGGATTGAAGGCTTGCGGACAGTATTCGGGTCCGAAAGGAAAGTATTTGCCGCCGAATAGAAAGTATTTCAACTGTATAAGGAAGTATATCCAAATAAATGTAAAAAGGGCGGCTCAAAATACACTGAGCCGCCCTTTTTACATGTTCATTTGTACGTTTTATAAATAAATCAGCTTGGATAGGGGAAATTCGGTTTTTAATTACATGCGAAGCTGACATTGGGGCTGTAAATCCGACTATGATAAACTTATGCCATTAGAGAATGTCAGGAGTGGGAATTGTGTTTGCTTTGAATATACTCGACTACTCGCCGATCGACGAAGGGGCGACGGCGCGAGAAGCGCTGCTGCAGTCGGTGGCGCTCGCGCAGGCCGCAGAGCGCTACGGCTTCAAGCGCTTCTGGGTGGCCGAACACCATAAAGTGATGTCGGTCGCCGGCAGCACGCCGGAAATGCTGATGATGCAGCTGGCCGCTTCGACGCAGCGCATCCGCATCGGCTCTGGCGGCGTCATGCTGCCGCATTACAGTTCCTATAAAGTCGCGGAGAATTTCCGCATGCTCGAAGCGCTCCATCCCGGCCGCATCGACCTCGGGATCGGCCGTTCACGCAGCTACCGCGACGTCAATGCGGCGCTCAATGAAAGCAAGGGCATCAAAGTATCGTATGAGCAGCAAATTCAGGATCTGCAGAAATACTTCATCGACGATACGGAGAGCACGCACCGCTTCCGGCAGCTCATCGCGACGCCTGTCACGGAAACGGCGCCGGAGATGTGGCTGCTTGGAACCGGCGAAGGCAGCGCGCGGCTCGCTGCCAAGAACGGCCTCGCTTACGCCTATGCCCATTTCGCCAAGCCGTCGGATACAGGCGTTCAGGCGGTTGCCGCATACCGCAGCAATTTCCGGCCGTCGAAGCTGTTGCAGGAGCCGAAGACGATCATTGCGATGTTCGTCGTCATTGCCGAAACGGAAGAAGAAGCCGAGCGCCTCGCGAAAGCATTCGACCTGTGGCTCCTGTTCGTGGAGTCCGATACGCCGCCTCCGTATTATCCGTCGGTGGAAACAGCGGAGCGCCGCGGCTTCAGCGCAAGCGAACAGGAGAAAATCGCACGCAACCGCAGCCGGATGATCATCGGGACGCCAGATACCGTCCGAGCGGAAATCGGACGGATTGCGGAGCTCTTCGATGCAGATGAAATCACCGTCATCCCGAACATTTCCGGTGCGGACAACCGGCTGGCGACGCTGCGGCTGCTCGCAGAAGCATTCGGGCTGCTGGGCGAATGAAACCTTTTCTTTGATTGCCGCGTATACTTTTTAAAAGGGGGATGCGGGATGAAAAAGAAAGAGAAGAAAGGCAAGGGCTGGATTTGGGATGTACTGGAATTTGCGGGAAACCTGGCGGAGTTGATATTCATTATCCCGCGGACTGTTTTTCGGTTTCTTAAAGATCTATAAAAGGATTACATCTATATATGCCATTTTGTCCACAGAAAAAGCCGTCCAGCTGGACGGCTTTTATTATTATAATTTAGCGAATTCCGGATCGGCGACTTTCACGAGCTGTTTGCCGAGGTTCGTGCCTTTGAACAGGCCGAGGAATGCATCCGGCGTGTTTTCAAAGCCTTCAACAATCGTTTCTTCGTATTTCAATTTTCCTTCCTGCAGCCATTTTTCAAGTTCGGCTGCACCCTTAGGGAAGTCTTTTGCGTAATCGCCGATTGTGAAGCCTTTCATCATCGAGCTGGTCTTGATGAATTTCCACTGCATCCGCGGACCGATGTCTTCGCCTTCTGAATTATACGATGAAATCGTGCCGCACAGCGGAATGCGGGCGTTATTGTTGAGTTCCGAGATGACCGCATCCGAGACGTCGCCGCCAACATTGTCGAAATAGACATCGACGCCGTCAGGTAGTGCGGCCTTTAAGTCTTCCACGAAGCTGTCTTTCTTGTAATTGACAGCTGCGTCGAACCCTAGTTCATTAATCAAGTAATCGATTTTTTCATCCGATCCTGCAATGCCCACTACTCGGGCGCCTTTCAGTTTGGCGATCTGGCCGACTGCCGATCCGACAGCTCCGGCCGCGCCTGATACTATGACGGTTTCGCCCGGCTGGGGTTTGCCGATATCCAGCAAACCGAAATACGCCGTCAAGCCGGTCATGCCAAGGATGCTCATCCGCGCCGTGATCGGAGCGGCGGCTGGATCGATTTTCTGCAGCCCTTTGCCTTTTGACACGTTGTACTCAGCCCAATTGAGATGGCCGCTCACAATGTCGCCTTTTTGGAACTCTTCTGAATTCGATTCAACAACTTCCGCGAGCACTCCGCCTGTGATGGCCTTGTTCAGTTCGAACGGCGCAATGTAGGATTTGACATCCCGCATGCGTCCGCGCATATACGGGTCGACCGACAAGTACAAGGTTTTCAATAAGATTCCGCCGGCGCCCAGTTCGGGAATTTCCTTTTCGATAAACGCAAAGTCTTCGTCGGCAGGCAGTCCCTCGGGACGGTTTGCCAAATGGATTTCTTTATAAGTTTTCGGGATCAATGAAATTCCTCCTTCAAAAGCAGATTCGAGAAAAGCGTACCACTGCCCATCAAGAGGGTCAAAAATTATCGTCTGCCAGGCAGGATTCTTGTCCTGGCAAGGGGTGTATGCTATTTTGATATACCTATAGACAAAGAAAAGAGGAATTCACATGAATCCAAACTATAAAGTATTATTCGAAGAAATCACTTTGCCGAACGGCGTGGTGCTGCAGGACCGCTTGGGCGTTGCACCAATGACTACTTATTCCGGCAATCCGGACGGCACAGTATCGGACGCGGAACTGGAATACTACAACCGCCGTTCCGGCATCGGCAGCCTGTTCGTTTCTGCCTGCATCGCAATCTCTGAAAACGGCATCGCGTTCCCGAACCAGTTTATCGGGTTTGACGACAAAGCCCTGCCGCGCTTGAAGTTATTGGCGCAGGAAATGAAAGCGAACGGCAGCAAGGCGATTCTGCAGATGCAGCACGGCGGGCGCCAAGGCCAGCCGGACTTGATCGCTGCCAATGAAACGGTGGCACCAAGTGCCGTGCCTGCGCCGGAAGGCAAACCGACGCCGCGCGCATTGACAGAAGCTGAAATCGACGACATCATCCGTGATTTCGGCGAAACGACGCGCCGCGCGATCGAAGCCGGTTTTGACGGCGTGGAAATCCACGGCGCCAACACGTATTTGATCCAGCAATTCGTCTCCAAGACATTCAATCAGCGCGAAGACAAATGGGGCGGCAGCCTGGAAAACCGTTTGAGCTTCTCGATGGCGGTTTTGGCCGAAGTGAAGAAGACAGCTGCGCTATACGCAGACGACAGTTTTATCATCGGCTACCGCTTGTCGCCGGAAGAAAACAACGAGGACTCGGTCGGCTACACGATTGAAGAAACAAAAGTGCTCGTCGAGAAATTGATCGAGAGCGGCATCCATTACATCCACGTGTCGTTATTCGAATTCAAGAAACAGCCGCGCGGTGCAGCAGAACAAGGCAGCATCGTCGAAATCCTGTCGAAGCAAATCAACGGCCGCGTGCCCTTTGTCGTGGTCGGCAGTGTCAAAAAACCTGAAGACGCTGTGGCAGCGCTCGAAGAAGGCGCCGATATCGTCGCAATGGGTCGCCAAGCGCTGGTCGATCCGGAATGGACCGAAAAAGTGAAACAAGGCAAAGAACAGGAAATCCATGAAACGATTCCGCAGGAGATGGTCGGCAAGCTCGACATCCCCGAATCGATGTGGAACGCCATCACTTCATATGGCATGGTGAAAGTGGAAAAATAAAAGAAGCGCCAGCGGCATGATTTTGCGTTGGCGTTTTTTTTGTGTAGTGAAAGAGGCAGGGGGAGCTATTACGTTTTCTATCATCGTTTCCGGCGTTTCTATCCTCGTTAGCAGGTGGTTCTATCGATGTTTTGATTGTCTCTATCTACGTTTTCAGCATTTCTATCGACGTTTCTGGCACTCCTATCGATGTTTAAAAAAATCCCCTGACCCAATCAAACCGCATGCAAAATAAAAACCGGACCTCCGCGCTTGCCGGAGGTCCGGTTTTTTCAATAAAGCACCCGCCACAAATAAAACGTCGCGTATGCTTTCCAATTTTCCCACGGAACAGCGAGCTCAAGGATTTCCGCTTTGGTCGGTTTGCGGTCGAGGCCGAGCTGGAATTTGATGGCGTTGATGAGGCCGACGTCATCGACCGGAAAAGCATCCGGGTAGCGGAGGCAGCGGAGCAGCACGTAATTGGCGGTCCACGGGCCGATGCCGCGGATGCGGATCAGCTCTTTCTCGATGGCGTGCAGGCTGCCGAGCGCGAGCAGCCCTTCTTTCGACAATTCGCCGCTCGCCATAAGACGCGCGACGCCGATGATGTATTCGCTTTTCTTGACGGTCATCTTGATGTCGCCCATATCTTCCGGCGACAATTCCGCAATTTTTTCATAGGAAGGGAAGATCCATTACGGTACGCCTTCATGTTCCACCGCTTCGCCGAAATTCTCGACAAACTGGCGCTTCAGCGTATAGGCGTAGCCCAGATTGATCTGCTGGCCCAGGATGCCCCAGCACAGCGCTTCGAACAAGTCAGGCAGCCCGATGTTGCGTAGGCCGTAATGGGCTTCGACAGTGCTTCGGAGAAGTGGATCGGTTTTCGCCATTTCATAGAACGGCGCAAGATCAGTGCCGAGGTCGAACCAGTCGCGGATATAGAGTTCAACGCCGTCCACCCGGACGCCGGATAAGAAATGCACCAGCAGCTGCCGGTTTTCATGCGCGCTGACTCGGATCAACAGGCGTTCGCCGCCGATCTCCAAGGCGCGGGTAATGGTTTCATTGTCAATCGCGTACATGCATTCTTTGGAATTCCGTTGCATATAGGCGAGGTTCGCCGCAAAGTCGAATTCCTGCGGCAAGTCGATCGTTAAAGGTTGATGGGCGTGCACGGGCGTTTCCACCTTTCAAGTGTTGTTCCTTCCAACATACCACATTGCAGGCGGATAGGTTTACAGCGGCAGGTGCAGAAGGTAGAGTTTACTTGAGGCAAGAGGCACCTACTAGAAGAAACGGAGTTGGAATAAAACATGGCAAACCAAAAAACAGCAATCATTACAGGCGCGAGCAGCGGCATCGGGCAAGCGACAGCAAAAGAGCTTGCCAGAAAAGGCTATTCGGTGATGCTCGCGGCACGCCGCGAAGATCGCCTGGTCCAATTGAAGCAGGAAATCGAAGCAATAGGCGGCACCGCCGAATTTAAAGCGACGGACGTGACGTCTGCAGACGAGATGCAGGCGCTTGCGGATGCGACAATCGAAAAGTTTGGCCGCATCGACGTCCTCGTCAATAATGCCGGCTTGATGCCGCTGTCGTTCATGAACAAACGGAAAATCGGCGAATGGGACCAGATGGTCGACGTCAACATCAAAGGCGTGCTGTACGGCATCGCAGCCGTGCTTCCGCAGATGGAAGAGCAGAAATCCGGGCACATCATCAATGTGGCGTCGGTTGCCGGGCATGACGTGACGCCGGGAAGCGCTGTCTACAGCGGAACGAAATTCGCGGTCCGCGCGATCACCGAAGGCCTGCGCCAGGAACTCGATCCGGAAATGGACATCCGTGCGACGATCATTTCACCGGGAGCGGTCGCAACCGAACTGTCGACACACATTACCGACCAGGACATCCTCGATATGTTCGCATCCGGCGGCGAGATGAAATTCCTGGAGGCGGTAGACATCGCCCGGGCAATTTCCTATGCCGTCGAACAGCCGGCGTATGTCGATGTCAATGAAATCCTGATCCGCCCGAGACAACAGAAATAACGGTTATACAAATTTTGAAAACGCCCATCCGCCACTGCGCCGGAGGGGCGTTTTGTGTTAGCCTGGTACCCGGAATCGGATCTATGGGATAATTGGGAAAAAGGAGTGTGGGGAATGAAAGCGTTTATTGATCAAAGGGAAGACGACATGCTCAAGCTGATCGAAACACTGGTCAACATCGACAGCGGATCTTATATGAAAGACGGCCTCGACCATGTTGGAAAAGTGCTCAGTGCGGAGTTCGCGGGAATCGGATTTGAAACAAACGTGCATGAACAAGTGCGCTTCGGCAATAACCTCGTGCTCCGGCATCCCGGTGCGAAGGAGCCGGAAATTGTCATGATCGCGCATATGGATACGGTGTTCGGCGAAGGGACGGCGGGGCAGCGCCCGTTTACGAGAAAAGGCAACTACGCGTACGGTCCGGGCGTCATCGACATGAAAGCGAGCATCGCCACGGCTTTGTATGCGCTGAAGGCGCTGCAGGAAAGCGGCAGTGAATCTTATAAGAACGTCGAACTCGTTTTCAATACCGACGAGGAAATCGGCTCGGTCGGCTCCCGGGAACTGATCGAACGCGTCGCCGGGACGAAAAAATACGCATTGATTTTGGAACCTGCGCAAAACGGCAATTTGGTCTCCGAGCGTAAAGGCGGCGGCAAATACTTTTTGGCTGTGCAGGGCAAATCCGCTCATGCCGGCATCGAACCGGAAAACGGCATCAGCGCCATCGAAGAACTGGCGAAAAAAATCGTCAAACTACATGCACTGACGGATCGTGAAAAAGGCATCAATGTCAATGTCGGCTTGGTCAAAGGCGGCACGTCGGTCAATACGATTGCGCCGTCTGCCGAAGCAGCGATTGATGTCCGGATTGAGACGCGGGAAGACGGCGAAGCGGTCGATGCGGCGATCAAGGAAATCTGCAGCTATTCAGAAGTGCCGGGAACCGTGCTCCGATTGACCGGCAATATCACGCGCCCGGCCTGGAATTTGACGGCGGAAGCGGAAGCGCTGATCGGCATCATAGCCGAGGAAGGAGCGGCCATTGGGCTGGATCTGAAGCACGAAAAGAGCGGCGGCGGTTCGGACGGCAACCTGACGGGGGCCATTGGCATCCCGTCGATTGATGGCCTTGGCCCGTGCGGCGCTGATGCCCATCAGGAATCCGAGTACTTGTATATCCCGTCGCTGGCCGAACGGACGCTGCTGCTGGCAAACGTCATTGAACGCTTGAGCCGAAAATAAAGCCGCAGCTGCTTCCGCGTACCACTCTATAGAAGCCAGGGACAGCGGCAAAAGCCACCGGCAAGCCGATGTAAAAGATTTGAAGCGCCATGGCGCGATGGGTATGATAAAAATAACCAAACCTGCTCTCCAGTTGGTTTGCCGGAGAACAGGATGAAGCACGTTTATTAATAAAAGTCCGATAATGACAGCGGCAAGGCCGGCAAGATCCTCGTGGTGTTCTCGGCTTTTCGCAAGGAGTGGTCGAAATGGAGAAATCTTTGCTGATTACCGGCATCACCATTGCGGATTCAGAAACCGACAGCTTTACCGGCGATATTTTAATAGAAGAAGGCAAGATCACCCAAGTGGCCGCTTCCATTTCCGCGGACGCTGATTTGCGGATCGATGCTGCTGGCAAGGATTGGAAAGCGGTGCCCGGGTTTATTGACGTCCATATCCACGGCGCTGCCGGGTTCGACGCCATGGACGCCACACCGGAAGCGCTGGGCGGGTTAGCCAGTGCTTTGCCGAGAGAAGGCACGACAGGTTTTCTGGCGACCACGATGACGCAATCGGATGCGGCCATTTCTGCGGCGCTTGAAAATGCCGCCCGATTCACGGCTAATGGCGCTCAAGCGGAAATGCTCGGCATCCACTTGGAAGGGCCGTTCATTTCCGCGAAACAGCCAGGAGCTCAGCCGCTCGAACACATCGTGGCGCCCAGCTTTCCGCAATTCGAGAGATGGCAGCGGCAAAGCGGCGGACGGATCCGGATGGTGACGATTGCTCCGGAGACGGAAAACGGATTGGCTTTTACCGAGCAGGCTGCAGCAGAAGGCGTGGTGGTTTCGATCGGCCATTCGGACGCAAGCTTTGCGGAAGCGAAAGCCGCAATGGCTGCGGGCGCGGGCCATGTGACGCATCTCTATAACCAGATGAGCTCGTTCCACCACCGCGAACCCGGAGTGGTCGGTGCGGCTTTGCTTGAAGACGGGCTGATGGTGGAAATCATCGCCGATTTTATTCACAGCCATCCGAAAGCGGTCGAGATGGCGTACCACCAAATCGGGGCGGAGCGGCTCGTGCTGATCACCGATTCCATGCGGGCGAAAGGGTTAGCGCCGGGAACGTACGACCTCGGCGGACAGAATGTCGAAGTCGGCGCGGATGGCGCGCGGCTTTCGAACGGCAGGCTCGCCGGCAGCATATTGACGATGGAAGACGCGGTGAAAAATATGCGGTCTGCGACGGGCTGCACACTTTCAGAATTGGTGGCGATGACTTCAGCCAATGCGGCCAAAGAACTGGGCCTCGCCAATAAAGGGAAGATTGAAGCCGGACGCGACGCGGACATTGCCATTTTGGACAGCGGATTGAATGTGCAGATGACCATTTGCTGGGGGAACATCGCTTATGCGAAGGAGCGAGTACAATGAATGTGAAATTGATCGAAGTGGCGGACTTCGAAGAATTGAGCAGTGCAGCAGCGGCAATCGTTGAACAGCAAGTCCTCAGCAACAGCCATTTTGTTCTGGGGCTTGCGACCGGCTCGACACCGATCGGGCTTTACGAAAAAATGGCGGAAGGCTTCCGGCAGCGCGGGGTTTCTTATAGACATGTGCAAACAATCAACCTGGATGAATACCGCGGGCTTGGGGACGGCCACCCCAACAGTTACCGCAGCTTCATGAACGAGCACCTGTTCAAGGCAATCGATATACCGCATGCGAATACCCATATTCCGGATGGCCGGGCGGTGGATGTTGAAGCGGAATGCCGGCGCTATGAAGCGCTGATTGACCGCATCGGGCCGCCGGATCTGCAGATTCTCGGACTCGGCACGAACGGCCATATCGGCTTCAATGAACCCGGAACGCCGGAGGGCAGCCTCACCCATTGCGTCGCCCTTACGGATTCGACCCGAGAGAACAACGCGCGATTCTTCGCTTCCCCGGAAGAAGTGCCGACGCATGCCATTACGATGGGCATCGCGTCCATTCTGAAAAGCAGGAAAATCCTGCTGTTGGCATCCGGGGCGAAAAAAGCGCCGGCAGTAATGCAGTTCATGGAACGGAGAATCACCGACAGCTTTCCGGCTTCGTTCTTGTGGAAGCATCCGGATGTCACATTGATTGTCGATGAAGAGGCCTATCAGCTGGTCCGGGAAAAGCGGCAATGAAACGCTGCGATCATCGCTTGTAACCGCCTTGATATGATAATGAAACCGGGAAATAGGCTGTGATTTGCAGCCCTTTTCTGGGTGAATGATCATAGAAAGCTGGAAACCGCTCATAGAACTCCGAAAACTGCTCATAGACTTTCCGGAACCGCTCATAGAATTCGGAAAACCGCTCATAGAATTCCAACAACCGCTCATAGAACATCGCCGGACAAAAAACTAGCGCTGCATACAAAACCCCCGTGCCATTCTTTCGGCACGGGGGTTTCTGGGTTTATTCGGCTGCCAGTTCGCTTTCGGTCACCCATTTGTGGTTGGTGACTTCCTGGCCGTCGGCTGTTTTAAAATCGACCATGTAGACGGTCGTCTCTTCGGCCGAGTCGATCGTGGCAGTCGCGCCGATCATGCCTTCCATGTGGTCGGCTGCAATGACGGCTTCATCGCCTGCTGCGAGCGGTTCGCTGCCAGGGTCCTCAAGTTCTTCATGGATGACCCATTTATGGTTCTCGACCGGTTCGCCGCCGGTTTCCGGCGTGTATGTGATAGCGTAGACCGTAGTATCGAATGCACCGACAATCGTCGCTTCACTGCCTTCCATGCCGTCCATATGGTCAGCGGTGATCACGGCAGTACTGCCTTTCGGATAGGTCGGATCGCTCGCTTCCTCGAGCCCTTCCGGAATCTCGCCGGAACCGGAATGGTCCATCGTGCTGTGGTCGCCATGGCTGGCATCTTCAGTCGTTTTTTCCGGAGCTTCGACTTCGGTTTCCTGGGTCATCTGCGGTTCGCCGGAATCGCCGCATGCTGCAAGCGTGAACGCTGCAACGGCTGATAAGGCGCTAAGTTGAAATTTCTTCTTTATCATCGATATCCCTCTCTCGCTGTTAGTGTCCTTCCACTATACCCAGCGTTTGTGCAGAATATGTGCAGAGGCGTCTGCACAGAAAATCGAAAGTTTTCCGGTATAATGGAGGGAGCAGAATACGGAAGGGTGGCAATTTCTCATGAACAGAAAGTTATGGATGGCGGTCTCGCTGTCGGCGTTGATCATTGCAGGCTGCGGGGCTGAAAACGAAAGCGAACCGGAACCGGCGGAGAATGAGGGCGGAACTGGAACTAAAACAGAAGAGGCGGCTCCGGACAGCCTGAAAGCAGATGATTTTGTCGTGGATTTCAGCGGTACGCTCGAGCACGTGCACGGCCTGGGCTACGTTGAAGGCGACGGGCTGTATTTCGCCTCGCACGAAGGATTGAAAATCTACCGCGATGGCAAATGGTTTGAAACGGACGGCATGCACAACGATTATATGGGCTTTAACGCAGTGGACCGCGGCTTCTACACATCGGGCCATCCGGGGCACGGCTCCGGCATGATGAACCCGATCGGCATCCAGCGCAGCATGGACGGCGGGCGTTCGCTCGAGCATATGGGCTTCCAGGGCGAGACGGATTTCCATGCAATGGCGGTGGGCTACCGCAGCCATCACATGTTCGTTATGAATCCGCAGCCGAATTCCGGCATGGGCGCTGGATTCTACCGCAGTGAAAACGAAGGGAAAGACTGGACCGAAACGGCGGCAGAAGGGCTGGAAGGCGAACTGTCCTTCCTGGCGATGCATCCGGATGATTCGCAAGTGATTGCTGCGGCCACATCGACAGGCGTTTACCTGTCGGAAGACGGCGGCGATTCGTTCAAGGCGCTGACAAGCGACGGACAATTCGGCACGGCGCTTTCATTCAGCGAAGACGCTCTGTACTACGCAAGCTATGAAACGGTCTCGGAATTGGTGGAATACAATTTGGAAAGCGGCGAAAAGGAAACCTTGCCGCTGCCGGAACTGCCGGAGGACGGCGTTCTTTACATCGCCCAGAAGCCGGATGAACTGGCAATCTACACCGTCAAAGGACAGGCGTTCATTTCCGGCGACCGAGGGGCCGAATGGACTCAGATCATGAAAGACGGGCAAGTCAAATAAAACCGCCGGCAACGGGGTTGCCTTTAAGAGGTGCTTATGTTCAATAAACTCTCATTGAAAATCGGCTTGTTGTTTTTCGTCTTCCTGCTGCTGATCGAAGCGCTGCTGTTTGCGACGCTGTACGCGACGCTCGTCAACCAGCGGGTCGATGAAGTGATGGAAAGCCTGCTCGCACGCGGCGAGACCCATAGTGCAGTGCTTGCCGACAATTTCGAGCCAATGACGCTCGAACATGTCGGCATGATGGAAGCGGAATCAGCGTTTATTGCAGTGATCACTGACGAAAACGGGGAGATCCTCATCAATTCCGATCCCTTGGAACCGGAAATGCTGGAAGTGCTCGGCCACATCGACTACGATTCGGAATCGCCTGAAGGCAAAGTGATCGAGAAAGAATGGGATGACAAGCGTTATATTGCGGCGGACAGCCCCATCACGATCGGCGGCGAACATGCTGGACATGTTTTCATGTTTTCGGATACGGCCGGCATCGAACGCATGGTGAAAGGGCTGCAGAACCAGTTTCTTGCAGCCGGATTGATCACCGTGCTGTTGACGGTGGTGACGGTGCTGCTGCTGTCGCGGTTCATCACTTTGCCGTTGATCCGCATGAAAGAAGCGACGGAACAGCTGAGCCGGGGAAATCATCGCGTCGATTTGTCGACGGACCGGAACGACGAGCTGGGGGAACTGGCGAACGCCATCACCTGTTTGTCGGGGGACCTGGACCGCCTGAAAAACGCGCGCAATGAATTTCTCGCGGCGATTTCGCATGAATTGCGGACGCCGCTGACCTATATCAAAGGCTATGCGGATATTTTAGGCCGGCCGGAACTTAACGAAAGCGAGCGGAAGGAATATGTCGGCATCATCCGCGAGGAGTCGGCGCATTTGGCGCGGCTGATCGAGAATTTATTTGAATTGGCGAAGCTCGACCGGCTCCAGTTTGAAATCAAGCGGGAAGCGGTCGATGTCGGCGGACTGCTGCAGTCGGCCGCCGCGCTCGTCAAACCGGCGTTTGAGCGCGACCATATCCGGCTCCAAGTGGATTGCGAAAGCGAAGGACTGGTGTATTGGGACCCCGAACGCATCCAGCAGGTGCTGCTGAACATCCTCGACAATGCCCGCAAGCATTCGGAGGCGGGATCGCAAGTGTCGATGAGCTGCACGGAAGAAAACGGCAAAGTCGTCATCCGCATCCATGACGAAGGCGAAGGGATTCCGGCGGAGGAATTGCCGTATGTCTTCGAGCGGCTGTACCGCGTCGAAAAATCACGGTCGCGCGACAGCGGCGGTTCCGGGCTCGGCCTGGCAATCGCCAAGGAGATCGTCAAGCTGCACGGCGGCGTGATCGAAATCGAAAGCAAGCTTGGATCGGGCACAGTGGCAGCGATCCGGCTGGAAAGGGGGGATGGCAGTGCGGAAAGTGTTGCTGGTCGATGATGAAAAACGGATGCTCGAACTCGTGGCGCTTTATTTGAAGCCGCATCATTACGTGTGCCTGAAAGCGCAAAGCGGCCGGGAAGCGCTCGCGCTCCTGGAAGAAGAGCCGGTGGACCTCGTCATCCTCGACGTCATGATGCCGGAGATGGACGGCTGGGAAGTATGCCGCGAAATCCGGCGCTTCTCGAATGTGCCGATCATCATGCTGACGGCGCGCGAGCAGGAGGAAGACGTCGTCAAAGGCCTGCGCCTCGGCGCGGACGATTACATGACCAAGCCGTTCGGCGAAGAGGAATTGCTCGCCCGGATGGAAGCTTTGCTGCGCAGGAGCGGACCCGTGAACCGGCTTGAGACGGACGGGCTCGTGTGGGACGAAGACCGCTTCGAGCTGGCGTACCGCGGGGAGCCGATTCGGCTGACGCCGAAGGAATTCGCGATGCTCGGCCTCCTCATGAAGCACCCGAACAAAGTGTTCGAACGGGACCGGCTGCTCGAACTTATCTGGGGATTCAACTCGGAAACCGAAGGGCGCACGGTCGACTCGCACGTCCGCAACATCCGCGAGAAAGTCCGCCATTCCGGCTTTCCGATCGATGACCATTTCCTGACGGTGTGGGGCATCGGCTATAAATGGGTGAACCACAAGGGGCTGCGCTGAACCGGGGCGCGGCTTTTATTGTCGAATTTTGTTGAACGAGCGTAAATGGTTCTGAGCGAGCGTAACGGATTTATGAACGAGCGTAAAATCTTCTGAACGAGCGTAAAAATTTCTGAACGAGCGTAGAACCTAGCCCACCCAAAGAAGTGCGCTTTTCGCGGAGCGAAAAGCAGGAAATCGAAGGAGGAGGCTTTGATTTTCGTGTCGAATTTTGTTGAACGCAAAGAAACAGGCCGTGAACGCAAATAAAAAAATTTAAGCGCAAATAAAAACTTCTGAACACAAATAAAATCAATTAAACGCAAATAAATCCTGTTGAACGCAAAGAAACGCGATGGCAAATGAAGGCAGCCTGCAATTTGGGCTGTCTTTTTTTATTGCTGAAGTGTTTCGGTTTTATTCGCCGAACCGTCTAGCGCCATTTCGCAATTTTCCGTGGAAATTGAGCGGAACTTCACATGGATTTCGCATTTCCGTTGTATACTTTCCACATGATGGAGCAAAGGATGATTGGAATGAAACACAAAATAGGGGCGCTCGGTGCGGCGGCGCTCATGTTGCTGCTCGGAGCATGTTCCGGGGAGAGCTACGACTGGCCGGAAGGCGAGAACCAGCTGTTCGTGTCGCATATTAAAGAGCCGGTGTTGACGGTCATCGGCAACGGAGAAGTGCAGGCGGAGCTCGAGCTGCCGTTCATCGCCTCGGACATGGTGATGGCGGACGGACGCCTTGTGCTCGCTGCTAAAGAAGAGGACGAACTGTATGCGCTCGACCTGGAGACGCAGAAGTTGAAACCGCTCGGCAAAGCGGGCGAAGGCATCACGAAGTTAGCGTATGCCGGCGGCAAGCTGTATGCGGCGTATGCGGATGCCAATCGGATTTCCCGGATTGCGCTGGCGCCGTTCGCTGTTGAAGAAACCGCAGAAACCGGCAGCCATCCGCATTCAATGGCTGTAGACGGAACGAAGCTGTATGTGACGAATGTCTACGGCCATACGGTGCAGGCGATCGATACGGAAACCATGGCGGTGGAAGAAAGCCTCGACATCATCGGCCGGCCGAACGGCATCGCCGTAATCGACGGCGGCATCGTCGTCGGGGGCCACGGCCCTTACGGCACGCTGAACGACAGCGTCTACCGCTATTCGTTTGATGAGGAAAAGACGGTCCAAACCGTGAAGACGGGGCTGATGCCGGTTGAAATCATCGCGGGCGGCGGAGACCTTTTCGTGCTGAACCATGGATCGCACGACGTCGTGAAGCTGGACGGACAAACGCTCGAGCCGGAAGGCAAAGTGGCCGTGGGCGACAATCCGTACTACGCGGTCCTGTCCGGCGGCAAATTATACGTCAGCAGCATGGACGCCGATGTGGTCACGGAAATCGACGCCGAAAGCTTTACGGTTACAAAAGAGATTCCGACGGCTTCCGGGCCGCACGCGATGGTGCTGGAGGGGGAAGATGATGAAAATCCTGGTGATTGATGATGAAGGGACAATGCAGGATCTGCTGCGGCTTATGCTTGAAGGTGCGGGCTACAGCGTCGCGGCGGCAGCAAGCGGCGAAGAGGGAATCCGCCGTTTGCAGGCGGAGCCGGTTGATTTTGTTATTCTTGATGTGATGATGGGCGGCATGGATGGCTTTGCCGCTTGTGCCGAGATCCGACGCTTCACGTCCGTGCCGATCCTGATGCTGACGGCCATTGCCGGAAGCGAAGCGGACAAAGTGAAAGGGCTGCGGGCAGGGGCGGACGATTACATGGTCAAGCCGTTCTCGAAACAGGAACTGCTCGCGCGCATTGAAGCGATCCTTCGGCGCACCCGGGCAATGGTCCCGGACGCGGAAGAGGAATGGACAAATGGTCCCCTCGCGCTGAACGAAAAGATGCGCACGGTGAAGGTCGGAGGTTCCCCAGTTGTGCTGACGCGGCGCGAATTCGATCTGCTGGCGTTTTTGCTGAAGCATCCGGAGCAGGTATTTTCCCGCGAGCAATTGATGGAGAAGCTATGGGGCGAACAGGCATATAACGTCACTACGCGGACAGTCGACACCCACATCAAGACGCTGCGGATCAAGCTCGGTGAAGCAGGCGGGGCGATCGAGACCGTCTGGGGCCTCGGTTATAAGCTGGTGAAGCGATGAAGCCTTACCGTTCCGTAAAAACGAAATTATGGCTTCTGTTCGCCGGGATTTCATTCGCCGGCATCGCGCTGTTGCTGTTTGTCGCATATTCGGTCTATGACGAAGTTTACGTCGAAGCGGAGCGCGGACAGCTCTACGACTTGGCCGAAGCGCTGCGCGAGGCGTATGTGGCGGGTGACGCAGCCGAACTCGAACGGATCCTCGCCTTTTTGGAAGGCGCGGGATTCGACGCGCTCGCCATCGATGATCCGATGGTGCTGGGGGCGGCCTTGCCGCTGCAAGCGCCGGAAGGGGATGTCATCATCAATTTCGAAGAGCGCGAAAAGCTGTCGCAAGGCGAAGCGGTGGTCGTCGAGCGGCGCAACGCCTATGTCGATGCGGATTTGATCGGGGTGGCGCTGCCCGTCATCGAGGAAGGGAATTTGCGGGCGCTCGTGTTCGCGTACCGGCCGGTATCGGAACTCAGCGAGGCATTCCTGAATGTGTTGCCGGTCCTGCTCGCATCGGGGGCGCTTGCGCTCGCAGCGCTTTACGCCATCCGCCGCCGCATCCAGAAGGAATTCATCGGGCCGGTGGTGGAGCTGCGGAATGCTTCGGACGCCATGGCGGCTGGCCGTTTTGAGGGCAGAGCGGCACCCGCTGTAAACAATGAAGTTGGCGACCTCACACGTTCGTTCAATGCGATGGCCGCTTCGATCCGCGAAGAAGATGAGAAGAAACGCGAATTCCTGCAGAACCTGTCCCATGAACTCCGGACGCCGCTTAGCTATATGAAAGGCTATAGCGAATGGCTGCAAGAGCCCGGTGCGGACCAGCTGCAAATCGCGGCCATCTTGTACCGGGAATCGGAGCGCATGGAACGCATGGTCAGCCAGATTCTGGATTTGGCGAAGCTTGAAGGCGGAGGCGGAGACATGGCCCATGACCTGCTGCCGCTGAGTGAAATCGTGCGCTCGGGCATCGAAAACACCGCCGTGAAATGGCAAGGGAAAAATCAGAGGCTCGAAGCAGCCCTGGACGAAGAAGTGCTCGTCTATGGCGACGAAGACCGGCTGCTGCAAGTGGTGGTCAATCTGCTCGACAACGCCATTGCCTATACGCCGGACAGCGGTGCGATCACGGTCCGCCTCGAAGCAGAAGGCCGCGAAGCCGTGCTGCGTATAACCGATACCGGACCGGGAATCGCGGCGGAGCATTTGCCTCATGTGGCCGAGCGCTTTTACCGGGCCGAAAGGGGCCGCACCCGGAACGGCGGCGGGGCGGGCATCGGCTTGTCGATCGTCAAAGAGATTGCCGAGCTCCACGGCGGCCGCCTGAACGTAACGTCGGCAGAAGGCGAAGGCACGCAGGTCGAGGTCCGGCTGCCGCTCGCCGAGCTGAGCTGATTCCGGCTGGGCATGGAAAGTTTGGATGAAAAGAGACATGGCGCCAATCGAGCCATGCCTCTTTTGAGTTGTCAGAACAATTTTATTCCGTTTATTTCACAAGCGTTTCACAATTGCCCATTAAGCTGATCGTATTGGAACAATTTCAGTTTAATGGAGGGTTTATTCATGAAGAAGTTATTGGTTTTGGGTGCGTTCGGCTTGCTGCTCGCTGGCTGCAGCGCGGAAGAGGAGCGCGCGGACAGCGCCTCGGCTGCGGAGCAGGAAGTGCATCCATTGGAAGTTGAAGTGCTGACCGAAGCGGCAGGCGAAACGGGCGAATGGACGCTCGAAGCATATGTGTCGCAAGGCGGTGATGCGGTGGACGATGCGGATGAAGTGAAGTTCGAAGTGTTCGAAGCCGGCAAGAAAGACGAAAGCGTGAAAATCGATTATACGGATGTGGAAGACGGCGTTTATTCCGTTAAGCACACGTTCGGCGAAGAAGGCGTCTATTATTTCATCCCGCACATAACGGCGCGAGGGATGCATACGATGCCGACGCAGCAGCTGGTTGTCGGCGACGTATCGGACGAGGAAATCCGCGCTGCTGAAGAAGCGATGGCGAAAGCGAAAGAAGCAATGAAGAACGGGCATGGCTCCGGCGAAGGCCATAGCGGCAACTGAATTTGAAGCTCGGAATAACAAAAGACGGCACCCGAATCCCCGCGATTCTGGTGCCGTTTTTCGTCGGCTGGAAGCGCCGCGCAGAATTTTCTTTTCTATCAAAAACCGCTTTATGCTAAAATAATGACACTTAGGGGGTGGGGACATGGCAATGGCGAAAAAGGACGGCATGACGGAGCGCGGCGGCCGGACGCGGGAAAAGATTCTCGGGGCGGCACGGGAAGCGTTCAGCGAAAACGGCTATAAAGAAACGACGGTATCGCTCATTGCAAGCCGCGCAAAAATCGGCTACGGCACGGTCTATGCCCATTTTCCGGCCGGCAAGGACGAAGTGCTGCTGGAAATTATGGAAGACATCATGGGCGACTTTTATGAAATCGCCACTGCCGAATACACCCCGACGTCAAAAGAGGAAGCGTTCCGTTTCACGCTGGCGAACACGAAGAGCTTTCTTGGGCTGGCATCGCTTCACCGCGACTGGCTGGCGCTGTTCTACGAAGCGTTCGGCCATTCCGAAATGGTCCGCGTCCGCTGGGATGAGATCACGGAGCGCTTTATCGCCCGCATCGCGAAAAACGTCGACATCGTAAAGGCGAAAGGGCTCAGCCGCAATCCCCATTACGATTCGCTGGTCATCGCCGGTTCGCTGTATTACCCGGCCGAGAAATACGTCTGGAAAATCGCACTCGGCAAAAACGTAAAGTCCGCTGAAGAAATCGCACACAATATTGTGGAACTGTATACATACGGCCTTTTCAAATAAAACCTTCCCTTGCGGAAGGTTTTTTATGATGGAATGAAAAATCCGGAAAAGAGAAGTTGACACCGTGTCAATCTATTATACAATTAATTAACAGAAAATAAAATTTATTCAAAAATCATTTGGGGAGGTCAGGAAATGTGGATTCAACAACAAGGGCTTCAAATCGAAACAACGGCTTATATCGATGAACAGGGCAAGGTGCTGCGCGATGATTTCAGCATAAGTGATGAAGAATTGATTGAAATGTATGGATGGATGGCGAAATCGCGGACGTTCGACCAGCGGGCAATGAAACTCCAGCGGCAAGGGCGCATCGGTACATATGCTCCGCTGCAGGGGCAGGAAGCGGCACAGATCGGCAGCGCATTCGCCATGCGGGAGGGCGACTGGGTGTATCCGAGCTACCGGGAAATCGGCGTATCGCTCGTCAAAGGCATGCCGATGTCGAATTTCTTCCTGTACACGATGGGGCATCTCGAAGGGCTTGCGCAGCAGCAGGCAAACGTATTTCCCGTGCAGATCATCATCGGCGCCCAATGCCTGCATGCAGTCGGCGGCGCCTGGGCGAGCCGCTACCAGGACGAAGACAGCGTGAGCATCGCCTATATCGGCGACGGCGGCACATCGGAAGGCGACTTCCACGAAGCGCTGAATTTTGCGGGCGTCTATAAATTGCCGGTTGTTTTTGTCGTCCAGAACAACCAATGGGCGATCAGTGTGCCAATCCATAAGCAGACGGCGAGCACGACGATTGCACAGAAAGCACTCGCTTACGGCATCACGGGCATCCGCGTTGACGGCAACGACGCCGTGGCGGTCTACGAGACGATGAAAGCGGCGATTGAAAAAGCGCGCAGCGGCGAGCCCGTCCTCCTCGAAGCGGTGACGTTCCGCCAAGGGCCGCATACGACGGCGGACGATCCCGCGAAATACCGGCTGCCGGACGAAGAAGCGCAATGGGGCGAGAAAGATCCCCTGGAGCGCATGAAGCGGTACATAACCGGGCTTGGCATTTGGGATGAAGCGCAGGACGTCGCGTTGTTCCGCCAGGCGGACGAGGAAGTGACCGAGGCGTTCAATATTGCGCTCGCTGAAGAGAAGAGCCAGGTCGCGGACGTGTTCGAGAACGTCTTCGAGCGGAAGACCAAGCAACTCGAAGAACAGCAGCTTGATGTGAAAGGGGCGGAATATTCATGGCGATGATGACGATGGTGCAAGCCGTGAACCGCGCTCTGCAATATGAAATGGAACAGGACGGAAGGGTTCTCCTGCTTGGTGAAGACATCGGCAAAAACGGAGGCGTGTTCCGGGCGACCGATGAGCTGTATGCAAAGTTCGGCGAAAAGCGCGTCGTCGATACGCCGATTGCGGAATCGGCAATCGTCGGTGCAGCCATCGGCATGGCGGCAAGAGGCTTGAGGCCGGTCGCGGAAATCCAGTTCATGGGCTTCATTTACGAGACAATGGACCAATTGGCGGCACAGGCGGCGCGTCTGCGATTCCGCTCAGCCGGAACCCGGACTGCCCCGCTTGTGGTGCGTGCGCCTTACGGCGGCGGCATCCGCGCACCGGAGCTGCATTCGGACAGTCTGGAGAGCCTGTTCGCGCATACACCGGGGTTGAAAGTGGTGATGCCGAGCACGCCGTACGATGCGAAAGGGCTTTTGGCTGCGGCCATCCGCGACCCGGATCCGGTCCTATTCCTCGAGCCGATGAAACTGTACCGGGCTTTCCAGGAAGAAGTGCCGGAAGAGGATTACACGATCGAAATCGGCAAGGCGAACGTCGTGCGTGAAGGAAGCGACGTCACGATCATCACATGGGGGCCGCCGGTGCATACCGCCAAAGCGGTCGCCGAACGGTGGCAACGGGAGAAGGGAGTGTCGGTCGAAGTAATCGACCTGCGCACCGTCTCGCCGATTGATGTAGAAACGATTGTAGCTTCTGTGGAAAAGACGGAGCGCGCCATCATCGTCCACGAAGCGGTGAAAACCGGCGGCGTCGGCGCGGAAGTGGCGGCGATCATCAGCGAGAAGGCGGTCTACAGCTTGTCCGCGCCGATCCTGCGGGTCACAGGTTTTGATACCCCATACCCGACGGCGATGGTCGAAGAAGACTGGCTGCCAAACGAAAAACGCATCAGTGCAGCGTTGACTGCCATTTTGGACGAATAAAACCGGAGACAGGAGGAACGGTATGCCGACCTATAATTTTACGCTGCCCGATATCGGAGAAGGGCTGCACGAAGCGGAAATCGTCCGCTGGCTAGTGCAGCCGGGAGATCAAGTGAAAGAAAATGAAAACATTGTCGAAGTGGGGACCGACAAGGCGGTCGTCGAGATTTCCGCGCCGGTCAGCGGCACCATCCAAGCGCTCGGCGGAGCGGAAGGGAGCCAGGTGAAAGTCGGCAAGACGCTTGTCGTTTTCACGGATGTATCGGATGAACGGGCGCATGGAAAAGCGGCGGAAGCGATCGAGCTTCCGGCGGTCCCCGTGTCGCACCGGGTGGAACGGAAGCATGGGGAGCGGATCTTGGCAGCGCCGTCCGTCCGGAAAGCGGCACGGGATGCTGGAGTCAATCTCCGGGAGGTGGCGCCGACCGGAAAAGGCGGGAAGATTCTTGCGGCGGATCTGCAGCGGCATCTGGGAGTGGGCGCTGGCCAAGTTCCCGGAACCGCACAAGCCGCACCGGTGTCCAAGATGCCGGAACGGTCGGCCTTTGCTGAAAATGCGGGAGCGCGGACCGAGCCGATTACGGGTACGCGCCGGGCAATTTTCAACCGGATGACCGCGGCAAAGCAGCACGCCGTCATGTGCACCGGCATGGATGAAGTGGATGCCACGGCGCTGGTCGCGCTGCGGAGCTCCTTGCTGCCGCATGCGGAAGGGCTCACATATTTGCCGTTCGTCATCAAAGCCGTCACGCAGAATTTGAAAAAGTACCCGGTCTTTAATTCCTCCGTCGACGAGGAGAATATGGAAATCAGGTATCACGAGGCAATCCACATCGGCATCGCGACCGCGACCGAACAGGGGCTGCTTGTGCCGGTCATCAAAAACGCCGACCGGAAATCCGTCCTCGAGATTGCGGCGGAGATCGCGGAGCTGACGCAGCGGGCGCGCGAGCGGAAACTGGCCCCGTCGGAACTGACTGGCAGCACGTTCACCGTATCGAGCACCGGCAACGGAGGCGGCTGGTACGCGACGCCGATCCTCAACCATCCGGAAGTTGCGATCCTCGGCGTCCACCAGATCAAGAAACAACCGATTGTGGTGAGTGACGAGATCTGCATCGGCCACTTGATGGGCATGTCGCTGACGTTCGACCACCGCATCATCGACGGCGAACCCGTCGGCCGGTTCATGGGCGGCGTCAAAGAACTGCTTGAAAAGCCCGAACTGCTCGTGCTGTCGGCGCGCTAGGGGAGGGGAATGGCGCAACTTTTTCTGAATGAGCATAACCGGCCGCTGAACGAGCGTAACGCCTTCGCGAACGCGCGTAAATTTCTCCAAGCGAGCGTAAAACAAGAATGCCAAAAGAAAGGGCGCTTTTCGCGGCGCGAAAAGCATGAAACCAAAGGGTTTGGGGCTCCGATTTTGGTGTCGAATTTTGTTGAACGCAAATAAAATGAAATGGACACAAATAAAAGCATCCCAACGCAAAAACACGAAAAAACCCCTCCGCGATGGAGGGGTTTTTGCATGGATGGATGCATTAAGCAACGCTTCTGCAAGCTTCTGCGCATTTGAAGCAGGCTTCTGCACAGCGCTGGCAATGGTCGTGGTCATGTTTCTGGCATTCGGTTCCGCATGCTTCGCAAATCGTCGCGCACACTGCCGCCAGTTCGGAAACAAACGGAGAGTTGCGGGTAATCGCATGTTCCAGGTACGCGCAAATATCTGCGCATTCTCGGTCGAGCCGGATACACTGGGCCATCATCTTCACGTCGTCTTCCTGCAAGCAAGCATCAAAACAGTGGTTGCATTCCGCCGCGCAATCGTGCAAGGCTTTGATCAGTTCTGCATGTTGTTCATGTGCCATCAATAAAACCTCCATTTTCAGATTTTAAGCTTCCTTCCTCTCATTCCCGGTGAAAAGGAAGCTAAACGGAAAATGGAGAACTCCACAGAAACTGCACATTTCAAAACAGTCGGTGCATCTGGGTTTACCGGCTACCCGCGTTTATCGTCTTCGAGTTCAAGCAGACGCTCCCGGTATTTTTCCGTGCCGATCTCCCCGCGGGCATAGCGGTCTTTCAACAGGTCGACGGCCCGGCTCGATTCGGGCGCCCGGCTGCCGTTGGCGCTTTTCCGGCTTACATACGCAATCGGCCAAACAATCAAAGCCAGGAAAATCAGCAAGACGATGATCCCGAAGATCATACCGAACCACATCAGGGCGTTTCCGCCGGAATTCGGTCCATAATTCCACATGCCTCTCACCTCCATTATTCTTTTCGGTGGTTCCTGTGCATTAAGTGCCGGCGGGCGGTGTCTTCGAGCTCACACATGCTGCGCCGGTATTCCTCTTCCGTGATTTCGCCGCTATTGAATTGCTCTTTGAGGAGCCGCGCCAGGAAATTCGCGTAATTGACTTTTTCCACTGTCGAGCCGATGCGCCGGGTGTAGAAAACCAATAGGAAAGCCAGGGCGAGCAAAGCGATATGGATCAGCAAAAACAAGCCGTAGCGAGGGTCTTCCCGCATAAGGGGAATAAAACCAGCAACGGGCATAGCGTCCGTCTCCTTTCTGCCAGATTCGTAAATTCCGCAAGGGAAGAGCCGCTTTTATTGCCTTCAGTGTACACCCAAATAGAGGAATATCTCTAGTTATCTAGAGGCGGAATTTTTAAAAAATAGTTTCGGCAGAAAGTAATTATGCTACGATAGAATTAGAATATAGGAGGTAATTACCATATGTTTATACATCGGATTGACGACGAATTATCATTGAAATTGCCGGAACTGCGGGATGCGGAACGGATATTCGAACTGACCGACAGTTCGCGCGCTTACCTGAAAGAATGGCTGCCGTGGCTCGATTTCACCACGGAACTCAAAGACACCCAAAGTTTCATCCAGTCCGGGCGCGGCAATTACGCAGAAGGCAAGTCGCTCGGTGTGGCGATCGTCTTCAAAGGGGAAATCGTCGGCATGGGCGGCTTCAACGATATCGACAGCTCGAACAGGATTGCGAAGATCGGCTATTGGCTCGGCGAAAGCTACCAGGGCAACGGCATCATGACGCGCGTCGCCCGGGCGCTCACCGACTATGCACTGAACGAGCTGAAGCTCAATAAAGTCGAAATCCGTTGCGCTGCCGGCAATTTGAAAAGCCGCAGCATTCCCGAACGCCTCGGCTTTGTGCAGGAAGGCACCATCCGGCAGGCGGAATGGCTGTACGACCACTACGTCGACCACGTCGTCTACGGCGTGCTGGCGGATGAATGGAATAATGAAACCTGAAAAAACCCCCCTTGCAGCCGATGCTGCAAGGGGGGTTCAGTTTACCATTATTTATTGAACCCTTTTTTGATGTCGCCGATTGTGTCTTGGATATTGCCTTTGGCTTTGTCTCGTTTGCCTTCAGCTTGGAGATTTGAATCACCTTTAGCATTGCCGACTTGGTCTTTCAATTCGCCTTTGCCTTTGCTGACTGCGCCTTTAAGTTTATCGCCAAATCCTTTGTCTTCTGCCATGATGAGTTCCTCCTTTTAATCGTACTACTCTTTATATAGCCTCAAAAAGGAAAAGTTAAACGTTTTTCGGTACAATAGAGGGAACCGAAAAAAGGAGGGACAGTATGGATAAACGAGATCCCAATCAAATCATCGACCAGAAACTGAGAGAAACACGGCCGCCGTGGCGCAGAAGGCAAGCGCCGGCACAGCCGAAAAAATATAAATCAAGCATGAAGATCGAAGAGAATTACGTCGTCCTCGATTTCGAGACGACCGGCCTGAAAGCGGGCAGCGATAAGATCATCCAGATCGGGGCGGTCAAGTACATCGGCCACAACCGTGAGGACACGATGTACCTGCTCGTCAACCCGGAATGCCATATCTCCAGCACGATCACGCGCATCACCGGCATTACGAATGACGACGTCAAGGACGCACCGGTCATCGAGGAAATCGCGCATGAATTGATTCAGTTCATCGAAGGGCTGCCGATCGTTGCGCACAACGCGCCGTTCGACATGGGCTTTTTGTATGCCCTTGAAGAAATCACGCCGATTCCCGAATACACGGTCATTGATACTGTGCGCCTGGCGCGAAAAGTGATCACCGAAACGCCGAACCATAAACTCGGGACACTTTCGCAATTTCTTGAATTGGAGCACAACGCGCATGATGCGCTCGGTGACTGCCTTGTCACAGCGGAAATCTACCAGTACTGCGCAGCGAAAATGTAACGAGACAGCCGCCGGCAAGGTGCCGGCGGCTGTTTTTTTATTCCTGCGAAGTTTTAATCGATCTCGATCATTTTGATCGTGGAGGCGATTTCCTCTTCGGCGGAATCGGTCAGCCATTCGGAAGGGTAATAGCCGAGGGGATTGCAAATCACTTCGATTCCTTCGTACGTTTCGTGGTAGCGCAGGTGGATGTGCCCGAAGATGTATTTTTTCACACCGTATTTCAGCGCAAGTTCGCCGTAGCGTTCGCTGCCCATCATGGCGTTGAAGAAATCCCAGCTGCCGATGTTCTTGACGCGCAAATAATGCCGGAACGGGATGACATGCGTCACCAGGATGATGTTCTTGCCTTCGTATTGCTGGAGCCAAGCTTCCAGCCGTTCGAGCGACCGGCGGGTCTCTTCCGCATCGGACTCCGGCCAATGGGCGTATTTCATGTCCGGCCAGTGGTAATCCTTGTAGGTGCCGGCCGCAAATTCCTCTTCAGAAAAGCCGTCGACGCCGAATGAATAATCGTACCAGCCGCCGTCGCCGATGATGACCCAGCCGTTCGCAAGTTCCACCGGCCCGTTCCCCAGATTTCCGGGGAAGCGCAGCAGCTTTTCATAGGCCGCATCGGAGTCCGGCGCATAGATGTCGTGATTGCCGTTGACAAACAATAACCGCGTCCCGGGGACCGCCTTCTGAAGCCGGTTCAAAGCGGCCAGTGCCTTGTCCGGATCGGCTGCGATATCGCCGCCGATGATGAAGATATCCGGCGCATGTTTAAGGATCCAATCGGCCAGCAGCCCCAAAATATCGCATTCCGTCTTCTTCCGGTTCAACCCTTCATGAATATCCGACAACACCGCAATCTTCACATTGGGCTCCTCCTTTTCGTCGTGAGCTCTTGACCTCAGTATAACGCAATAATGATAACTAATAAAACAATTCTGATAATTTTCGGGAATGGACTCCTCTTCTAGGACAAAATGTGTAAAATGAAAGCTAAGCAAGGCGAAAAGAAAAACGGATTTCAGCGGCTGCGTATTGCCGATTTACCAAAGTGCAAGGCGTTCATTTCCGGGAAGAGGGGAATTTCCATGAAGGATGCGGTCAACCTGCAGGGAGTCAGCAAGCGTTACGGCAAAAAGCAGGTCCTTGAAAATGTCGATATGAACATTGGGGAAGGGGCGATCTACGGGCTGATCGGGCCCTCGGGTTCAGGAAAGACGACGCTGGTCAAAATGATCATCGGCCTCACACTTGCCGACGACGGCTCCATCCGCGTGCTCGATGCCGAGATGCCGAATTTGAAAATGCTTGAGCGGATCGGCTATATGGCGCAATCCGATGCACTGTACCTTGAACTGACCGGGCGGGAGAACCTGGCGTTTTTTGCGTCGCTGTACCCGATGAAAAAAGCGGAGAGCCGCAAGCGGCAGGCATACGTCGCCAATATCGTCAACCTGACCGGCGAACTCGACAAAAAAGTCGTGGCCTATTCGGGCGGCATGAAACGGCGCCTGTCGCTCGCGATTGCGCTCGTCCACGACCCGGCCCTGCTGATCCTGGATGAACCGACGGTCGGGATGGATCCCGAACTCCGGCTGACGGTGTGGGATGAGTTTTTCGAGTTGAAAAGGGAATTCCAGAAAACCATCGTCATCACGACCCACGTCATGGACGAAGCGGAACGGTGCGATGTGGTATCGCTCGTGAGGAACGGCCGGATCCTGGCCACCGGTACGCCTGCGGAGCTGAAAGCGGCATACGGAGCTGCGGATCTGGAAGAAGCGTTCCTGAAGGCGGGGAGGGAGCATCCATGAGGGTCCTTGCAGTCATCAAGCGCATCATCAAGCAATTGCTGCGGGACAAGCGGACGCTCGCGCTGCTGTTTGTGGCGCCGCTTTTCATCCTGACGCTGATGTACTTCTTTTTCGGCGGGGAAACCGTGGTGCCGGACCTCGGTGCCGTGGACATCGACGAGCGGCTGGCCGAAGCGCTCGAAGAACAGAAAATCAACGTGATCGCTTTTGACGAAGCGGACCTTCAGGACGTCATCGACAACGATTTGGACGGTTTGCTTGTCTCGGAGGACGGCGGGCTGAAGCTGACGCTGCAAAACGATGAACCGGGCACCGCGAAAGCATTGCTCGCCAAGGTCAGCCAGACAGCCGCAATGCAGAGTTTCAGCCAGGGGATGCCGCCGGCCGGATTGGCCGAAGCGGACTATATTTACGGCAGCGAAGACACGGTGTTTTTTGATGTGTTGAGCCCGGTGCTCATCGGCTTTTTCGTATTCTTTTTCGTGTTCTTGATTTCAGGCATCGGACTTTTGAAAGAGCGGGTGTCGGGGACGCTTGAGCGGCTCATGGCGACGCCGATCCGCAAAAGCGAGCTTATCACTGCCTATTTGGCGGGCTTCGGCTTGTTCGCTGTCATCCAGACCGTCATCGTCGTGGCGTTTTCGATTTTCGTCCTGGATGTCGTGCTCGCCGGCTCGGTCTGGCATGTTCTGCTCATCAACCTGCTGCTGGCACTCGTCGCCTTGTCGCTCGGCATTCTGCTGTCGACGTTCGCTTCTTCCGAATTTCAGATGGTCCAGTTCATCCCGCTTGTCGTCGTGCCGCAGATTTTCTTCGCCGGCATCTTCCCGGTCGAAGGCTTAGCGGATTGGCTGCAGGCCATCGGCAAAGTCATGCCGATCTATTACGCAGCAGACGCTCTGAAGGCGGTCATGTACAAAGGGCTCGGCTTCGATGCAATCGCAGGGGATTTATTGGCCCTAGCGGTATTTGCCGCCGTTTTCATCACATTGAACATCTTTGCGCTGAAGCGCCACCGGGCGTGACGGAAAAAAAGGAGGAACTCCATTGTTAGGCTATTACAGTAAATTATCTTCCGAAGTCTATGATTTGGACAAGCCGGTCGGCAGTTCGTTCGGCGATGTGGAATATTACGCAGAGCGGCTCCTCGAGTGCGACGGTCCGGTCCTCGAGCCCGCGGTCGGCACCGGGCGCATGCTCATCCCGCTGCTCGAACAGGGCTTTGACGTCGACGGCTTCGATATGTCGACCGAAATGCTTGAAATCTGCTGGACCAATTGCAGTGAGCGCGGGCTCGATCCGCTCGTATTCGAAGCGTCGATGGAAACGTTCGACAGCGAACGCGATTACGGCGCCATCATCATCCCGACCGGCACGTTCCTGCTCATGCACGAACGCGAAGCGGCGATTCAGGCGCTCCATAACTTCTTTAAGCACCTGCTGGACGGCGGCAAGCTGATCGTCGACGTGATGCTGCCGGGCAACATCGAGCTCTACCGGGAAAACGTCCGGACCTGGACGACCCCAAAAGGCGAGGTCATTACAGTGGAATCGAAAAAAGTCGAAGTCGATTGGGTCAAACAGTATTCCGTCGGCCAGAACCGCTACGAGAAATGGCACGCCGGCAGCCTCGTCGATACCGAACTTGAACGCATCCCGATCCGCTGGTACGGCATCGACGAATTCAAGGATCTGCTCGAGAAGGTCGGCTTCACGGGCATCACCGTCTCAGCCGACTACGAATACGGCAAAGCCCCATCGCGCCCCGGCCAGACGGTCACATTCGAAGCCGTCGCGAATAAAAGCGGCGGGGAACATGCCGGTGAAAAGCTGATTCATCAGGAAGATGAGGACTGAACGGATTTTAATAAAAGTACAGATACTAAAAAAGAAGTCCAATCCATTGCGGATCGGGCTTCTTTTTCATTGCTCGGGAGATTTTCTGCAGAATCGTATTTTAACATTTGCTGAGCGTATTTATTGAATCGTTGTGCGTATTATAACTTTTGCTGTGCATATTTTAACCTGCGTTGAGCGTATTCCAAGATCCTCTCCCCCGAACAATAAAAAAACACCCGCAAAGGTGTTTTCATTTTTTATTAAACTCAATCGCTTCCCAGATCAGGTTCTTGAACGGTTCGGGCTGGATGTCGGCGGTGCGCTTGATGCGGATGTGGCGCATTTTCGTGCCGTCGCCTTCGAGGAGGCCGCCCCGGTCCTCTAGCTGTGCGCCTTTGTAGAAGCCGAAGTTGATGTGGGTTTTCGCCGGCTGCAGATAGCAGACAAGCCCGTCGTGTGAATAGCTCGGCTTCGACCATTTGATTTCTTCCACCATGTTGTCGGACGCTTCGAAGATCAATTCGCGCAATTTCCGCGCCGTTTCCTGTAGCGGACCGTCAAGTCCGTCGAAAAACGGATCGGCCAATGGGTTGTGCAGCTGTTTCATCAAATCGCCCCTTTACTTCATTTTAGATGATACGACTAAAAACCGGACGGGCTGATCCGTCAAGTTGAACCAATAATGCTTTTTCCGTGCATCGAACATCGTCGATTGCTGCGGCGCCAGTTCAGACTGCTTGCCGTCGACTTCGACAGTCAGCATGCCTTCCGTGACGAATAGAAACTCATAGCCGTTATGCGAAAAGGCGCTGCCTTTGTTCTCGCCGGGCTGCAGCGTCACCAGAATCGGCGAAAAATCCGCTTCCTGGATGCCTTCGGATAAATCCTTGTAATGGAAAAGCTCGAGGCGCCCCGCCCAATCTTCCTGTTCAGTACTGCCGGAGAAAAAAGCGCTTGGTGCGACATTCAGCGCATCCGCGATTTTCCGGAGCGATTCGAGCGTGACACCTGACTTTCCGCGCTCGACCTGCGACAGGAAACTGATGGAAACATCGGTCCGTTCGGCCAGTTCTTTCAGCGTCAGCTTGCGCTCTTTCCGAAGTTTTTTCAACGTGGTGGAGATAGGGCTTTCTGCCATAACCGGTTCCTCGCTTTTCTTTGCGGTATACCCTTATCTTAACGTTAAATAAAATCCATGCAAATGAAAAAATAGGCACATTTCCCGTATTGACAGAAAATTGATAAATGTCTAATATCGAAAACAGGAGTGAAAATTAAAGCCACACTTCAATTTTATTCAACAAGGGGGATTTGGGATGTCCAACAAACAAATGCGCCGCATTCTTATCGCGAGCCTGGTGGGAAGCTCGATCGAATGGTTCGATTACTTCCTGTACGGCACGATGGCGGCACTCGTCTTCAACCAGCTGTTCTTCGTTAACGAGGATCCGACGGTCGGCCTTTTATTAGCTTATGCATCATTTGCCTTATCATTTTTCATCCGTCCATTCGGCGGAATCGTATTCAGCCATATCGGCGACCGCATCGGCCGCAAAAAGACGCTCGTCTTGACGCTCAGCTTGATGGGGTTTGCAACGTTCGCCATGGGGCTATTGCCTACTTACCAGGCAATCGGTGTTGCAGCACCGATCCTATTGATCACACTTCGTCTGATTCAGGGATTGGGAATCGGCGGAGAATGGGGCGGCGCGCTCCTGCTTGCCACTGAATATGCACCGCCGGAACGCCGCGGCCTGTTCGGCAGCATTCCGCAGATGGGCGTCACCATCGGGATGGTCATGGGGACCTTGGCACTGTGGATCATGACGCTTCTGCCGGAAGCTTCGTTCATGACTTGGGGATGGCGCGTGCCGTTCGTCCTGAGCGCATTGCTTGTCGTATTCGGCTTGTGGATCCGCAAAGGCATCGACGAGACGCCGGAATTCAAGCGCGTACAAGAAGCGGGCGAAATTCCGAAATTGCCGATTGTCGAAACGCTCAAATATCATTGGCGCGCTGTATTGATCACAATCGGTGCGAAAGTCGTGGAAACGGCGCCGTTTTACATCTTCAGTACATTCGTTGTGTCCTACGCGACAGCTAATCTCGGTTTCACGCGTACGGCGACGCTGTCCGCAGTCATGATTGCGACAGTGGTCACGACCATCCTGATTCCGATCATGGGCCACCTGTCGGACAAGGTCGGCCGCAAGAAATTGTACATCACCGGCACCGTGGCGATGGCGCTGTTCGCATTCCCGTATTTCTGGATGCTGCAGCAAGGTTCTGTTGCGTTGCTGATTCTTGCAACCGTCATCGCACTTGGCGTTATCTGGGCGCCAATCACAGCCGTGCTCGGCACGATGTTCTCGGAAATCTTCGATGCGAAAGTCCGCTACACCGGCGTTTCGCTCGGCTATCAGATTGGGGCGGCAGTCGCAGGGGGGACAGCACCGCTGGTCGCAACCGCGCTGCTTGCCGAGTTCAATAATTCCTACGTGCCGGTCGCGCTCTACATCATCTTCACGGCGCTCGTATCCTTGCTTGCCATCTGGGCGGTCAAAGACGTCAGCGCGAAGAATGCCACAACAAAAGTCCGGGCGCAGGAAAGCCGCGCTTGATCATTCAGGATTTCATCTCTGAACGCTTCGGCAAGAAGGAAGTAATCAATAGATCCTCCACTTCAGGCGGACGCTTTCCGCGGGCTCGCGCCGAACTAACTCGGACTAGCGTCCGAGTTAGTTCGGCACTTCGCTATCCCGCAGGCAAAACCGGTGCTCCTGTCTCTGCATCGCTGCGCTAGCTTCGAGACATGAAAGGGCGTTGCATCGCTTCGCTGCTTCGTCGCAAACAAGTTGATCGAACTGCCTTCGACCAACTTGCTCGCCGCCTTCCGTTGCAGATCCAGAGGTTATCGGCTTGTACCTAGCAGGTCACGGCACGATCAGAATTCTAATCTCATCTTTTAGATGCAGATGACGCATCTGACCGGGCTCAAAAATCTCTTCTCATTCAACTTAGAATTTATTACAGTCTCAAGCGGAAACCGCTGTTTCCGCTTTTATTTATTTTAGGAGGGAATTCATGCTCATCATCACTGAACAGCAGATTCAAGAAACGTATAAAATGGCAGATGCCATCAACGATGTAAAAGCCATCCTTGCGGCGAACCTGCAAGGCAAGATCGACAATCCCCACCGTACCGTACTCGACTTCCCCGAACGGCAGGCTTCTGCCCTCTATATGCCAAGCGCCGATCGGGCCGGCCGCATCGCTGGCGTGAAAGTGGTGACGATTTTCCCGGAAAACCCGGCGCAGGGCAAATCGACGACCCAGGGCATGATTTTGCTGACGGACGCGGACAACGGCGAGCACGCCGCACTGATGACGGCGTCATATTTGACACGTCTGCGCACCGGCGCACTCAGCGCAATTGCAACAGACCGGCTGGCGCGCACCGACAGCCGGACGCTTACTGTAATCGGCACGGGCGCGATGGCGTTCGAGCAGGTGCTCGGCGTGCTCGAAGTGCGCAGCATCGAACGGATCATCCTGGTCAACCGCACACCCGAAAAAGCGGAAGCGTTCGGCGGGAAGCTGGCGGCGTTCGGTGTTGCGATTCCCTGGGAAGTGGAGACCGATGTCTCGAAGGCAGTCGGTGCAGCGGACATCATCTGCTGTGCGACCCGTTCGGACGAGCCGGTGTTTTCCGGAGCCGATCTACAGCCGGGCACCCACATCAACGGCGTCGGATCGTATTTGCCGAGCATGCGCGAAGTGGATGAAGCGACGCTGGCGAAAGCGGACAAAATTGTTGTCGACGATCTGGAAGGCGTCAAGAACGAAGCTGGGGAATTGATCCACGGAGCGCAAATCGGCGTCTGGTCATTCAGCGATGTCCACGCGGAGCTCGCCGAAGTTGCCGAAGGGCAAAAGCCAGGGCGCGATAGAGAAGATGAAATCACGTTTTTCAAATCTGTCGGCGCAGCATTTTTCGATTTGGCTGTCGCCAAAGGCGTCTATGCGAAAGTGCGGGCAGACGGGACTGGAATAGAAGTGGAAATGTAGTAGGGCGGCCTGTCCAAATGGGCCGCTTTTTTTATTTGGATTGTAATAATATGTAAATAAATTTAGGTCGAAAGTATTTAGGCTCTATGGTAAAATATAATAAATGCTATTGTAAATATTAGGCAATTGTTGTTGGGCTGGAAGGGATGGAAATCACACTGGTACAGCAGTAGGAATGGGGAGCATGTGCATGCAAAAAGAACAAACAAGATATTCGCGACTTGCGCATATAACAAAGTTGATCAACACGAAATTAGAACTCAGGGAAGTGCTGGAACACGTAACGGCAGCGATTTCAGAAGAGATCGTCCATTGCGACTCCGTCGGCATCTACTTGCCGGAAGAAAACGGCGATTTCCGCGGCTATGTCGGCAAACCGGAAATCATCAACGGGATGACGCTCGATATGCACGTCATCGATATGGAATACGATCTTCTGGCAAAAGAAGTGGTGGACACGAAAAAGTCCATCTATATCCCTGATACATCTAAAGACAGCCGCCCTGACCCGAGAGCTGTGGCCGGATTCAAGATCAAATCTTTGTTCGCATTGCCAATTATGTACGAAGATGAGCTGTTCGGGCTTGTGTTCCTTTTCGACTACGGCATTCCGATGGATTTGAAGGAGGAAGAAATCCAGACGGTCGAAGCGTATGTCAATATGGCAGGCGTGGCAATCCGCAACGCGACGAATTTGACGCGCAAGGAAAACCTCATTGCCGAGAAGCAGCTGTTGCTGGATTTGACCCGTGATTTGTCGATGTGCGCCACGATGCAGGAAGCGCTCGATATCTGCTTCTCGTATGTCGGGAAAGTGCTCAACAACCCGAACGTCGGCGTCCATCTGCTCGATCCTTTGCTCGACAAGCTGATCAAGCCGGCGAGCTTGAGCCGCGACAGCGACTGGACCGAAGAGCAATGGCTGGAAACGCATAAGAAGACGGACTTTGACCAGACGAATGATTTGGTGCTCCAGGAAGTGGTCCGGACGAAGAAGATGATTCTGATTCCGGATGTTTTCGCGGATTCGCGCCCGAACCATGAAGTCTGCACCAATTTCGGCATCAAGGGGATGTTCATGATTCCGCTCGTCGCCATGGGGGAAGTGCTTGGCGCACTGGCCATCGTCGAATTGGAGAAAGAGGAGCTCCACTTCAAGGAAGCGGACATGCAGCTGGCCCAATCGATTGCGGACGCTGCCGCTTCGACTTTGTCGAATTTATTGTACATGGAAAAACAGGAAATGCTGATTGAAGAACGGACTTCCGAGATCCGCATCAAAAACCAGGAACTTGAAAAAGTGGTGGCCGAGCTCGGCAGCCTGAGCCGTGAAAAAGCACTCATCCTGAACTCCGCCGGTGAAGGTATTTTCGGATTGGATCTGGCGGGCAGCATCACGTTCTGCAACCCGGCCTGCGAATCGATGCTCGGCTATGGGACCGGCGAATTGATCGGCAAATCCTACCGGGTGATCTTCGATATCAAAGAGTCGCAGCGGGATGAGGCGCCGCATTGCGAACCGAACCAACGCTTCATCAAGAAAAACGGCGAAAGCTTCCCGGTCGAATGCGTGATTTCGGCAATCAAGGAAGGCGACGAGTTTCTTGGGGAAGTGGTGACGTTCAAGGACATCACCGAACGGAACCAGCTGGAGAGCGAGATCAAATATCTTGCGTATTACGACAGCTTGACCGATCTGCCGAACCGCGTGCTCCTGAACGACCGGCTGAACCAAGCGCTGAGCGAAGCGCGCGGGAAAAAGCAGCAAGTGGCCGTCCTCTACCTCGATCTGGACCGCTTCAAGCTGATCAACGACAGCCTTGGCCACAGCTACGGCGACATGCTGCTGCGCGAAGCGGCAGAGCGCCTGAAAGTGAGCATACCGCCCAACGCGGTCATCTCCCGCCAAGGCGGCGATGAGTTTACGATCATCCTGACCGGCGTCAAGAGCAAGAAGGATGTCCTGAACGTGCTTGAACACGTCATGGGTGCGTTTGCGGCACCGTTCTTATTGAAGGAGAACGAAGTGTTCATCAAAACGAGCATCGGCATCAGCATGTTCCCGAAAGACGGCGATACAGCAGAAATGCTCATCAAGCACGCCGATGCGGCGATGTACAAATCGAAAGAAAAGTCGGGGACGTATTACCACTTTTTCGAAAGCGAAATGAACCACCGCAATATGGAGAGCATCAAACTGGAAAATGCTCTCTACAAAGCGCTTGACCAGGATGAGCTGGAAATCTATTATCAGCCGCAGATCGACAGCAAAACCGATACGATCATCGGAGCGGAAGCGCTGCTCCGCTGGAACCATCCGACTGAAGGCATGGTGTCGCCGGTGAATTTCATCCCGATTGCAGAAGAGACCGGCCTGATTGTGCCGATCGGCAAATGGGTGCTTGAGAATGCCTGCAAGCAATTGAAGGAATGGCAGCAGAACAATCCGGAGATGAGTGTGTCCGTCAATCTGTCAGGCCGCCAGTTTGAAGAAGACGACCTCGTGTCGATGATCAAGGGAATTCTGGAAGAGCAGGAGCTTGCGCCGGAATTCCTGCACATCGAGCTGACCGAGAACCAGATCATCAAAAACAGCAAAGTGACGATCAAAAAGATGAAGCAATTGAAAAAGCTGGGCGTCCACATTTCCATCGATGATTTCGGCACGGGCTATTCTTCGCTCGGCTACTTGAAGAACTTCCCAATCGATTTCCTGAAAATCGACCGGTCGTTCATCCAGGACATCATCACAGACGAGGACAACGCGGCAATCACCAATACGATCATCACGCTTGCCAAGAACTTGAATCTCCAGGTCATTGCCGAAGGCGTCGAAACACTGGAGCAGCTGGAGTTCCTGAAGTCGAAGGACTGCTTTATCATGCAGGGCTATTATTTCAGCAGACCGGTTGTCGCTGAAGAACTTGCCAAGAAATACCTGAACTGAGCTGTTTGAGGTAAATTAAGTTTTTAAACAATTGATATTCCGCAACACAGCTCCGCTTTGCGACGAAGCTAGCGAAGCGATGCAGGAGCAATCGTCTTTGCTCTGCCCAAAGCGGCCGAAGTGGTGTATTAAGTGACGATTTATAATTTAGGCTAATCTATCTTTAAAAAACAGGAGGAAAATTATGAAAGCCGTTCGTTCCGCATTAGAGTATTTAAAAGGGGTGGGTGTCACCCACGTGTTCGGGATTCCAGCAGGGTCGGTCAATGCATTTTTCGATGAATTGTATGACATGCCGGAAATCACGCCGGTCGTGACAAAGCACGAAGGGGCAGCCGGCTATATGGCGGCGTCCTATGCGAGGTATTCCCGCGGCCTCAGCGTCTGCATCGGCAGCAGCGGCCCCGGCGGCACCAATCTGGTGACGGGTGCAGCCAACGCCATGCGCGAGCATTTGCCGGTCCTATTCATCACGGGCGCCGTGCCGGTGAGCACAATGGGCCTGAACGCATCCCAGGAACTCGATGCGGATCCGGTCTTCAAATCCGTCACAAAATACTCCGTCACGGTCACCGATGCCAATGAGCTTTTGAACGAATTTGTCAAAGCGACTGAAATCGCGTTGTCGGGCGTTCCCGGCCCGGTCCATATCGCGATGCCGATCGACGTGCAGCAAGGCCAAGTCGGCGACGTGAAAATCCCGGCGCCGAAAAAACGGGACGATATGGTGCCGGACCTTGACGCAATCAAACGGGCAGCGAAAGAAATGGCCGCACGCGAAAGCGGCTATATCTTCGCCGGGCAAGGGGCGCGCAATTCTGTCGGCCAATTGATCGAACTGGCGGAACTCCTGGACTGGCCGATCATGGTATCGCCGCAGGGCAAAGGCATGATGAAATCAGACCACCCGCTGTTTGCGGGCATCTTCGGATTTGCCGGAAACGATTCCGCATCGAAACTCATCAACGAAGGCGAAGGCAAAACGCTGCTCGCCATCGGATCGAGCCTCGGCGAAACCGCAACGAACAATTACAACGCCAATATGGCAAAAGACCGGTTCCTCGTACAGATGGATTTTGACGCATCGGTGTTCAACCGCAAATACGAAGTCGATGTGCCGATTTTGGGCGACCTCCATCTGAGCCTGGCATTCCTGATCGAAGAGCTGAAAGCGCTCGGATTCGCGAAAAAAGCGGAAGGGACTGCTGAGGCGAATGAACCACAAGCGGATCTTACAGAATTCAGTACGAAAAACGTGTTCCTGAAAATGCAGGAACTCCTTCCAGCAGAGACGCGCTACACAATCGACATCGGCGAATTCATGGCTTATGTCATCCACCATATGGATGTGCTCGAGGAAGACACGTTCGACATCAACGTCCACTTCGGGGCGATGGGCAGCGGATTGAGTGCCGCGATCGGCTCGAAGTTCGCGGAGCCGGACCGTCCGGTTGTCGCCGTGACAGGCGACGGCTGCTTCTTCATGCACGGCATGGAAGTACTGACGGCGAAAGAATACAACTTGCCGGTGCTGTTCGTCGTCATGAACAACGCGCGCCTCGGCATGGTCTACCATGGCCACTCGCTGCAATACAAACGCGTCCATGCGTCGTTCGAACAGGAGCCGATCAACATCGCAGCCATGGCGGCGGCGATGAACATCCCGAGCTTCCGTGTCGAATCGATGGAAGAGTTGAACGGCAGCGTCCTTGAGCGCCTGACAAACATGAACGGCCCCGCTGTCCTAGAAATCGCGCTGGTCGACAACAACGTGCCGCCGATGGGCGACCGGGTGAAATTCCTTTCTTCTTTTGGTAAATAAGAAAAGCGCAAGCGCCCGTGTAGATTCGACGGGCATAAGACGCACT
>NZ_JBQJJG010000007.1:0-381535 GCF_052078085.1 Planococcus sp. FY231025
GGCGAAGCGGCGTACTTTGCCGCACAGCCAGAGTGGCTTATGACCCTAGAATCTGGGCGCTGGAGTCTGGACAATAAGAAAAGCGCAAGCGCCCGTGTAGATTCGACGGGCATAAGACGCACTGGCGAAGCGGCGTACTTTGCCGCACAGCCAGAGTGGCTTATGACCCTAGAATCTGGGCGCTGGAGTCTGGACAATAAATAAAACGAAAACTCCCTTTTCCGGATCTGCCGGAAAAGGGAGTTTTTTGATGATGCGCCAAGGAGCTGTTTGGCAGAGGTCAGATATGCGAAAAATACCGGTCGGTGACTTCGTTGATCGAACCGATCGTCTTGCCTTTGAAAGCGTCCGGAACCGAGACGCCTTCCGGATTGCTGTAATAATAGGCATCGATCGCCTCATTGTAGCGATAGCCCAGCGCATACAAGCGGTACGCCAATGGTTCCGGCAGTCTATCGCATCCGGTTTGTTCGGCAAAGTAGGCAGTCGGAATGACTTTGACGTCGATGTCTTCCCGTCCGGTGTGGATCGCGAAAAGGTCTTTGTCTTTTTTGGCGATCCACTGCCCTTTGGTGAACAGGCTGATGCGTGTCCGGGAAAGTGCCGCGATGCCTTCGAGATTGGTGCCGAACAGCTGGTTCATCATCTTTCGGATCACCGGCCCATTCAACGGCTCGAGGCAGTGCTGCAAGTACAGTTCGATGGCGGCGATGGAAGGGTCGGGAACGTCTTTCACCAATGGCGCGATTTCCTTGTGCAGCACCGGCACGATGCAATAGTCGATGCCATAGACATCAAGTACAGTCTGGCAGATTGCTTTGCCTTCCAGCCGGTCCTTCAGCGCTTCGATCCGTTCATCCATCGCAGCGACCTTGTCGGCGATTGCCGGGATTTGGTGCCCGGCAGGTGCCATTCGTTCCATAAAACAATTCCTCCTAAGGCCGCAACGGAAAATGTGCGAAGTTTTCAATATATTAAGATTATATATCAAGGCTATTGGAAAAAATACCATTATTTTGTAAAGGTGCGAAAAGTGCTTTCATTAGTATGGCAACGGTCCTTTTTGTCGTACCAAAAGAGCATTTTCATCCATCCTTAAGCTTCTTTCAATGTTAGGCAAGCCCTTTTCTTCAATAAAGGCCCCTCCTTCATCATTCTGCAGGGAAGCCTGCTGAAATCGGCACCTCCATGCATCATCTTTATAGAAAAAGGGTAAGAAAAACACAAGGAGGGGACACCGATGGCATTCGATTACGATTTGGACTATGAAAACTTGGACCTGCGGAAGCAGCCAGAACTTTACCGGGTCGGCAAAGGCGAACAGGGCGTGCTGCTTGTCGAACCGTACAAAAGTGAAATACTGCCGCATTGGCGCTTCAAGACACCGGAAATCGCGCAGGAGTCGTGCGATAAAATTTCGGAGATGTTCGAGGAATACCGCAAGCAGGACGATTTTGTCGGCATGGATATGGCGCGCAAATTCATCCAGATGGGCTATACGCGGGCGCGCCGCTATACGAATTACAAAGGCGGCCGCAAGTACAACGAAGACGGCACGATCAAGGAGCGCCAGATCGATCCGGTGAAGGCGGAATCGGCCGCCATCTTCAAAAAGCGCTGGGACGAAATCCGGGAAGATGAGGATTATTTGCGGCGCAAGAAAGAGCATCAGAAGAAATACGGCTGAGCGGGTGCTGCGGCGCCTCTTTTTTTCGCCACAAAAAGTTTGGGGATAAAACCCTGCAGGCGTTTCGGCGCGTCCGCCCTTTCTGTTATAATGGAGCGGAATGATTTTTGGGAGCCTGAAAGAAGCAATCTACATAAACGTGCAACTTCCTATCCAAAAAAACGTATTTATTATAGCGGCATTTTTTCGGCCAGAGCTCTCACTGTGGAAAGTAGGATGAAAACGAATGGAATGGATGGATTTATTGAAAGCCCTCATTTTGGGGTTTGTCGAAGGGATGACCGAGTTTGCGCCCGTGTCATCAACCGGCCACTTGATCATCGTCGATGATATGTGGCTGAAATCGCAGGAGTTTCTCGGGAAATACCCGGCGAACACGTTCAAGATCGTCATCCAGCTCGGATCGATTTTAGCGGTCGTCGTCGTGTTCTGGAAACGCCTGTTCAGCCTTGTCGGTTTATACAAAATCGAAGGCCAGGAAACAAATAAAAACTTCAACTTGCTGCACGTCATCGTCGGCATGCTGCCGGCGGTCGTCCTTGGATTTGCGTTCAAGGATCTGATTGATGACCACTTGTTCGGCGTCGAGACCGTCATTTATGCGCTTGTCGCAGGGGCGATCCTGATGATCGCTGCCGATAAATTCGGGCCGCAGCATCCGAAAGTTAACAGCTTGGATGAAATTACCTATGTTCAGGCGTTCAAAGTCGGCCTCGTCCAGTGCTTGTCGCTATGGCCGGGCTTCTCGCGCTCTGGCGCCACGATTTCAGGCGGCGTGCTGTTCGGCATGAGCCACCGCACCGCGGCGGACTTCACGTTCATCATGGCAGTGCCGATCATGATCGGTGCAAGCCTCGTGTCGGTCCTGAAAAACCTGGACACGCTGTCGATGGATTACCTGTCGTTCTACGCGGTCGGATTCATCAGCGCGTTCATCTTCGCGCTTATCTCGATCCGCTTCTTCCTGAAGCTGATTGCGAAAGTGAAGCTGACGCCGTTTGCGATCTACCGGATTATCCTGGCGGCTATTCTAGCAGCTATCGTCTATTTATAAAAAGCGGAAAATGCACTGCCTAAGCGGCGGTGCATTTTTTATTTATTGAGAAAAAAGTGAAATACTTTAGGTTGCAGATTATCCGATATTCCGCAAAACTGCTGCGCTTGCCTGCGGGCGAGCGCCAAGCCTCCTCAGCCGCGTTGCGGCTTGCGGGGTCTCGGCTTTCTCGTCGCTACGCTGCCCCGCGGGCGTCTCCGCTGTTTTGCTCCATATCTTGGATAGTACTGCTAACTAGGTGAAGTTATCAGCTTTCAAAGAACAGCATCAGCGCCGGCGCGTCCACGGGCTAGGCGAAGTAATGAGACGGGTGTCCTTCCCGGCTCATTGCGGTAGCCATGCCCAAAGCGGCCGAAGCGGTATAAAAAGTTTATTCCATTACTATTTTATCTCTAAAAGATTCCATGACAGCTTTACATGCATCGTCTAAACAGCGATACATTTTTATTTGGAAATGGAACTAATACAAGGATACTGGGTATAATAGCAGAATAAGGAAACAATTGGGGAGGCCGGCCGATGGAGTGGTATTTGGAGAATGTCTATGAGATAAAAGCGCAGGCGCCGTATACGTTCTATGTTCCGAGCAAAGAAGTGATCGGCCGGCTGAAAAGGGGCGACATCGTCAAGCTGATTTTCTCGGCGCCCGAAGGAAAAGACGGCTTTGCGGGCGAACGCATGTGGGTGGAAATCACGGAACGAACAGGCGATGACTTCAAAGGTGTGGTGGCAAATGAACCTTTTATCGTTGAAAGCTTAGAAGTGGGGGATGAAATCATATTCGCTGCGGAACACATCTGCGATACCGAATATGAAGATCCCGATGCTGAAGACCTGGATGCCTATTTCGACACGAAAATCCTTGTCAGCAACGATGTCCTCGAACGGGAAGAATTCAACTTCATGCTCAGGGATCATGCGGATGAGCCGGAGGATTCCGGTTGGACGGTCATGAGCGGCTATGAAGATGATGAAACACTGAGCAATCCGGAAGAATTTCAGTACATCTCCATCGGCAAAATCCTGAACATCGATGCCTCGATCCTGGCATTTATCCAGGATGAACCGCTTTGCGCCTATGAACGGAACGAAGAAGGGGCGTTTATTAAAATCGAGGATTACGATTGGGATGCCTATTTGAACGAATAAATGCGCATATCTTGAACCTTTCGGATGGAAAAGCGTCAAAATGAATAGACAAAGAAAGAAACGGGGAGATTCGATGGCAAGGAAAGCAGTGCTAGCAGGCGGTACCGGATTTATCGGCCAGTACTTCAAAGAGCGTCTGACGGATGCGGGGTATGACGTCCACATCATTTCACGGCAGAACACCGAGATTATGTGGAAAGACCACCATGGCATCGTCGCTGCGCTTGAAGGGGCGGACATGCTCATCAACCTGGCAGGAAAATCGGTCAACTGCCGCTACAACGAGGCGAATAAAAAAGAGATCCTGATGTCGCGCACCGATACGACCAAAGCGCTCGGCAAGGCGCTGCTCGCCTGCGAACAGCCGCCGCCGCTCTGGATCAACGCGAGTACGGCCACCATTTACCGCCACGCGGAAGACCGGCCGATGACCGAAGAAGGCGGCGACATGGGTGAAGGCTTCTCTGTCGAAGTCGGCCAGGCATGGGAAGCCGCGTTCTTCAGCTTCAAGCTGCCGAAGACGCGCCAAGCGGCTCTCCGAATCGCCATCGTCCTCGGGGACGGCGGCGTCATGGAGCCATACAAGAACATGGTCCGGTTCGGCCTGGGCGGCAAGCAAGGAAACGGCAAGCAGATGTTCAGCTGGATCCACATCGAGGACCTGTACCGCATGGTGCTGTTCATCAAGGACCATGACGAATTGAGCGGCGTCTTCAATGCGTCGGCCCCGAATCCGGTGGCCAATGACGAACTCATGCAGGCGATGCGAAAAGCGATGAACCGCAAACTCGGGCTGCCGGCAGCAAAGTGGATGCTCAAGGCGGGCGCCGTTGCGCTTGGCACCGAGACCGAACTGATCCTGAAAAGCCGCTGGGTGCTGCCGGAACGGATGGAGCGTGCAGGATTCAAGTTCACTTATGAAACGCTTGATGACGCACTGGCGGAAATCTTGCAGAAATAAACACAAAAAAGGGGACCGCTTGCGGTCCTCTTTTTTCAATGGCGGGAGAAGTTCAAGGCTTCGGCAAGCCATCCCGACAGATCTTCGTCCACTTCCTCAATATCTGAGATGATGACGTGATTCGCCCAGCGTCCCGGCCGGATTTGGGTTGCCTCAGCTATTCTTGCGCCTTGAAGCGGGTGGGCGAGCCACAATGTCAGAACCAGATAATGTTCCGGGCGCCCTTTGATTTTTCGGGGCGGCAGCCAGGCGGCGGAAAATACCTGGGCATCGATAAACGAAATCTGGCTTTTCCGGACTTCCACCCGAGTTTGCGGCGCGAGAGCTGAAATGCAGTCTTTTATAAGTGCGTATATTGGAAGAACAGCGGGCACGGCTGCAAAGAAATCGCGTTCTTCAGGCTCCATACATGGCCTCCTTTTTAGTGCTAAGGGGTTTCTGTGCTATTCCCCTAACTTCAATTTCATCCCTTCATGCGTCCCTTTGAACCCGAGGCCTTCGTAAAACCGCAAGGCATCGGGACGCTGCTTGTCGGTCGTCAGCTGGACCAGCCGGCAGCCGCGCGCTTTTGCGCGTTCGATGCCGTAGCGGATCAATTCGCTGCCGACTCCCTGGCCGCGCACCGACGAACATGTCCGGACGCCTTCGATGGTCATGCGCCATGAACCTTGATGCGTCAAATACGGCGTGAATGTCAGCTGGGCGACGCCGATGACGCGGCCGTCCCGGCAAGCGACGGTCAATTCGTTGTTCGGATCAGCATCGATTGCCCGGAAAGCTTCCCGATAACTTGCCGGCAGCGGATCTTCAAAGCGTTCGCGCTGGCTGCCGAGCGCATCATCTGCAAGCATCTCCACGATCCGCCCGACATCTCCGGCTGCAGCTTCTCTGAATGTGATTTCCATTTTGCCACCTCCCTGATGAATCCATCATAGCGGAAGGAAGCCCATAAGTTAATTCGAAATAAAAGAAGAGATTCTATAAGATTTCCTTATGTGCTATTCCGATAGGCTGCTTTTCATATTTCAACGAGCTTTTCACCCGCTTCAGCTGGGCGACAATGATGACTGATATGATGACGAGCAGGAACCATGAACTGATTTTGCCGATATGGACAAGCGACCACGCCGCTTCCTGGTTCGGGTACTGCCAGGCGCCAAGGAAAGTTGTAATGTTCTCCGCAATCCAGATGAAGAAGCCGATCAAAAGGAAAGAAACCATCATCGGCATCTTGAAGGTTTTATTATCAATGCGGAACGTGACGATCGTGCGGAAGAAGATTAGCACCAGCAAGACCTTCAGTCCCCAGCGGACGTCGTACGTGAAATGGTGCGTGAAAAAGTTCGCGTAAATCAGGATGCTGATGGCGATGCTGTAGAACGGCTTCGGCCAGGCGTACATCTGCAGATCGAAGCGCCGCCATGCCTGGCAGATATAGCTCGCGACACTAGCGTACATAAAGCCGCTGTAGAGCGGCACCCCGTAAAACTTGCTGTAGGCTTCTTCCGGATATGCCCATGACCCCATATGGACCTTAAACAACTCTAGCCCGAGGCCGATCGCGTGGAACACACAAATGACTTTGAACTCATCCCGCGTTTCGAGTTTTGATGCGAGCATGAACACCTGCGCCAGGATGCACACCAGCAGAATAAAATCATAACGGGGCAAATACGGGATGTCGATAAACTTCGATACGGCCAGTGCAGCGAAAATGATGACAGGGAAAATACACGATAGGGCTTGCCGGTATCCGAAAAGCAAAAAAGATTTCATTACGCACCGCCTCCCAGACTCTTTCTTTTGAAATTGGACGCTGTGCGCATTCCGGAAGTTGCTTTTGACTAGGGGAGATTCCGGAAAAACGGGTATAGAAGCTTAGAACTCGAATCAAGAAGGAGGAGAAGGAATGCCGACATTCAATGCAAACGGTATCGAACTGTATTACGAAGAGCAAGGGGAAGGCGCGCCGCTGATCCTGCTGCACGGGCTCGGTGCGAACCGCGCCATGTTCAAGCGGGAAATGGAACATTGGGGCGAATCTTACCGGGTCATCGGGCTGGACTCGCGCGGCCACGGCCGTTCGGACAAGCCGGCGGAATTCACGCTGAACGACCACATCGAGGACACCGTCGCGCTGCTCGATCATCTGGGCATCCAAAGAGCCCACGTACTGGGCGTTTCGATGGGCAGCTATATCGCACAAGGCATTGCGCTCGCCCACCCCGACCGCGTGGAAAAATTGGTGCTTGTCGTCTCCAAAGCGCACGGCAAAACATCTTCCACCCAGGAAATGATCGAGCAGCACGCGGAGGAATTGGAAGGCGTCGACGAACAGCAATATCCCGACATCCTGTTCAAGTACATGTTCCATGACCAAGAAGCCGTCAAAAAATGGCAGGAAGAGCTTTGGCAGACCGAACAGGAATTGACGCTCGCGGAAATGGCAGCGGCCAATAAAGCGCTTGCCGGATTTGATTTCCGCGCAGCATTGCCGACCGTCGCAGCTGAAACATTGGTGATCAGCGGCACTTACGACGGGCTGAATCCGCCGGAGCGCGGAAAGGAGCTGACCGCCTTGATCCCGAACGCCCGCTTCATCGAATTCGAGAACTCGGGGCATGCCCCGAATGCGGAAGAGCCGGAGCGCTTCATGGATACTGTTCAGGAATTCTTGGAAGGGTGAGAAAGGCCCAAGTGTGAATTCAGGAAGATTAAGTGGAAATTCGAGCCGGTTTAGTGGGAATTCACAGGCTCCAAGTGGGAACTCGGACATTCCAAGTAGGAACTCGCCGCCAAACTCCAAAAAGAAGAAAACCGCCAAAAGCTTGGAGAAAATCTCCAAGCTTTTATTCATGACAAAAAATTATGGCGCACGAAACAATCTTAATAAAACCATCCGCCGAAATAGCCTGTAATGTTCTCTGAAAAACCTAAATTATTAGTCTATTTGTATTATAGAAGTCCTTCTATTCTTCAATTATTATTAGTATTAGTCCATATTTATACAAATACTACTATAAATGGAGGAGAACGAATGAAAAAAGCAGTAAGCGGTTTATTGGCAGTAAGTATGCTGGCGACAGCACCATGGTCTTCGGTCCTAGCGGAATCCCCGAAAACCACCTATGTCAACGCATTAGAAGAGCAAGATGGAAGCAAATTCAACGCAGAGAACTACGATTTTCTGAAATTCTCGAAAGTCGGAGCAGAACTCGAGCGTATCAATAAAGCATCAAACCGCATCAAAGTGGAGGTCCAAGGCGAATCGGCTGATGGCCACCCATTGTATGTCGTAACCATTGCCGATCCGAAATCCGGCGGCAAGTTCGGCCATAACCAGGCGCTCCGGAAACAGATGTTCAAAAATCCTGGGAAAGCCCAGGAATGGATTGCTGCAAACCCGGACTTTAAAGTGCCGATTATGATCAATGGCTCGATCCACGGCACGGAATTTGTGGGAAGCGATGCGGTCATGCAATTGATCGAGCGATTCGCAACAGACAACGATGCGCAGACCAAAGAGATCCTGGAGAACAACATCCTGGTCTTCAACGTTGTTGCGAATCCGGATGGCCGCGTCGATGCGACGCGCTTCAACGGCGAAGGCATCGACTTGAACCGGGACTTTATCACCCAGTCGCAGCCGGAGACCGAGCACACGGTCGATTTGATCACCGAGTGGAATCCGATGGTCTTTTTGGACACGCATGGTTACGTGAAAAACTACGCGCCGAACAAGCAAGGATTGATCGAACCATGCACGCCGCCGCATAACCCGAACTACGAGTACGATCTGTACAATAAATGGGCATACGGACAAGCGGAAGCGATGGAAGCGGAAATCATGAGCAATAAAGGCGAATACGAAGGATCGCTTTACCAGAATATGACGGGTACGTACGTGCCGCAGCGCGACGACGCAGCCGGCTGGGACGATTACCCGCCGATCTTCACTCCAATGTACGCGATGTACCACGGAGCATACGGCCACACACTTGAAGCGCCGACCAATGACGAAGACGGCGTGAAGTGGATGTACGACGCCGTCATGGGCGCATTGCAGTACGCAACTGACAATAAAGAAGAAATGATCGCCGACCAGATCGAGATCTTCAAGCGCGGCATCAACTTCGACCACCCGTTCCATGCAGACGGCTTCTTCCCGGAAGCATACGTGCTCCCGATCGATAAGGAAGATCCGACGGTGACGGAAAAAGCGGTCAACCACCTGATCAAGAACGACATCGAAGTGGTGAAAGCGGCAAAAGACTTTACTGCGGACGGCAAAACCTATGCTGCTGGCTCGTATATCGTGAAGATGGACCAAGCGAAAGCAGGCCTAGCGAACACGATGCTATGGGACGGCGAAGACATCACGGATGATACGCCTTCGATGTACGATATTTCTGCCTGGAGCCTTCCTGAACTTTGGGGGTTCCAAGCCGACCCGATCAACAGCGCATTTGAAGCAACGGCTGCAAAAGTCAGCGAAGTGAAAGGCCAAGGTTCCGTGACTGGAAAAGGGCCGTTCGTCATCCCGAATTCATCTGTCAAAGCGGTGGAATTGGTGAACACGCTTCTTGCGCAAGGCGTTGCGGTGAAACGCAGCGAAACGGGCGACTTCTATGTGGAAGCGCCGGCCAATAAAATCGCGGCAGCGGTCAAAGCATCCGGCCTCCAGGTGAAGAGCGGAACGGTCCCTGCAGATGCAGAAGCGATTTATGCAGTGAAAGTCGCCATTCTTGAAGACGGCGGCATGGGCAAAGTCCAATCGCATGCCGGCATGAATTTGGCGCTTGAGCGCCTCGGCTTTGACGTAACCGAACTTTCGCCGGTCGAAGTGGCGGAAGCAGGACTCGCCGGTTTTGATGCGTTCATTTACAACGGCACGGAAGGATTGATCTCCACCAACTTGAGCGCGGCGAACAAAGAGTTCGGCTTCCAGAACGCCGAGCAGCTCGCTAAGTTCAAAGCGAATATCAATGCATTCATCGCTGACGGCGGCAAATACATCGCAGCCGGCGCGGGGGCATCGCGTGCAACGAAAACGCTCGGCTTGACGACAGCGACAGTCAACACGGGCGGCAGCAACAGCAACGGCATCGTGTCGGTTGATTACGACGGCACAGGCATCACGGCAGGTTACGGCCAGGACGATATCGGCTTCGTCTACCGCCCGGCTTGGTACACGGGAGTTGACGCTGAGGAAGTGGAAGCGTCATTCGATGACAGCGACTTCTTCATGGCGGGCCATTGGAAAGGCAGCGAAGCGGCATCAGGACAGCCAGTCATCGTCCGTGAAAGCGATAAGGACGTTACGTTGATCGGCATGGAGCCAGGATTCCGCGACCATACGGATTACTTGTTCCGCCTCGTATCCAACGCGATTTTCACAAAATAAACACCTATAGAGAGCAGCTGCGCAACACCGGCTGCTCTTTTTCCATTGCATGAGCCCAAGCGAATAATCGAGCAGCAAAGGAGCGAATTCAACATGGCAGACGAAAAAATGGAGCGGATCGAAAGGGCGGCTTTGGCGCGCTACCAGAAGCTTCAACAGGACCGGGCGATGGAAGCCGCAGCGGCAGCGGGCCCGGAAACGATGGATGTCCGCAGAAGCGTGATCAATCCGCACGACAGCCTGGCGGCGGAACGCATCATCCACAGGAGTGACCTGTTCCCGATTGCATATCTTGAGGCCGGCTTGATTGCCGCCAAATCAGTGTGCCGCATTTCATTGCGGAACCACCAGGGCCAGATCAAAGGCTACGGCACCGGATTTTTGATTTCGCCGTCGCTGATTTTGACGAACAACCATGTCGTCGATTCATACGATACTGCGCTGAATGCGGTAGCGGAATTCAATTACGAAGACGACGTGAACTTTATGCCGCGCACAATCGTGCCGTTCCGGCTCGAACCCGAGCGGTTGTTCATCACTGATGAAGCACTGGATTTCTCGGTCATTGCGGTGCAGGAGAAAGGGCTGAGCGGCGCGCGCGTTTCGGATTTCGGGTACTTGCCGCTGCTTCCGATGCCGGGCAAGATCCTTGAAGGGGAATACGTCTCCATCATCCAGCACCCGAAAGGCGGACCGAAAGCCGTGACGGTCCGGGAAAACGAAGTGAAATTCCTATCGGACCATTTTGTCCATTACGTGAGCGACACCGAACCGGGCTCATCCGGCTCGCCGGTCTTCAACGACCAGTGGATCGTTTCGGCGCTCCACCACGCGGGCGTCCCCGATCCGGCCGACCCGACAAAATGGATTGCCAATGAAGGCATCCGGATCAGTTCGATCCTCCACCATTTGCACGGCGAACGCGGCAAGCTGGACGCGCCGAGAGCGGGGCTCCTTGACGGAGTGCTGCCTGAAGCACCGATTCCAGACCGTCCTGCTTCGCCGATCGAAGTCGGGGAACTGGCTGCCGATTGGTACAGCGATGCCACGGGGTACGATCCGGCATTTCTAGGCGAGGGCCTAAACGTGCCGCTCCCGCCGGTGAAAGATGCGGCAGACGTCGCCGAAACGCTTGATGGTGCAACGAAGCTCGACTATACGCATTTTTCCATCGTCATGAGCCGGTCAAGGCGACTCGCGTATTATTCGGCCGTGAACATCGACGGCAGCCAATTGGTCGAAGTGAAGCGTTCGAACGACAAATGGTATTTCGACCCGCGCATGCCCCGGGAATTCCAAAGCGGACCGGAGCTGTATGCAAGGAATGACCTGGACCGCGGCCATCTGACCAGAAGGCAGGACCCGAACTGGGGAAGGGACGCCGTCCAGGCGAACGCCCATACGTTCCATTTTACGAATAGTGCGCCGCAGCACAAAGGACTCAACCAGAAGGCGTGGCTGAGCCTTGAAGATTACATTCTGGAAAACGCCGGAGCAAACGGCTTTAAAGTGAATGTCTTCACCGGTCCAGTTTTTCGGGACGACGATGTCTTGTACCGGGGCGAATTCCGGATCCCGGCGGAATTCTGGAAAGTGGCGGTCATGGCGAAAGAAGGCGGTGAATTGTCGGCGACGGCATACTTGCTGACGCAGCGCGATTTGATCGGCGACTTGGAATTTGCCTATGGACCGTTCCAGACGTTCCAAGTACCGGTGGCGCTGCTCGATGAACTCGCCGGCATCGATTTCAGCGCGCTGCAGCCGCACGATTCGCTGGCGAATGTGGAAGGGGTAGGTGCGCGGCTGATTGAAAACAAAGAGGACATTTTGTTTTAAATTCAATTTAGGAGTAGACGGGCAGCCGATTTTTCGGCTGCTTTTACTATTGGTTCAATATGCTGATTTTTCCGGATTCTAAATAAATAATAAAAAATTCAAGGAGAGGTTTATATATATAAAAATGGGTATATATATTTTATAACATAGTCAATTAACTAAAAATGGAAATGGAGGAAAAAATATGAATCATGGAAAAGCTCTTGTAATCAAGTTCTTAATGATCACTGTTGTCCTTTTAATTATCTTAACCGGAATCTTTGATGTGGAATTCGAGAAAACACTATTAATCAGTCTGGTGCTGACAGTGCTCGCTTATGCACTGGGAGATCTGATGATTTTCCGGAAAACGGGCAATCAGGCACATAACCATGGTACGGCCCATTCGAATGCCGATCAGCATCATGATCGCGAAGACCACAAAAAACGCAATATGTTGGCGACGATCGCGGACATTGTTTTATCGTTCTTAGTGATTTGGCTGATGGGTGATGTTCTAATTGAAAACGCTGAAGACATTGTGACGGCGGCATTGATTTCTGCTCTTGTCATCGGCGGAGGCGAATGGTTCTTCCATAAATACCTGGATCGCAATGTCTTTCCGGAAAAGAACGGCCGCGCCGCAACAGGAACATCAAATCATTAATTCCTAAAACAGGTTAGTGAAGCAGCAAAACAAAAGGGGCGTCGGATCCAATCCGATGCCCCTTTTGTTTTGCCTGTTTCGGCAATTTAGTAGTTATTGGCAGCGGTGCAGATAGTCGCACATATACTGCGCTTCCATTGAAAATGAGAGCAGCCGGTTTTTCCGGAACTGCTCTCGTTTTATTGTTCGGCTTATTCTTCATTTTCAAGTTCTTCAATCAGCCGTTTCATCTCGGCGATTTCCTTTTTCTGCGCTTCGATGATGCTGTCTGCCAATTCACGCACGCGCGGATCACTGATATCCGCCCGTTCGCTCGTCAGAATGGCGATTGAATGGTGGGGAATCATCGCTTGCATCCAGCCTTTATCTTCGATCAGCACCTGGCTGCGCACAAGGTACAACGACAATGCGAAGACCAGGGCGCTCGCGGCAAGTATCGCGGCGTTCACCTTTTTATTCTCATACATTTTCCACATGAACAGCAGCATGACGATGGCCATGACGGACCCCATGATCAGCGCCATGTATATCCGCGTCTCGCTGAAAGTGACATGGTCGAATTGGAAAACGTTCAAAAACATCAGCCAATACATGATGAATGTGGAGGTTCCGATCATGATGCCGAATCGGATGTAATTCTTCATCGGTTTCAACTCCTCGTATCGATTATTTTCGTCCATATTCTACCCTTCCCGCCAGGTTTGCAGTTTCCGTGCAGAAAAGTGAGGAAAGTAGATTTTTTTAAGAATTTCTTTAACATATGCATGAGCCGGCAGCCGGATAAGTGGAGATATGGTCCGAACTGTTTTAGGATAATACGTAACAACCACTTGTTTAGAGAGGATTTTGACAATGTTTTCAACCGTATTAATTGGCTTGGCATTGGTTTTCATGGCGGCGAATCTGGTTCATTTTTTTGCTGGGCATCGGTATGAAAGAAGTTACTTTCAATCGTCATTGTTCCAAAAGCTTTTTTTTGCCATGACAGGCATTACGATCGGCTTTGCTGTGCTGTATTATGCATTAGGGCTGGATGCGCCAGTGCTTCGGTTGAATGACGAAGATGGCAGAGAAAGTGAGGGCAGCTTTTGGGAGTACTTGTACTTCAGCGGGGTCACGATGCTTTCGGTCGGTTATGGCGACTTGGTTCCGGTCGGTCCAGCCCGGTTTTTCGCTATTCTGCAGGCCGGAATTGGGTTGCTGCTGCCAACCGCTTTTTTTGTCCACGTTCTTCATGAGCGGCCAGGCAATGCCGCATCCGACCGCGGCAGAGGTGAAAAAGAAGGGCAAGGGAACTACAGCGATAAGCGGGATAAGGATGACTGGGACGATGAAGAAACGGAAAGGGCGGACAGAAAATAACCTGAAAAGAGGAACCCGGCGAAGGGTGTTGCGCCCCTTCGCCGGGTTCCTCTTGTTTAGTGCTTCCCGTTCTCTTTGGTCAAGCTTTGCAGCACGCTGCCCATCCACTTTTTCTTCTTCAGATAGAAATACAGGAGAAGCGTCGAAAAGGCGATGACGGTGAGCGCGGCCGCATAGCCGTACTTCCATTTGAGTTCGGGCATGTTCTCGAAGTTCATTCCCCAAAGCGCGCCCCACGCTGCGATCGGCGTGAACATCACGGTAATGATCGTCAAAGTCTTGACGATTTCATTTCCGCGGTAGGAGACAATTACGGTTTCGAGATCGACGATTTCCCGGATTTCCGTATCGTATTCCTGGATGATGTCGCGGCACCGCATAATCCGCCTGGAAGTGCGCTTGTGATGCTTCCCTTCGGTGAATATCTCTCCGAACACTTCCGGGACGGCATCCCGGATTTCGATGATCGGAATCATGAGGTTTTTCCATACCAGCACTTCGTGGCGCTGGCCCATGATATTGTCGAGCACCTGCTTATCGTTTTTGATTTTGATGCGCCACAATAATTCATGCATGCGATCTTCGAACTCGTCGATGTCCTGCAGGAACGAAGCGACGACTTCGCCAAGCAGGATCATGAACCCTTCGATGGCATTCTCAGCACTTTCCATTTTATCGATCAGTTGCCGCTCGTTTATATTGTACAGCAGCGAGTACTCGATTTTATTGGTGATGAGGGTCTCGCCCTCCAAATAATAATGCAGGATGCTTTGGTTTTTATGTTCTTCGATGTCCTGGTGGTAAATGATCGACCCCCACATCGATTCCTCGCCTTCCACTGCAGTGTCCATATAGAGGCTGCTCGTGCGGTTGGCCTTCAGCGATTCGTGCCAATAGGTTTCGCTTTCAAGTTTGCTGTAGAGGGAGAGGGAATTCCGCTCTTCGATTTCATCCAGAATAATCCACTTCCATTTACCCCCGTAAAATGACCGGTTTTCCAATGTCCCATCGCCTCCTTGTACACTTGCTGAACCCATGCCGATCAGAAAAGAAGGTTCCCGCAAGGCGCCATCAAGCATAGTGAGCTTTTGCTTCAGGCATCCGCCTTTTCTCCCCCCATACCTCTTTCCCCGGCGGATTAAACAAAACAGCAAGCTTTCGGGAAGCACCGCAGCGCCGTACCTTATATGAAAGGTGGCGTGCTGAAAAAAACGAATAAGCACGGAGCAAACCGGGTAAAGAAAGGGGCAAGGGATTCGAGAGGAGGGGATACTATCTTTGGCGACGGAGGGATATCCTTTCAATGGTGGAATACATTCAGCAACTTTATATTCACGTTGAATATCGTGCTGGCTTTTTTTATTTTATTCAAAGAGCGGAAGCGGGCTTCTTCGCTGTGGGCTTGGATCCTGCTCCTGATTTTCCTGCCGGTGATCGGCTTCCTTTTGTACCTGCTGTTCGGGCAGCCGCACAATAAAACAAAAGGCCGGAACGCGAACGCGTATGCCAATCCGGAACTCGAAGCGCGCGCCGCAGGGCAGCTCGAAGCGCTGGAGAGCGGGACGTTTTCCGGACAGGGCCGGCTTCCGAAAGAATTGCAGGGCCTTATCAAGATGCAGCTGAAAACGAATACGGCGCCGCTTTCGACGGACAACCGCCTGCAGATCTTTAACGACGGGGAGCGGAAGTTCGATGCACTGTTCGAAGACATCAAACGTGCAGAAGACCATATCCACTTGGAATATTATATTTTAAAGAACGACGGCATCGGCAACCGGCTGATGGAGCTCCTTGCCGAGAAAGCGAAAGAAGGCGTGAAAGTCCTGTTCCTTTACGACGATATCGGCTCGAACGCTTTGCCGCGGGACTTTTTTGAGGCCTTTACCGAAGCAGGCGGAAGGGCAGCGGCGTCGCTTCCTTCGCGGCTGCCGTGGTTCAATCCGCGGATCAATTACCGGAACCACCGGAAAATCGCCGTCATCGACGGAGCGGTCGGGTATATCGGCGGCTTTAACGTCGGGGATGAATACCTTGGCGAACAAGTGGAGATGGGCTATTGGCGGGATACCCACCTGCGGATTGCGGGTAGCGCCGTCCATTCGATGCAGCACATTTTCCTGAAGGACTGGAACGAAGCATCCGTAAGCCATCCCGTCCGCTACAGCCAGGCGTATTTCCCGGAAACCGGCGGGGAGCACGGGGCGGCAGTCCAACTGGTTGCGAGCGGACCGGACGAGCCGGACGACCAGATCAAGTACGGATTATTGAAGCTCATTGCAAGTGCGCAATCGACGATCCGCATCCAGACGCCGTACTTCATCCCGGACGAGTCCGTATTGGACGCCATCCGCGTCGCCGCGCTCAGCGGCATTGATGTGGCGGTCATGATCCCAGGGAAGTCCGACCATCTTTTCGTCCACGATGCCAGTCTGTCGTTCCTTGAAGAATTGATAGATGCGGGCGTGCGGGCCTACCGCTACAAGAATGGCTTTTTGCATGCGAAAACGATGACGGTCGACGGCAAGGCGCTGTCGGTCGGATCCGCCAATCTGGACACGCGCAGCTTTTCCTTGAACTACGAAGCGAATACGTTCATCTACGATGAGGCCACCGCTTTGGAAATGGACCACATTTTTGCACAAGACGTGAAGCTGTCGCAACGCGTAACAATGGAAATGTTCGAAGCACGCACAACGTTCGAGCGCGGCAAACAACGGCTGGCGCGGCTGTTCGCGCCGGTTTTGTGAAGGGTTTATTTACAGGAATAGGGATTCATGTAACTTGGAAAGAGGACGGATGTTCCCATTTTATGTATAATGAATTTACTGAAAAGACGCCATACTTATTAAAGGGATGATTGAGTGAATAAAAATATGCTCAGCTTGTTTGAAGAACAGCGCGATGCCCATGTGCTTTATGCATATGATGAAACCGAAAAATATATCGAACAAGCCGTTGCTTATGCCAAGCACGGCGTGGAGGAGGGGGATTACGTCCTGCTCATTGAAAATCTGCGGCTGTCTCCGAAAATCCAGTCGGAATTAAAGAATCAGCTTTCGGCAGAACAAATGGAAAAGATCCATTTTGTCAAAAGCTTCGATTTCTATTATTCAAGCGGCAGCTACCATCCGCCTGCTATCCAGGCATATTTTGAAAAGACCGTCGAGCCTTACGTGCAGACTGGAGCGTCTTTCCGTTCCTGGGCGCATGTGGAATGGGCGACGATGGAAGATCCGATACATCTGGTGGAGGATTTTGAAAAAATCATCGACGTCGCAGTGAAGGAGCTGCAGTTTCCGCTGATCTGCGCGTACCCCAAAAAAGCGATGCCGGAAAGCGTAAAAACGATGCTGCTCGAAACGCATCCATATTTATTGGTTGAAGACGAAATCGTTGTTTCGGAACAGTACGAACCGGCGGAAGCTTAACTCTTGATTGTTCACGCCGGGACTCCTGGCGTTTTTTTATTGCCTACCTGCCTTTCGTGCCGACGGCTCAGGCCGGCAGACGGGCGAATGAAGAGCGGAAAAGGTATAGTAGAAGGAACAAATGGACTGTAAAGGAAGGATGATCTTATGGCCAGCAACGAACAGAAAACCGCTTATGGCTGGAAGCTGGAAAGCAGCTACGCCCAACTTCCGGACATCTTCTACACCAAATTGAACCCATGGCCTGTGCGTTCGCCGAAGCTCGTCATCTTCAATGACACGCTTGCGGCGGAGCTCGGTTTGAATAGCGAAGCGCTGAAGACGGAAGAAGGGGCGGCGATGCTCGCGGGCAACCGGGTTCCGGAAGGTGCAGAACCGCTTGCGCAAGCTTATGCCGGTCACCAATTCGGCGGATTCACGATGCTCGGGGACGGCCGCGCCGTACTACTGGGCGAGCAGATCACGCCAGGAGGCAGCCGCTTGGACATCCAATTGAAAGGCTCCGGCCGTACGCCGTATTCACGGGGAGGCGACGGACGCGCGGCGCTCGGTCCGATGCTCCGCGAATTCATCATCAGCGAAGCGATGCACGCGCTCGGCATCCCGACGACCCGGAGCCTCGCAGTCGTAGCTACCGGCGAGGAAGTGGCGCGCGAAACCTATTTGCCGGGTGCGGTCCTGACGCGAGTGGCAGCGAGCCATCTGCGCTTCGGAACATTCCAGTTCGCGGCCTATAAAGGCGGAACCGAAGAGCGCAAAGCGCTCGCCGATTACGCCATCCGCCGCCACTACCCGGAACTTGAATCAGTGGACAATCCCTATATCGCACTGCTCCAAGCAGTGGCGCAGCGCCACGCGTCGCTTGTCGCGAAATGGCAGCTTGTCGGCTTTGTCCACGGCGTCATGAACACCGACAACATGACGATCAGCGGCGAGACGATCGACTACGGCCCATGCGCGTTCATCGACACGTACGACCCGGCGACCGTCTTCAGCTCGATCGACCAGCAAGGCCGCTACGCATTCGGCAACCAGCCGCAGATCGCCGGCTGGAACCTGGCGCGATTTGCCGAAACCTTGCTGCCGCTGCTGGCAGATAAGCAGGACAAGGCTGTGGAAATCGCCCAAGGCCTCTTGAAGGAGTACATCGAATCGTATTACGCCAATTGGCTTGCCGGCATGCGTTCAAAACTCGGCCTCTTCAACGTCGAAGCCGAAGACGAAAGCCTGATCGGCGGCCTGCTTGAGCTAATGCACGAACACGGCGCCGATTTCACGAATACGTTCCGTGCGCTGACGCTCGACCGTCCGGAAGAGACCGCGCTTGCCGGCCGGAAAGCGTTCAACGAATGGCATGAAAAGTGGCAGGCGCGCCTGGACCGCCAGGAAGAAGGCCGGGACGCCGCCGTCGAATTAATGAAAGCGAGCAACCCGAACGTCATTCCGCGCAACCACCGCGTGGAAGAAGCGCTCACGGCCGCGGTCGAGCACAACGATTTCACCGTCATGGAGCGGCTGCTCGCCGCGCTTTCCGCACCGTACAGCTATAGTACGGAACAAGATCCTTATACGCAGCCGCCTGCTGACCCGGACAACCCGTACGTCACATTTTGCGGCACCTGAATAATGAAAGCTCCCGGGAATCCGGGAGCTTTTTTTGGTTGGGGGTTGTCGCTTTCCGCTGCGCGGAAAGCATCCGATTGGGGTTCGTTCGGTTTTCCGGTTTTGTGCCGGATTTTGTTGACCGCGCGTAACCGGTTGCTGAACGCGCGTAAAATTTTCTGAGCGAGCGTAACGCACTCGCGAACGAGCGTTACCGGCCACGAGCGCGCGTAAATTTCTCCAAGCGAGCGTAAAAGACGGATGCCAAAAGAAAGGGCGCTTTTCGCGGTGCGAAAAGCAAGAAACCAAAGGAGTTTGAGTTCAGGATTTGGTGTCGAATTTTGTTGAACGCAAATAACTTGTCCGCGAACGCAAATAAAGCTCTCTGAACGCAAATAAAACTCCACGAACGCAAATAAAACTCCACAAACGCAAATAAAACTCCACAAACGCAAATAACCCCAAAACCACCCCATAGAAAAACGGCTGACCTCATGGGGCCAGCCGTTTTCATTGTTCACATCATTTGAATCGCTGGATGATCGGCTTCAGCCGGAAACCGAAGAAGCCTGCCAGCACCGAAAGAATGATGTCTTTCGGCAGCGGCACCATCATCCATGCCCATGCCATCTTGTACGTGAAGCCTTCCGGAGCCGCAAACCATAATTTATAGGCCGCGTACATCCAGTTTGTGCCCATGACGTAGTTCACGACAAGTCCGGCGAGTGCCGCTACGACAAAACCGGTACGTGTCTGGAATTTATTCGATATCCAGCCGCTCGCCAAAGCGATGAAAACGAAAGACACGATAAAGCCGAACGTCGGGCTGATCAATGTGTCCATGCCGCCGGAAAATGCGGCGAACACCGGAACGCCGGCAAGGCCGATCAATGCATAAACGATCATCGACAGAGCGCCCATGCGGCTGCCAAGCAAAAGTCCGGCAAGGATGGCGAAGAATGTTTGCAGCGTAATCGGCACGCCGCCGATCACCAGGAAAGAAGAGATGTTCGCGCCGATCGCCATCAAAGCGGCGAACATGGCGATATGTACTAAGTTCAAAGTCTTGGAATGATTGGCCGTGCGGGTGGTCGTTGTGGTCATGATGTCCCTCCAAATGCTTAAGATAGCTTTAGTATAATCAACCCATAAATTTGAGTCAACTTAAATTTAGTTTTAGTTAACACAAAAAATTTCCATGAACTCTTTTGTAAAATCAGAATATTCCTGTATGATATTAGAATAATATTTGCAGAAACCGAAAAGAGGGATTGGCATGACCGAATGGTGGAAAAAATCGACTGTCTATCAAATTTATCCGCGGAGCTTCATGGACTCCGATGGCGACGGCATCGGGGACTTGCGGGGCATTATCGGAAAGCTCGATTACCTGCAGGAGCTCGGCGTCGACATCCTATGGCTGTCGCCTGTCTATGATTCGCCGAACGACGACAACGGCTACGACATCCGGGATTATTACCGGATCATGAAGGAATTCGGAACGATGGAGGACTTTGATGAGCTGCTGCAGCAGATCCACGCGCGGGGCATGAAGCTCGTCATGGACCTTGTTGTCAACCATACGTCCGATGAGCACGAATGGTTCAAGACCCGTCCGGACTTCTATATCTGGCGCGACAAGCCTACCAATTGGCGCTCGTTCTTCAGCGGATCGACTTGGGAATTCGATAAGGAACGCGGCCAGTATTACTTGCATTTATTCTCCAAAAAGCAGCCGGATCTGAATTGGGACAATCCGGAGCTGCGCGAGGCGGTCTATGAAATGATGCGCTGGTGGCTCGACAAAGGCGTCGATGGCTTCCGCATGGACGTCATCAATATGATTTCCAAGGCAGCCGACATGCACGATGCGCCGGGCGGCGACGGCAGCCATCAATTCATGAACGGGCCGAACGTACACACGTATCTGCAGGAGATGAACAGGGAAGTCCTGTCGAAATACGACATCGTGACGGTCGGCGAAACGCCGGGCACGACGCCGAAAGAAGCGCGCGATTATACGGCTGCCGAAAACGGGGAGCTGAACATGATCTTCACGTTCGAACACATGGGCCTCGACCAGGCGTCCGGCGAGAAATGGGATTTGAAGCCGCTGCGACTCACTGACCTGAAAGAGAATATGGAAAAATGGCAGCACGGCCTCCACGAAAAAGGATGGAACAGCCTTTATTGGAACAACCACGACCAGCCGCGCATCGTTTCGCGTTTCGGCGAAGACACCGACTGGCGCGTCGAGTCGGCGAAGATGCTCGCGACGTGCCTGCATTTCATGCAAGGCACACCGTATATCTACCAAGGCGAAGAGCTTGGCATGACTAACGTTCGCTTCGAATCGATCGAGGACTACAAAGACATCGAAACGCTGAACATGTACAAGGAAAAGCGGGCAGCCGGCGTGCCGCATGACGACATCATGGTGATGATCCACGCCAAAGGGCGCGACAACGCGCGCACGCCGATGCAATGGTCGGACGGGCCGAACGGCGGATTCACGACTGGGACGCCGTGGATCAAAGCCAACCCGAACTACCCGGAAATCAACGCCGAACAGCGGCACGATCCCGCTTCGGTCTACCAGTACTACAAGAAACTCATCGGCTTCCGGAAAGAGCTGGACATTATCACCCACGGCGATTTCGAATTGTTGCTGCGCGACGACAGTGATATCTTCGCCTACACGCGCACTTGGGGGAATGAAACCCTGACCGTCTTCTGCAATTTCACGGAAAACACGAAAGCGGTGCCGCTCCCGGAAGGTGAAGTGCTGATCTGCAATTACGCCGTGAATCTGAGCGAAGGCGATGTGTTGTTGCGGCCGTATGAGGCGATTGTTTTTTATAAGAATTGAGAGGGTGCGGAGAGTGCTTTTTGGAGGGGGCTGCAAGTAAATTGAGGTTTGCTGCAAGTAAACGTGCGGTTGCTGCAAGTAAATCACATTTTCCGCAAGTAAATGTCCCGTTGCCGCAAGTAAATCGCATATACTGCAAGTAAACAGCGCAGCACCGGGCGAATAAAACCGGAATCGCCGATAAATCTCGAGAATCGCCGATAAATCCGCGAAATCGCCGATAAATCCGCAAAATCGCCGATAAATCCGCAAAATCGCCGATAAATCCAAAAAATCGACGATATCCGGCACACTCGCCGATTCCGCACGCACCAAGCGCAAGATTCCGCATTCCGCATCTAGACACGGAAATGAAATCATGTATGATAAAAGGAATTCGGCTGAAAATAGGAGGGGTTTCATGGAGAAGGTATTAGGCGTCGACATCGGCGGCACGAAGATCCGCATGGGGATCATTGCCGCAGACGGGACGATCCTGCACGAAGAACAAGTGCCGACGATGATTCCGCTGTATCCGTATCTGGAGCAGCACGTCATCCGCATGCTCATCAAAGAGCCGGAAATCGCGTCAATCGGCATCGGGACGCACGGCTTTGTCGACCCGAAAGAAGGGAAGATCATCTACGCGGCGGAAACGCTGCCGGGATGGACTGGCACGCCGGTCAAGGAATGGCTGGAGCTCGCGACCGGCCGGCGCGTCGAAGTGGAGAACGATGCGAATGCGGCAGCGCTTGCCGAAGCGAAGTTCGGCGCAGCGAAAGGATACGGCCGCGTCGTCGTCTTAACGCTTGGCACGGGACTCGGCGGCGGCATCATCTGGGACGGCAAGCTCCTGAGCGGCGGACCGCACGGCGGCGCAGCAGAACTCGGACATATGATCCTTCACCCGAACGGCGTCCAATGCGCATGCGGCCGCCACGGCTGCAACGAAATGTACGTATCGGGGACGGCACTCCGCCGCCGCATCAAGGAAGCGGGACTGCCGTATTCACCGCCGGAACTGTTCGGAAAAGCGAAGACGGACACGGCAGCGCGCGAAGTGGTGGAAGGGTTCACCGCTGACCTCGCTGTCGTCATCAGCAGCCTCCAGGCGGCGTTCGACATGGACATCGTCATCATCGGCGGCGGCGTGTCGGAAGCGGCGGACTTGTGGATGGACTCGCTCCAGCGCCAGCTCGAGCCGGTGCTGTTGAATCCGCTGCAGATCGAAGTGGCCCAGTTTGAAAACGACGCCGGCATCCTCGGCGCCGCATTATTGGTTTTGGAAGGGGAATGAACGAGGGCAAAATTGCGGACGGTCCAATTCACCAAAAAGTACGACAATCACGAGACTGTCGTCACCGTCTCAAGCCGGAAGTCGAAGAAGGGGCATTCATCGTTTTTGCCGTGCCGCCGTCTGCAATGCAGCCTGTTCTTTAGGAATGATTCGACATGAACATACTTTCCTTACACCACAACCTAGCGTTGCCCGATTCCCGATCCAGCGACCGAAAACGCATAAAATAAATTAATAATTTTGTCTTGTGCAAACGTTTACATGGTGATATGATACAGGTAATTAACGACAGGAAGCGTGTCCGATTTCCGTTTCCGTTTTTTATTTCACATTTTGTGCAAACGATTGCACGGACCACAAAGGGGGATTTTGAAATGAAGGAATTGAAGTTCAAAAAAGGGTTAGTGGCTTCATTGATGCTGTCTGCAGCAGTTTTGGCTGGGTGCAGCGGCGGGGAAGAAGCGGCATCGGGAACGGAAAACGGCGGCGAAGAAGAAGTGACGGTTGATATCTTCCAGTTCAAAGTGGAATTCAAGGACCAGTTCGAAGACGTAGTTGAGCAGTACGAAAAAGAGAACCCGAACGTCAACATTGAAATCACGACGGTCGGCGGCGGCGAAGATTACGGCGCGGCGCTCCGTTCACGCTTTGCATCGGGCAACGAGCCGGCGATCTTCAACATCGGCGGGCCTCAGGACGTAGCTGACTGGAAAGACAACCTTTCGGATCTTTCGGACACAGAAGCTGCTGGCGCTGCACTTGAAGGCACGCTTGACGGCGTAACGGTTGAATCTGAAGTGCTCGGACTTCCGTACAACCAGGAAGGCTACGGCTTCATCTACAACACGCGTTTATTCGAAGAAGCGGGAATCGATCCTGCATCCATCACGGATTTCGCATCGCTTGAAGAAGCGGTGAAAACATTGGATTCAAAAAAAGAGGAACTCGGGCTTGAGTCGGTATTCGCTTTCCCTGGGAAAGAAACTTGGGTGACAGGCCTTCACCTTTCAAACACATTCCTTGCACCTGAATTCGATGACAACGTCTTGACAGCATTCGATGCAAAAACAGTTGAATTCAAATACGCAGACGGCTTCAAAAAAATCGTCGACCTGCAGAACGAATACTCGAAACAGCCGACTGTGAGCCTTGATTACTCGCAGCAGGTGGAAGAATTGTTCTCGCTTGAGCGCGTGGCAATCATTCAGCAAGGGAACTGGGCATACGGCTCGATCGCCGGCATTGACCAGGAACTTGCGGACAGCGGCGTCGGCCTTATGCCGATCCCTGTAGAAGGCATTGAAAATGCAGGCTTGCCGGTTGGCGTTCCGATGTACTGGGGCGTAAACAAGAAAGCTGACGAAAACGTCGTCAAAGAATCGAAAGAATTCTTGGACTGGCTCTACACATCTGATGCAGGGAAAACTGCTGTATTGGAAGACTTCAAATTCATCCCGGCTTACGAAGGCTATGACACTTCGAAGATCTCTGATCCAATGTCGAAAGCCATCTATGATGCATCCGAGTCAGGCAACACAATCGGATGGGTGTTCATGGGCTATCCGACTGGATGGGGACAGGACGTTCTTGGAGCTAATATCCAGAAATACCTGAGCGAGGAAGCCAGCTGGGAAGAAGTTATCGACACAGCTAAGAAAGCTTGGGAAACAGACCGGGCTAAATAAGACGGAATTGCGTCAATTTTCATAAAAATAGCCTGAAAACAAAGTAGCCGCTGTGCTACTTTGTTTTGTTACCAGGCCTTTCACGGTATAATTTAAGAAAGGAAAGATGCCCGTATGCGCACAAAAGATCTCTCTTATTGGTTGTTTCTCGCCCCGGTTTTATTGGCCCTTACACTAGTGGTCATTGTCCCGATGCTGCTTGGCGTCTATTATTCTTTCACTTCCTGGAACGGCATCACCACCGGCGAATTCGTCGGCTTCCAGAACTACATCGATTTATTGAAAGACGAGCGCTTCCTTGATTCGCTCTGGTTTACGACGAAGTTCTCGGTTGTGTCGGTCATCCTGATCAACTTCATCGGATTGTCGCTTGCGCTGCTGGTCACAGGCCGCGTGAAATCGACCAAATTATTGCGGACGACGTTCTTCATGCCGAACTTGATCGGGGGCTTGATCCTCGGCTTTATCTGGCAGTTCATCTTCATCAAAGTATTTGCAAGCGTCGGCGAAATCCTCGGGATGGAAAGCCTGCAGGGCTGGCTGTCGACAACCAATACCGGCTTCTGGGGTCTGACGATCCTGATGAGCTGGCAAATGGCTGGATACATAATGGTCATCTACATCGCGTATTTGGAAGGGATGCCGAAAGAGCTTTTGGAAGCTTCCGAAATCGACGGGGCATCCACGTTCCAGCGTTTCCGTTATGTCGTTTTTCCGCTCGTGGCTCCAGCGTTCACGGTCAGCATGTTCCTGACGCTGTCGAACACGTTCAAGCTGTATGACCAAAACCTGTCGCTGACAGGCGGCGGCCCTTACAATTCGACCGAGATGGTCGCGATGGAAATCTTCAAGACCGCGTTCGTGCAGAACACTTTCGCGTACGCGCAGGCGAAGGCCGTGATTTTCTTCGTGATCGTCGCCATCATCGCCCTCGTGCAGGTTTATTTGAATAAACGCAGGGAGGTCGAAATGTAATGCGGAAAAAATGGAATATAAAACTGGAAGTCCTGGGCTTGCTCCTGGCCCTCTTGTGGCTTGCGCCGTTTTACCTGATGTTCGTCAACTCGTTCAAATCGAAAAAGGAAATCTTCATGGACACGGTCAGCCTGCCCGAAAAGTGGAGTTTCGAGAACTACATCACCGCTTTCGAGGAACTCGATTTCCTCCAGACGCTGTTCAACTCGCTGTTGATCACCGTCGTCAGCGTGGTGCTGATCATCATCTTTTCGGCCATGGCCGCTTACGCCCTGTCGCGCGCGAAAAGCAGGCTCAGCACAATCCTGTTCTTCACGTTTGTCGCAGCGATGCTGATCCCGTTCCAATCGGTCATGATCCCGCTCGTTACGGTTTTCGGCAAGTTCGAAATGCTCAACCGCGGCGGCTTGATCTTCATGTACCTTGGATTCGGGGCGAGCCTGTCGATCTTCCTGTACCACGGAGCGCTCAACAACATCCCGAAATCACTTGACGAAGCGGCGACCATCGACGGCGCGAACCGCTGGCAAGTGTTTTGGTTCATCATCTTCCCGATCCTGAAGCCGATCACCGTCACCGTGGCAATCCTCAACATCATCTGGATCTGGAACGATTACCTGCTTCCGTCGCTCGTCATCAACACGGCGGGAAGCGAAACGATTCCGCTGAAGATGTTCTTCTTCTTCGGGGAATATACGAAACAATGGCATTTGGCGCTTGCTGGGCTGACGCTCGCCATCATCCCAGTCATCATCTTCTATTTCATTGCCCAGCGCGAGATTATCAAAGGGGTATCCGACGGGGCAGTAAAATAAGGGAGGCGGACCAATGGCAGTTACAATCAAGGACGTTGCGAAACGTGCCGGAGTATCGCCGGCGACCGTGTCCCGCGTCATCGCCGACAATCCCCGGATTAGCAAGGGCACAAAAGAGAAAGTGCGGGAAGCGATGGAGTTCATGGGCTACTACCCGAACTTCCAGGCCCGCAACCTGGTAGCGCAGAAGAGCCAGACGCTCGGCATCGTTATGGAGAACTCGGCTGTCCTCGCGTTCCAGAACCCGTTCTTCCCGGAAGTGCTGCGCGGCATTTCCACCCGCGCCCACGGCAGCAAGTACGGATTGTACTTGTCGACCGGGGCGACGGCTGAAGAGATCTACGATGAAGTGGTTGCGATGGCGCAGGGCAAACGGGTCGACGGAATCGTCCTCCTGTACTCGAAAGTGGCCGATCCGGTCATGGAGTACCTGCGGGGTTCCGGCTTGCCGTTCGCGGTCGTCGGAAGGCCGTACAAAGATTCAGACGCCATCACGTATGTCGACAACGACAACGTCTCGAACGCCAAAGAAGTGGTTGATTACCTGGTGGGCCTGGGGCACCGCCGCATCGCTTTTGTCGGAGGCGCGCGCGATTTCGTCGTGTCGATCGACCGGATGCAGGGCTATAAAGAAGCGCTGGCCGAACACGGCATTCCGTTCGAGCCGGCCTATACGGTCAACGAAGAAGCGATCCAAGGGGCTGAGCGGGAGTCGATCCGGAAGCTCATGGAACTCGACGTTCCGCCGACCGCCATCATCACGCATGATGATCTGGTGGCTTACGAAGTGATCAGCTACCTGGAAGAATTGGAAATCAAGGTGCCGGACGACGTATCGATCGTGGGCTTCAACAACCACACCTTGTCCGGCCACCTGAAACCGCCGCTCAGCACAGTGGACATTTCCATTTACGATCTCGGGCTGCATGCTGCAGAACTTGTATTAGAGAAAATATTGGACGAAACGGTACCTGCGAAAAGAGTCGTGGTTCCTTCCCGGCTGATTGAACGGGGCTCCTGCCGGCGTCTGTGAGAGGGATCGATTATGAATAAAAAATGGTGGAAAGAAACAGTCGTCTATCAAGTTTATCCGCGAAGCTTCATGGATTCCGACGGCAACGGCCTCGGAGACATTAGTGGCATCACCAGCAAACTGGACTACCTGAAAGACCTCGGCATCGACATCATCTGGGTCTGCCCGATGTACAAATCGCCGAACGACGACAATGGCTACGACATCAGCGACTTCCGGGACATCCACGAAGATTTCGGGACGATGGAAGATTTCGAGACGCTGATGAAAGAAGTCCATGCACGCGGCATGAAGCTGATCATCGACCTGGTCCTGAACCACACCAGCGACGAGCATCCGTGGTTTGTCGAATCGCGGTCGTCGAAAGACAATCCGAAGCGCGACTGGTATGTCTGGCGCGATGATCCGCTGAACTGGGAAAGCATCTTCGGCGGTCCGGCATGGGAATACGATTCTCACACCAATCAGTACTACCTGCATTTATTCTCCAAAAAACAGCCGGACCTGAATTGGGAAAACGCGGAGATGCGCCAGGCGCTGTACGACATGATCAATTGGTGGATCGATAAAGGCATCGACGGATTCCGCGTCGACGCCATCAGCCACATCAAGAAAAACTACACCGATGCGCCGAATCCGGACGGCTTGCCGTTCGCACCGGCGTGGGACCATATGATGAACGTCGATGGCATCCAGCCCTTGCTTCAGGACTTGTACGACAATACGTTTGGCAAGCACGATATCGTCACCGTAGGGGAAGCGAACGGCGTCACTGCGGATGAAGTCCACGACTGGGTCAGCGAAGAGAACGGCAAGTTCAATATGATTTTCCAATTTGAGGACCTTGGCTTGTGGAGCATCGAGGAGCGCACCGGCGTCAACGTGCCCGAACTGAAAAAAGTGCTCAGCAAATGGCAGAACAAAGTGAACGGCGTCGGCTGGAATGCATTGTTCATCGAGAACCACGATAAACCGCGCGTGGTCTCGACATGGGGGAACGATACGCTTTACTGGCGTGAAAGTGCAACAGCGCTTGCCTGTATGTATTTCTTCATGCAAGGCACGCCGTTCATCTACCAAGGACAGGAAATCGGCATGACCAACGCGCCGTTTGAAGAACTGGAGCATTTCGACGATGTGCACACGCATAACTTATATTTTCATAAAAAGGAAATGGGTATGGGGCACGATGCGATCATGACCTTGCTGCGCGCTACCAGCCGCGACCACTCGCGGACGCCGATGCAATGGAGCGCAGAAGAGCACGCCGGCTTCTCGACCGGGCGGCCGTGGCTTGGACTCAACCCAAACTACGACTGGCTCAACGTCGAAGCCCAGCAAGACGATCCGCATTCGATCCTGGCGTTCTACAAGCAGATGATCTGGCTGCGAAAAAACATGGACGTCTTCGTCTACGGCGAGTACAAGCTGCAGGACATGGGCCACGAATCGGTCTTCGCCTATACCCGCGAAGACGAGGACGAAAAAGTCCTGATCGTCGCCAACCTCGGCCAGCACCCGTGCTTATGCGGGCCTGCCCCGGAAGGCGCGACCTTGCTGCTCGCGAACTATAAAGAGATCGATCCCGAGCAGATCTTCCCGTACGAAGCACGCGTATATAAAGTTCCGAAAGATTCAATGAACGGCTGAAGTGACTGTTTTAAAGGGCTGCTGTCCATTGCCAACAGCCGTTAATAGAACATGGAAAGGCCAAAGGAGAAAAAGCATCGCTTTTTCTCCTTTGGCCTTTTGTTATGGACTTGTTGGGTAATCCTCTTTATAGGGAAAGTCGAGTTCATCGACAGACTTCGGAGTTTAATCGACACTCCTCAAAACCCGGCGCGCCTCCGCGCGTCAAAGCGTGCCTTAAAAACCGCTCGGCCCGTCGAGCACGTATTTCATATAGAACTTCTCAATATCGCTCTCAAGTTCTGCGAGTCCCTTTTTCTCGAACTGGTTCGACAGCAGGATTTTATTGAAAGCCAATAACGAGTCATAATGCGCCTTCAGCTCTTGAACCTGCTCCTCGGCCACTTCGCCGCTTCTCGCCGGGACCATGGTGTCCTGGATTGCGAGCGTCATATTGGAGTCCCAGGTTCCTTGGAGTTCCATGAGGTAGGGGATGTCATCCCGGAAATACCCACCGGTGAGCTTGCGGACGTCCGCCGGCTGCATGACCACTTGGGATTGGCCGTATGCAATGACCAAGTCGGCTGATAGCTGACTGGCATCGCCGGCGCTGTCGTATTCATCAAGCGAGATGGCCAGCGCCTGTTCGAGCGAAGCGTGTTCCAGAATATATGCTCTAAGCAGATCTTCTTTGATCTGATGGTTTTGCCAAACAAGGGCAGCAGCCAGCCCGATTGCAACGAAAGCCGCTATGCCGAAGGCGATTTTCCACTTTTTCAAGATGCCCACTCCTTTCCATCTATTTCCATTGTCTCATTCCGGGCCGGACAAAATCAACCGGGCTGAAGTTTTCTTTCTTCGAAAACTATTGGTAAAATAAAGGAAAGAACAGGGGGCATAACATGAAAAAGAGCTGGATTGCGATAGCAGCGGTCTTGGTGGTTGTTTTGCTTGCGGGATGCCAGCAGCAGGCGACACCGGAAGACCGGATCAAAGAATACATAAGCCACTGGAACAAAGGCGAATTCGCCGAAATGTACGAGAATTACTTGAATGACGGCACAAAAGGGGCATACGACGCAGCCCAATTCGTCGACCGCCAGAAGAAGATCCAGGAAGACCTGAATATCGAGAACTTGGAAGTGACCTATACGGAACCGCCGGAAGACGCGGAGTGGAACGAAGAAGAACCTGCGGACTTTCCGGTCCAGGTGAAGATGGACACGGCAGCGGGGCCGGTCGAATTCGAACAGAACATGACGCTGCTCCATGAAGCGCATGGCGAAGAAGAGAACTGGTTTGTCGAATGGAACCCGTCGTTCATTTTCCCGCAGCTAGAAGCGGAAGACAAAATCCAGATCGAGCGCGTCCAGGCGGCGCGCGGCGAGATCCTCGACCGCAACGGGCTGGCGCTCGCCATCAACGGCGGCGGCTTCAATATTGGCATCGTGCCGGAGAAGTTCACCGACGAATCGAAAAAAGCGGAGCTTGCGAAGCTGCTTGAAATCACGGTCGAGTCGATCGACCAGCAGCTTGGCCAAAGCTGGGTGAAACCGGAGCTGTTCGTGCCGATTGCGAAACTTGCGCGCACGGATACGGAAACCATCGATGCCGCCATCAAGATTCCGGGCGTCGCGGCACAGAACACGCCGATGCGCGAGTATCCGTACGGGGCGGCGCTGTCGCACGTCACCGGCTATATCGGCAGCATCACCGCAGAACAGCTCGAAGAACGGAAAGACCAAGGCTATACAGCGAACGACCAGATCGGGCGCGGCGGCATGGAAGGCGTGCTCGAGGAGCGGCTGCGCGGAACTGACGGCCTGAAAATCTGGATCGACAAGCCCGCTGAAGGGATCGAACCGATCACCGTAGCCGAAAAGCCGGTGGAAAACGGCGAGACCATCCAATTGACGATCGACGCCGAACTGCAGAAAAAAACCTATGACGCCATGAAAGGCGAGCCCGGCACAAGCGCTGCCCTCAACCCGAAAACCGGCGAGACGCTGGCACTCGTGTCCTCGCCCGGCTTCGATCCGAACGAATTCATGCTCGGCATCAGCGGCACCCGCTACAAGGAACTCGAAGAAGATCCGAAAAATCCGCTGTTCAACCGCTTCAGAGCGGCCTATGCACCAGGCTCGACCTTAAAGCCAGTGACAGCGGCGATCGGCATGGAAGCGGGCACCCTGAAACCGGCTGAAGGCATCACGATCAACGGCAAGACCTGGCAGAAAGACGCTTCATGGGGCGACTACAAAGTATCGCGCCTCCATCCCGAAGCGCCGAATCCGGTCGACCTCAACATCGCGCTCGTCTATTCAGACAACATCTATTTCGCCCAGCAAGCACTGAATATGGGCAATGAAACCTTCGTCGCCGGATTGAAGGAATTCGGCTTCGGCGAAGAAATCGAATTTCCGCTCAGCCTGAAAGCGTCGCAGATTTCAAATGAAGGCACGATTGGTTCAGCCGGCCAATTGGCAGATACCTCGTTCGGCCAAGGCCAGATGCTGACGAACATTCTTCACTTGGTCTCGATGTACGAGCCGTTCCTGACTGACGGCGTCATGTACAAACCGACGCTCCTATTGGACGAAGCAGACAGCCAGGTTTGGAAAGAAGGCCTCGTCAGTGCTGAAACAGCAGCGACGCTCCGCACCACGATGCGCAACGTCGTCGTCGACGGCTACGCCCAGTCCGCGAACATCCCGGAAGCCGACCTTGCCGGCAAGACCGGAACCGCAGAACTGAAAGCCGCCGGCGAAGACCGCGGCAAAGAAAACGGCTTCTTCGTCACCTACGACGCATCGAATCCGGACGTCCTCATGGCCATGATGATCGAGAACGTCGAAGACAACGGCGGCAGCGATTACGTCGCCGGCATGGCTGCACAGGCATTCAAATAAAGGAGGGAAGGGAAAGCATCGGAAAGATGTTTTCCCTTTTTCACGAAGGAGGACGTTATGGAACTTTTGCTGATGCTCATGATCGTCGTGGCCGTTTCCTTGATTGCCAGTGCGATTTTATCGTCGAGGGCCAAAGGGAAAGAAAAGAAGGACAAAGGCTTTTCGTTCGGCTATCACCGCTTGACCCACCGAAGAAGATTGATCCGCACGCTTTGGCTGCTGCCGGTGACGGTAGTTCTGCTCCTGTGGATTCGCCAAAGCGGGGTAATGGCGCCCCTTGAATTTACTGCCATGGCGGTTCTTTTAGCAATCGTTTTTATCGCGCAAGTTTCTTATGAATATGTGAAATGGAAAAAGCATCAGAAAGCGGCATGAATGCTCCATCCAACAGAAACTCAAATACAATTGGCATAAAAGGAAAAAGCTCAGCCGAAGTTGGCTGAACTTTTTTACGGAGCTGTTGCGTAGCAATCATTTTTTCCATGCATAAAAAGCCATCATCCGGGTAAAAGGGGAAAGGGTTGATTGGCGATGTCAGTTTGTTGCGATGAGAAAGTTTATATCGTATCCTGAAGGCTCGCATTTCATCAACGAGGAAAGGAAGATAAACATGACGATAAAAGTGAAAGTCTACTCGGATTACGTATGTCCGTTTTGTTTTATAGCAGAAAAGCCGTTAGAAGAGGCAGTCAAAGGGAAAGACGTCGATATTGAGTGGATGCCTTTTGAACTGCGCCCATATCCAGCTGCCACATTGCGCCCAGAGGAAGATTACCTCCAGACGACCTGGGCGCAATCTGTGTACCCGATGGCTGAAAAGATGGGAGTCAATATTGTGCTGCCCGGCGTTTCGCCGCAGCCGCATACCCATCTAGCTTTTGAAGGCTATCAATACGCGAAAGAAAAAGGCAAGGGAACAGCTTACCATGAACGGATGATGAGAGCCTTATTCCAAGAAGAACAAGATATCGGGAACATCGATGTCCTGACAAAATTGGCAGGAGAGATCGGCCTGGATGAAAATGAATACCGGGAAGCCATCGAATCCGGGAAGTATGAAGAAGCGCATCAAAAAGCTTTGGCACATGCTTACGAGGAAGCAAACATCACAGCCGTCCCGACGTTTATCATCGGCGAAACGGTGCTTGCCGGCCTTTATTCAAAAGAAGCGATCGAGCAAGTCATCGACGAAGAGCTGAAAAAGCAAAAGCCGATCATTTTGTCCGAAGGCATGTCCTGCGGAACGGATGGAATCTGTTAACGGAAAGAATTTTTTAGCACCTAGATAGGGGATTCAAGAAGTCGACCGGAATAAACCCGGTCGGCTTTTGTTTAGAAAGTGCAGATGTAGAAGGTTTGTAGCCCTTAGTGCTTTTCGCGAGGCGAAAAGCGTCCCTTACGGTTTAAGGAGGGCGGCGCGCATGCGGCGGCCTTTTCCATTCATTTCTTTAACATCGATAGAAAGCCGCAAAACGTAGATAGAGAAGCGAGAAACATCGATAGAAACGCGAGAAACACCGATAGGAATGCGAGAAACGTAGATAAGAGGCCCTGCTACCGCCGATAGAAAAAGAAAATCGTCCGGAATCTTTTCCGCGGGAGGATGCAAAGTGGCCAGAATCGTATTTTAACCTTTGCCGAGCGTATTTTAACCTTTGCTGTGCGTATTTCTTCAATCGCCGAGCGTATTTTAACTTTTGCTGAGCGTATTCCCACTCGCGACACAAAAAAACACCCGCCGCGGCGGATGCCTTCATTCATATGCACCTCTTGCTTCCGGCAGCGCCTGGTATGCTTCTTTCGACGACACCATTTCATGGATCTCGCTTTCAAGCGCCCGCAGCTTCCGGACATCGCGCGGCTCAAAGCCGCAATCATCCCCGTAGGCGAACTCGGCGGTCTCGCCGTCCGCGACAATTTCCCAAGTTGAATAGGAAGGGGGCTGCACTTGGCAGCGCGGCTCCTCCACCAGATTGAGGTCGCCGATCACGTTGATCTCCGCCAATTGCCGGTAGACCGCCTCCATCTCTTCCGCGCTCAAGACAACCCTCGCCTCCGCCGACCCGTCTTCGACAAGGTCTTTCACCGCCGTATCATTGAACGTATCCACCCCTTTGCCGCCGTGCACCCCGTAGCTCAAGCGGAAATCGAAGTCCGCCGGCATTTCTTCGGGCATCGGATCCGCACAGCCCGCCAGCACTAAAACCAACATCGCCCATCCCGTGATTCGTAACCGTTTCATCAAGCTCCTCCATTTCTGCAAAACTACGACAACACTTCGATGAGCAAAAAGAAAAAAGCGAATACGCCGATCGATAGCCAGACGCTCGATTGCGCGTCCATCCGCTTGTCCAAAAACGCAAATCGGCCCTCGAGCTTGCGGCTGATGAAACTGGACGAAAACCAGATCCCAGTGTATGCAATAAAAGCGACCTGGCGGTTGTCCGCAAACAGCGGGTCGAGCACGAGAAAATAAACGCTGAACGCGCTCATAGCAACAATCAATCCCACTAGTGTAGACCTTCGCATCGCTAAGCCTTCCCAATCACCGGGAACGCCTCCAGCACCCGGTCGAGTTCATCGATCAAGATCCGCAAATACGACTGGTCCGATTCGAACTCGCTCGTGAGCTGGGTGCCGATGCCGGCGGGGTAGCAGGTTTCGATGGTCCAGGCGATTTTGCCGAGCCGGTCCATTGTGCCTTCGAGGTAGATATAGCTGTCCAGGTTTTTCAGGATCGCGGTGCCGCCGAGGTTCTCATTCATCGTCCGCAGCTCCTCGACAAAGTCCCGCAATTCCTCGGTCCGCAGGTCGGCTTCAAAATGCACCATATAGCCCGGGATCTCCAGGTGGATGACGGACGCCACCCAGTTCGCATCCCAATAATCCCGGCTGTCCGGGTAATTGCGCTGCAGCACATCGATTTCTAGTTTGGTCCGGTTGCCTAATACATGGAATTTCATTTTCTTCACCCCGGTAAGTATTTCCATAAGCTTATCAATAAACCCTGCTACTTTATATAGAAGAAATCAAAAAAAGCCCGCATTTATGCGGGCTTCGGGTTTTATTCGGATACGGCCTCGGTACGGCGCACCCCTTTTGCCAAACGGAAGATGATCCATGCGGTCAAAACGGTGCTGATGGCAAGCAGGATGGCGTTCGGAACGGCGTTGGCGTAGATGTCGGCGGCCTCAAGCACTCCGACCGATTCGGGCCACTTCGGCGCGACGAACGTCATGAGCATCGCGAAGCTATTGTTGAAGATGTGGAGGAGGATCGGCACGAGCAGATTCCCGGTCTTCAAATACAGGAGCGACGTGATGACGCCAAACGCGAACGCCCCGATGATGTCGGCATGAAGCACGCCGAACAGGAGGCTCGAGATGATGATGCCGCCCCACATCGACGTTTTCAATGCCATCCGCTTCAAGAGCACGCCGCGGAAAATGAATTCTTCGGCAATCGGCCCGACGACTGAAATCATAATGACCGTCAACACCAAGTAGAGCGTATTTTTCGGCATCGGAATCGGCTCGAGCATAAAGCCGACGAGGCTCGGCGACAGCGGCATCAGCGCATATAGCTGAAGCCAGAAGACGCTGAGCGAAAAGGCGATCGACACGGCCATGATGCCGGCAAGCGATCCGAGCCAGCGCTTGACGCCGGCGGTTTGGATTACGGCGGAAAGCGGCACGCCTTGCTTCCGGAAGTGGTACATGAAAAAGCCGAGCGGTACGACAAGGTACATTACTTCCATGATCAGCACATCCACCGCTTCGGCCCCCAGACCGATGATGGCGCTCCCGATGCCGGCCACAAACAGCGCGAGCAGCATAAAGCCGGCGAGATGGCGGAACTTCATTTCTTCAAACATTCCCATACCCCTTTCTCTATATCGTTAATACGCACGGGAACGGGAAATGGTTTCATCCGTTTCACGATGCGGGCACCGGCTTTGACAGCCCCGCCCAAAAGCAGTAGCTTATAAGTACAATTATAAAAGCACCATCAAAGGGGAGCGTCATTATGCTGAAAATCTTGAAAAACCTGCGGGCCTACAAATGGCTGGTCGCAGCGGTCTTCCTATTGGTTTTCATCCAGTCGATGGCGGACCTGTTCCTGCCGACGCTGATGGCGGACATTATCGACAATGGCGTCGTCACGGGCGACGTGCCGTATATCTGGCGCATCGGCGGCTGGATGCTGCTGGTGTCTGCAATCGGCGCCGTCGCAGCAATCGCCACAAGCTTTTATTCGTCCCGCGCCGCAATGGGCATGGGCCGCGACGTGCGCCGGCAAGTCTTCACCCACGTCGAGCAATTTTCGCTGCAGGAATTCGACCAGCTCGGGACCGCGTCGCTCATCACGCGGACGACGAACGACATCACCCAAGTCCAGCAAGTCGTGCTGGTGCTCTTGCGCATGGTCGCGAGCGCACCGATCATGCTGGTCGGCGGGCTCATCATGGCAATTTCGCAGGATGCAAAACTGTCGCTTGTCATCATCGGCGCGATGCCGGTGCTGTTCTTCTCGATTCTGTTGATCTTGAAAAAAGGGATTCCGCTGTTTACCGAAGTGCAGAAGCGGCTCGACCGGCTGAACCTCGTGTTCCGCGAAAACCTGACGGGCATCCGCGTCATTCGCGCATTCACCCGCGAAGAAGCCGAAAAGGCGCGGCTCGAGCGCGCCAACCGCGAACTGACGGACGTCTCGATCCGGGTCAATAAAATCATGGCGTTCCTCATGCCGGTCATGATGCTTGTCATGAACTTGACCGTCGTCGCAATCATCTGGTTCGGCGGCATCCGCATTAACAACGGCGCGATGCAGATCGGCGACTTGATGGCGTTCATCCAGTACGTCATGCTCATCATGTTCGCGCTCGTCATGGCTTCGATGATGTTCATCATGGTGCCGCGCGCCGCCGTGTCCGCAAAGCGCATCAACGAAGTGCTCGCGATGCGTCCAGCGTTCCAGGACCTCGGCAACGGAACCGCCGACCGCGAACCCGGCACGCTTGAGTTCGAAGGGGTGTCGTTCAGCTACCCGGGAGCGGAAGAGCCGGTGCTGTCAGATATTTCGTTCAAAGCGAACGCCGGCGAGACGACCGCGATTATTGGCGGGACTGGGTCCGGCAAGTCGACGCTGATCAACCTCATCCCGCGTTTCTATGAAGTATCCGAAGGCACCATTCGCGTCAACGGCGTCGATATCCGGGAAGCGCCGCAGAGTGATGTCCGTTCGAAAATCGGCATCGTTCCGCAGAAATCCGTGCTGTTTTCCGGCACGGTCGCGGAAAACATCCGCTTCGGCAAACCTGGCGCGGACGAAGGGGAAATCGAGCATGCCGCACGAGTGGCGCAGGCGGACGAATTCATCCAGCGCCTCGACGACGGCTATGCGACCTACGTCGAACAAGGCGGCGCGAACCTGTCCGGCGGCCAGAAGCAGCGCCTCGCGATAGCACGGGCGCTGATCCGGAAGCCCGACATCTATATTTTCGACGACAGCTTCTCTGCGCTCGATTTCAAGACCGACTCTCGCTTGCGGGCCGCACTCGAAGCGGAAACCGAACGGGCGACGGTTTTATTGGTCGGCCAGCGCGTCAGCACGATGAAAACCGCCGACCGCATCATCGTCCTGGAAAAAGGGCGGATCGCCGGCATGGGCACGCACGAAGAACTGTTGAAGACGAATCGAGTCTACCGGGAAATCGCCGAATCCCAGCTGTCCGAGGAGGAGATTGCATGAGCGACATCAAAAAACGGCCGCAGCGGGGCGGGCATGGCTTCGGTCCTCCCGGCGCCAATATGATGATGACCGGCGAAAAGCCGAAAAACTTCAAGGGCACACTCAAGCGCCTCCTGGCTTATTTGAAGCCGCGCCGTACGCGGCTCACGATCGTCTTCATTGCAGCCATACTCAGCACCGTGTTCACGATTGTCGGTCCGATGATCATGGGGATGGCGATCACGGAATTGTTCGAAGGCGCCTACGGGGAAATCCGCGGGGAGCCGGGCGCGTCGATCGACTTCGGCACAATCGGCGAACTGCTGCTCCTGCTCGCGGGACTTTATTTATTCAGCAGCGCGTTCATGTACCTCCAGCAATATTTGATGTCGACCGTTGCCCAGGACACAGTGTACGACCTGCGTGAGAACGTCAGCGCAAAGCTCGAGCGCTTGCCATTAAAGTATTACGACCAAACTGCGAAAGGCGAAACGCTGAGCCGCGTGACGAATGACATCGACACGATCGGCACGACGCTGCAGCAAAGTTTGACGCTCTTCATCACATCATTCGTGACAATCATCGGGATCACCGCAATGATGCTCGTCATCTCACCGCTCCTCACAGTCATCGCGATTGCGAGCCTGCTCTTGTCGGTGTTCGTCATCCGGCCGATCCTCAAGCGCTCGCAAAAGCAGTTCGCCGACCAGCAGCGCACGCTCGGCGAACTGAACGGCCATATCGAAGAGATGTACACCGGACATCCGGTCGTCAAAGCGTTCGGACACGAAGAAAAAGCGATCCAGCGCTTCAATGAAACCAACGAGCAATTATACGAAGCGGGCCAGCGCGCCCAGTTCATGTCAGGGATCATCATGCCGCTCATGCAATTCATCGGCAACTTCAGCTACGTTTTGGTCAGCGTAGTCGGCGGCATCCTAGTGACGCAAGGGCGCATCTCGATCGGCGACATCCAGGCGTTCATCACGTATACCCGCCAGTTCACACAGCCTGTCATGCAGACGGCGAACATCGCGAACATCATCCAGTCGACAATTGCGGCAGCGGAACGGGTCTTCGAACTGCTCGATGAAGGCGAGGAAATCAAAGAAACGGGGACAGCCTCTCTCAAGCGTGCAGGGGGCGCCGTGTCGTTCGAGCACGTCGACTTCGGCTACGGCGACAAGCTTTTGATCGAAGACATGAACATTTCCGTCAAGCCCGGCCAGACAGTCGCCATCGTCGGCCCGACCGGCGCGGGCAAGACGACGCTCATCAACCTTCTGATGCGATTTTATGAACTGAACGCCGGCACCATCCGCATCGACGGCCTCGATACGCGCGACCTGTCGCGCGATGAACTGCGCCGGAGCTTCGGCATGGTGCTGCAGGACACGTGGCTCTTCAACGGCACGATCCGCGACAACATCGCCTACGGCAAGATGGGGGCGACGGAAGAGGAAATCGTTGCGGCATCGGATGCAGCGCACGCCGACCATTTCATCCGCACATTGCCGGAAGGCTACGACACGGTGCTGAACGAAGAAGCGTCGAACATCTCGCAAGGGCAGAAGCAGCTCCTGACGATTGCGCGCGCCATCCTGTCCGACCCGCCGATCATGATCCTCGACGAAGCGACGTCGAGCGTCGACACGCGCACTGAAGTGCTGATCCAAGGAGCGATGGAGCGCCTCATGAAAGAGCGCACCAGCTTTGTCATCGCCCACCGGCTGTCGACGATCCGCGGCGCGGACCTCATCCTCGTCATGGACAACGGCCGGGTCATCGAACAGGGTACGCACACAGAACTGCTCGACAAAAACGGCTTCTATGCCGACCTGTACAACAGCCAGTTCTCGAAGACCGTAGCGAGTTGAATAAAAACGGAAAATCCGGCAGTGCTAAACAGCGCTGCCGGATTTTTCTATGGAAGAGGCATCCTTAAAAGGGCTGATGTCCATTGCGGCGGACGCTTTCAGCGGGCTCGCGCCGATAGGACTCAGGACTAGCGTCCGAGTTAGTTCGGCACTTCGCTTTCCCGCTGGATTCGCCGCCTCCATTCCCATCAGCCTATAAAGTATTATGAAAAAGGGCAAAGGAGAAAAAGTAGTGCTTTTTCTCCTTTGCCCTTCAAATATGTTTTTTTGTCAGTTCGCTATTAAAAGAAGAGCTATTATTTATTCACTGTTTAAATTCCCGGAACGCCGAGGAGGTTGCCGAGTATGAAGCCTGCGGCAAGCAGGCCCAAAGCAATCGCCAAAAATGCAAGCAGCGGGCGCTCATGTTCTTTGCGCACCGCAAGGAACGCAAGCACGGCACCGACAATTGCAGCCGCCATGCCGATCAGGCCGAAGACTGTGATCAACCCTTCTGAGCGGATCACATCGTTCACTTCAGCCAAAAGGTAAAGGGCGATGAAAATGAGCAAGCCCAATGCGGCGAGCGCTGTACCTGTCTGGCCGCGTTTCGTTGGGGGAAACAGATGGACCTTCATGTTCTGCACCTCCAGAGGAATTCAATTGAATCTAAATTAATAACAAGTGGAGTTAACCATTTTCAGTGAGCTAACCTAGCGCCGGCGCGTCACCGGGCTCATTGTGAAAGCCAAATAGGTGCACAAAAGTTTTTGGACACCTCTTTTGCGACGAGCTTGCGCAGGAGCAATGCCCTTCCTGTTTCGAAGCTAGCGTAGTGATGCAGAAACAATTTTCTTTGCTTTTCCCAAAGCCCCAAAGCGGTGTAAAAAATTCGCTTCTTTAAATAACTTGTTTAGAAAGCCGCTCTACTACCTGCTTCATACTGCGTTTTTATTCAAGAGATCCCGGACGGCTTTCCGGCGGATCGTGCGGGCGTTCGTCGATCTTTTGATCGCCGCTGCCTTTGAACACATCGAACAGGTCGTTCGGCGGCTCTTCAAGATCCTTGGCGAGCCGCAAGATGATGGCAAGCAGCAGCGCCAGCGTGGCGACAAGGACGATAAAGTTCGGCCATGCTTTGGTATACAGGTCGTTGACGCTTGTCACCGTCAGCCATTCCGGAAAATCGGGATTGGTGAACAGCAATGCGACCACAATCATATTATTAAAGATATGAAGAAGGATCGGGATAAGCAAATTGCGTGTCTTCAAGTAGAGGAACGACGCCAGCACCGCAAACATGAACGAACCGAAAAATCCGATGTGGAAGATGCCGAACAGGAAGCTCGACATGCCGACACCGCTCCACATGCCGAAGCGGGCTACGAGCTGGGTCAGGATCAATCCACGGAAAACGAATTCCTCGGCGATCGGGCCGATGATGCCGATGATGAGGGAAAGCGAGACGAGGTACCAGACTTCTTCCGGGAGCGGCGCAGTCTGGAAAAAAAAGCCGACCGCAGGCGGCGTCACGGTATGAAGCGCCCGCAGCATAAGCCAGAACACGCTCAGGGAAAAGGCCATCAGCACCGGCGTCAGCCCGAGAAGCGGAAGGATCCAGCGAGCTGAACCGCGGAGGAACACCACCTGGTTCACCCGGATGCCCTGTTTTTTGAAGTGATAGCCGAAAAACGCAACCGGGACGACAACGTAGAACACGAGCTGCATCGCGATATCGATGAGAAGGGGATTGCCGGTGGTCTGGAGCAGGATGAACGCCGCCATGATCAACGCGGCGAGCATCCAGCCGAACAAGTGGAAGAACTTGATTTCATGGAACATCCGCTGCACCGCCTTTCGAGGGAATCCGTGGCAAGGGGGGCAGGAAAAAGATTCGCGCTGTATCTCTATAATAACCTAAAACCAACTATCTAACTATTCAGAAAAAGGTTAAAATGGTAAAAAGGAGGCCGTGCCATGAAGAAAAATGCGATTGCCCTCATTCTGCTCCTATTTGTCCTTTTGCTGGCAGCGTGCCAGGACGACCCGCCGCAGCCTGAAGCGACGGAAGAACCGAAACCGCAACCCGTGCAAGTATCAGAAGACCAGACGGCGGCCGAAGCGCGCCTCGTTGAATACATAGCGCTTTGGACGGAAGGCGACTTCCAGAACATGTACGCCAATTATTTGAACGAAGGCACAAAAGGCGCATTCGGCGAAGCGGTGTTCATCGATTGGCAGCGGCAGCTCCGTGAAGAGCTGAACATCCAAAACGTGAAAGTGGTCCACACGCCGGCCGAAAACGCCGAATGGAATAAAGACCAGCCGGCCGACTTCGATTTGGCGATTGCCATGGAAACCGGCGGCGGTCCGGTCGAATTCAACAAAACGATGAGCCTGCTTTATGAAAATGAAGACTGGTTTGTCGAATGGGATCCGTCGTTTATTGTGCCGGGGCTTGAAGAAGGCGACAAAGTCTCGAGTTCGAAGGCGCTGCCGCCGCGCGGCGAGATTATCGACCGGCAGAAAAAGCCGCTCGCGTTCAATGCTACGGGCTACGAAGTCGGCGTCATTCCGGAAAAATTCGACCGCAAGAACCGAACCAATGACCTCGCGATTCTCCTCGGCATGACGCCGGAAGCGATCAACGAGAAACTGGACCAGAGCTGGGTGCAGCCGCATCATTACGTGCCGCTCGCCCATATCAAGGAGGACCAGGTCGTGCTCGACAAACTGTTTGCGATGACCGGCACGGTGCGTGAAGAAAAGACCATGCGCAGCTATCCGTTCGGCGGGCCGCTGTCGCACATCACCGGCTTTATCGGGCCGATTACTGCCGAGCAATTGTCAGCGCTCCCGGGCTATCAGCGGGACGATGTCATCGGCCGCCGCGGGCTCGAGGAGCTCTATGAAGAACGGCTCCGCGGCACCGCGGGCGGACGCATCGTCATCCAGAAAGCGAACGGAGGCGGCACCGTCACTGCAGCCGAACGCGAACCCGCACAAGGCGAAGCCGTCCATCTCAGCATCGACGCCGGCCTGCAGAAGCGGCTCTACACCGCGATGGGCGGAAAGCCCGGCGCCGCAGCTGCCGTTGACCCGAAAACCGGCGAAGTGTTCGCGCTCGTCTCTTCGCCCGGCTACAACCCGAACGACTTTATTCCGAACATCACCGCGAGCCGCTACCAAAAGCTCGCGTCCGATCCGCGGCTCGTGTTCTTCAACCGCTTCGCCGCGGCCTACACACCGGGCGCCGCACTCAATCCGATCGTTGCCGCGTCCGGCCTGAAAGCGGAAACCATCAAAGCGGACGCCATCAATAAAACCTTGAACGCGACGCCGCACAACGCCTATGCAGCTGCGATCAAAGCGCAAGGGCTCGATGCCTTCAAGGCGAATCTTGCAGCGTTCGGCTTCGGCGAACCGCTGCCGTTCGCAATCGAGCTCACGCCATCGCAGCTGTCCGTTGACGGCGTACCGGGTTCCGCCGGGCAAGTACAGGCGAACATTCTCCATCTGGCATCGGCCTATACCGCGTTTTTAAACGAAGGTACCATCTATGAGCCTGCGCTCCTGTTCGGCCAAGAACCGAAAGTCTGGAAAGAAGGGCTCGTAACCAAAGAAGGAGCCGAATCCATGCAAGCGGCGCTGAAAACCGCGCTTGCCAAAACAAAACTCGGCCCCGCGGGAATCGCCGGAACCCTCTCGACTGTCAAAGCGAGCGGCAAGGAAAACGGCGTCTTCGTCGGCTATGACACCGGGAATCCGGCATACGTCATCGCCTTGATTGTTGAAAGTGCCAGTAAAAAGGAGCTGGAAGCAGCAGCCCTTTCGGCGTTCAATAAATGATGAAAATTCAAAGGCATCCGCAGCGGCGGATGCCTTTGGCTTTTTCGGAGGAGAAGAGGAATTCATGTAGAAACCAAAAGAGTTCATGAAGAAATGCGAGGAGTTCATGTAAAAACCGAAAGAGTTTATGTAAGAAGCCGAATAATTCATGTAAAGACACTTTTATAAAGTTGTCCTTAGTGCTTTTCGCCGCGGCGAAAAGCGTCTCTTAGTGTTTAAGGAGGCTGCCGCAGTTGCGGCGGCCTCTTCCATTCAGCTCTTAACCATCGATAAAAAGCTTCGAAACGTAGATAGAGAAGCGAGAAACATAGGTAGAACCGTCAGAAACATCGATAGAAACGCTAGAAACATCGATAGGAAGCGTGCATACCGCCGATAGAAAAAGCTGAAAGCTCCCGACGAGTACGATTCTCCGCCCTTGGTGCTTTTCGCCACGGCGAAAAGCGTCCCCTAGGGTTTGAGGAGGCTGCCGCACATGCGGTGGCCTTTTCCATTCAGTCCTTAAACAATGAAAGAAACTGCGAAACCTTCCTGCGCCCAGAGAGCGGAACCGCTCAGAATCGTATTTTAACCTTTGCCGAGCGTATTTCTCCGATCGCTGTGCGTATTTTAACCCTAGCTGAGCGTATTTTAACCTTCGCTGTGCGTATTTCTGCAACCACCACCAAAAACCAAAAGAAAAGCCCTCCCGGACCACCCGGAAGGACTTCCCACTTTCTATTCTTTCTCTGTCAGGAACGTGATTACCGCAAACAGCAGGAACGCGAGCAGCAAAAGCGTGCCGCCTACGATGAACAACACCATCACAAGCGTGTCGTTCCAGTTGAACGGGTTCAAATTATACAGCCACATGCCGGCGGTGAGGCCGACAGCGCCGACCATCGCGAGCACGCCGTGTACGGCGACCAGTTTCTTGTACTTGATCGTGTAGACCCGGTAGAAAATCCCCCAGGCGAACACCGACAGCCAACCCACCAGCAAGATATGCGCGTGGATCGGGCGCAGGGCGTAATCCATCTGGCCCGCCATGTGCGAACCGAGGTAGGTGCCGAGCAATCCGAAGATTGCCGAAAAGCGGATCAACCGCAAACTCCAAACTTTTTCCATGAACAAAACCTCCAACTTAATTTCGTATTCCATCCGTGAGCGGAAGCGTGATGATGAATTCGCTCCCGTCTCCCGGTTTACTTTTCACGTCAATCTTTCCATGATGCAAGGTGACAACCTGATGCACAATTGACAAGCCGAGCCCGGTGCCGTCCGTGTTTCGGGCGGCGTCGCCACGGTAGAAGCGGTCGAACAGCTGCCCGAGCGCTTCTTCCGAAATCCCGACGCCTGTGTCCTTGAACGACACTTGGACGCTTTCTTCATCTGAACGCAATCCGATCTCGATGCTGCCGCCGGGTTTATTGTATTTGATGGCGTTGGTCAATAAATTCTCCCAGACGTTCTCAAGCAGTTCGGCATCGCCGCGGAAGCGGGTGGGGGCGAGGTGGTAGGACAAGTTGATATCTTCCTCTTCGAGCCGCCAGCGGTATTTCCGGACCGCGCCTTTCAATTGTTCATCGAGTGCAAATTTTTCCGCTTTCATCGGATACGCGCCCTGGTCAAGCGAAGTCAACAGCAGCAATTGCCTCGTCAAACTCGACAGCCGCTTCGCTTCCTGGTCGATGATCGCCGTATAGGCGAGGCGGTCGGCGTCCGGCAGATCATCCGCCTTCAACAGATCCGCATAGCCCTGGATGTTCATGAGCGGCGACTGGAAATCGTGTGAGACGTTGCTGATGAACGATTTTCGGGCGAGGTCGTTATGCTTCAACTGATTCTGCATCAGATTGAAGCTTTCCGACAGCTGGCCGATTTCATCGTTGCGGCGGATGTCGAGCGGATAGCTGAAATTCTCGCGCGCGATGTGTTTCGTCGCTTCGGTCAGCTGGACAATCGGCCGCGTCAATTGGCGCGCCATCCATAGCATACCGACGATGATGACAAGCGCGATCGCGGCGACAAAGCCGATCAGCACAGAATGGATATCGGTGGCCACGAGCTTTGTGTCCGGCCGGATGAACAAGCCGTAGCGCTCGCCGCCCTGCTCGAACGGCACGCCGACCGTGTTGTGCAATTCATTGGTGAAATGGCCGATCATGAAGATGCGGCCGGTGAAATTGTCGAGTCCGGTGTAGATGGCTCCTTCGGTCAGCACGCGCTCCGCTTCTTCCGGGAACGCCGTGTCGTCGAACGGTTCGCCGAAGAACGTCTTGTTGCCGGAACTGTCGACAAGCGCAATTTGATAGCCGAGCTTCGCGACCGCCTCCAGGTAGCCCTTGAATCCGTCCACGGAATACGGCACGACTTCGAGCGTGCCGACGATCTCTTCGGCGATGGCGACGTTCTGTTCGATCGTCTCTTCTTTTGTGACCGCCAGGTAAAAGGCGTTCGCGATGATAAAGCCGATCAGGATGCTGATGATGAGTAGGAACAGCGTAGCGACGGTGAACTGCCGGTACAAGGTCTTCATTTCGGCGCCTCGAGCTTATAGCCGATGCCGCGCAGCGTATGGATCTCGACGTCCGCGCCGTAGCGCTTCAGGCGGTCGCGGATGCGGTTGATGTGCGTGTTCAGCGTCATTTCGCTGCCTTCGTGCTCTTCGCCCCAGACGTATTCCATCACCAGGCCGCGCGGCGTCGCCAAGTTTGCGCGCGACACCAGGAGCGACAGAATCTCGAACTCCTTCAGCGGCAGGATGACGGTTTCATTGCCGATCGCCACTTCAAAGTTCCGGCGGTTGATCGTCAGGTTGCCCGCCTGCAGGTTTTCCGAAACAGACCGCTCCGAGCGCCGCAGCACCACTGCGACCCGGAACAGGAGCTCCTTCGGTTCGAACGGCTTGACCACGTAATCCTCCGTGCCGGACAGGAAGCCCCGTTCCTTGTCTTCAAGCTGGCCTTTCGCGGTCAATAGGATCACCGGGATGCTGAGGTCCCGCGTCAGGATGCGCGTCAGCTCGAAGCCGTCCATGCCGGGCATCATGACGTCGACGATGGCGAGGTCGACGAGCTGGTCCTCGAGCAGCAGCAGCGCGTGCTCCGCGTCGCTCGCCTTGAACACCGTATAGCCTTCCTTGCCGAGGTGGATCGCCACCAATTGCTGGATATAAAGATCGTCGTCCACGACGAGTATTTTCATGCGTTTCACTCCCCATCAAAAGAGAGCCCTGAAAAGCGGCTCCCCGTTATCTTTAGTATGCAGGGTTTACTTGTCTTTTTCAAAAAACAGAATCAACGCAGGCAGCAGCATGCCGCGCACAAGGAACGTATCGATCAGGATCCCGATCGACACCATGAAACCGAAGATGAACAGATCGGCGATCGGCATCGTCGTCAGCGCCGCAAACGTCGCCGCCAGGATGATGCCGGCACTTGATATCACGCCGCCGGTATTGCGGATCGCGATCTCGAGCGCCTCTTTGACCCGAAGCGTTTTGCGCTCTTCGATAAAGCGCGACACCAGGATAATGTTATAGTCGATGCCGAGTGCGACCAGGAAGATGAACGCATACACCGGCACGCGCGTACTGATCGCCTCAAATCCGAACAGCACATCGACCAGGAAGATCCCAAGCCCGAGGGCCGACAAATAGGAGAATAGGATCGTCGCCATCATATAGAACGGCATTTTCCACGAACGCGTCAGCACGAACAAGAGCACGAGGATCAATAAGGTCTCGAGTGCGACGATCTTGTAGATGTCGCTGTTGTTGACGGCGCGTTCATCGACGAGCTTCGGCGTGATGCCGCCGAAATACGCGTCGCCGTCAATGCCGGCAGCCTGTAGCAACTCGCCGCTTTCATTCCGCAAGGCTTCAATAAAATCGAGCGCTTGGGTCGAATACGGGTTGAGCGACAGCGCGATGCTGTATTTCACCGCTTCGCCGTTTTCCGTCTGGCCGGAAGGGCGGGCCGAAGCGATCTCGTCGTATGCGGTCAGCTCTTCTGCAAGTGCAGCCGCCGCTTCTTCGGTGATCGACTCGTCGCTTTCCACAAGCAGCGTGGATGGGGCGATTTCGCCTTTGTCGAATTTCTCTTCGACGATTTCATAGCCGACGCGGGACGGCATATCGTCCGGGAACGACTTCACCGTATCGAATTCGAATTCCAAGTTGATGATGTTGAGTGCCGAAACCAGCAAGAGGACCGCAACGAGCCCGCCAGAGAACAAGGGTTTATTGACGACGAATTTCGCCACCGGCCCCCAGATGCCGTGTTTCATTTCCTTCGCTTCGCCGAACTTCGGCACTTTCGGCCAGAACGCCTTGCGGCCGAATAGCGTGAACAGCGCCGGGATCAGCGTAATCGAAGCAATCATGATGACGAACACTGCGGTGCCGAAGATCGGCGCGAAGTTCGCGTAATCGCGGAAGTCCGCGAAGAACAGCACGAGCATCGCCGCAAGCACCGTGCCGCCGGCGAAGAAGACCGGTTCGCCGGTCGCGCGCATCGCGTATTTCATCGCTTCGTATTTGCTTTCGTAATGGTTCAGCTCCTCGCGGTAGCGCGAGAACACGAACAGCGAATAATCGATGACGGCGGCGAACAGGAGAATGCTCATGATCGACGTCGTCTGGCTCGTCAGTTCAAGCCCGGCTTTGCCCATGAACGCGAGCGTCTGGTTCACGACCTGGTAGACGATGCCCGTCGCGAGCAGTGGAATGATCGCAAGCAGCGGCGAGCGGTAGATGACGATCAACAGCACGAGGATAATCAAAACGGTCGCGATCAATAGCACAAAGTCCGCTTCTTCAAACAGTTTCACGGTATCGCCAGCGATTCCGGCAGGCCCCGTTACATAGAATTCCATGGCGCCGAAATCAGCGGCAATATCTTGGCCAATCTCCGTTGCTTCGTCGTTGATCTCCGAGAAGTCAGCGCTGCCAAGGCCCGCTTCGAGCGCCATCGGGATGATCATCGTCGTCTTGTCTTCGGAATAAAAGCCCTCAAGTGCGGGCGGCGGCAGCTGGCTGATGTCGACGATCGAGTCGATGCCTTCGATCTCCGCAACCGTAATGCCGCCCAGGATTTCCTGTACCGCTTCCAGCGAGACATCGCCTTCCGGGTTATGGAACACAAGGATGCCCGGCGTTCCTTGGTCATTCGGGAAAGCTTCTTTCAACTTTTCGTCTGCGATGATCGACTGGGCGTCATCGGGCAGCGATTGGAAGTTCGCGACTTTATAGTCGTTCAGTGTCGGGCCCATGCTCAGTGCGATCATCCCTGCAAACCAGATGATGAGCGTGATCCACATGCCCCGTTTCGTGGAAACCCAATCTGTGATCGGGTTTAAGAATTTGTTCATGACTGTCACTCCTCTTTCTATCTCTTAACGATTTCCAACCCATCATAGCGGACGAATATAAATTGAATATCAATTTTCGGTGGCAGAGATATGAACAGTAGTGTCAGGGCTTGAGAATTTTAGCTGAATAAAAAATTCGCTCCGGTCGCTTTGGCCAGAGCAAAGACGATTGTTTCTGCATCGCTTCGCTAGCTTCGAAACAGGAAAGGCATTGCTCCTGCACAAGCTCGTCGCAAAGGCGCTGCCGAAAGTGCCTGGCACCACCTTGGCTCCCGCCATGAGCCGAGAAGACCACTCGTCTCATAGCTTCGCCTGGCCCTTGACGCGGCGTCGCTAAGATATCTCTCTACAGTGAGCGAAGCTATTTTATGGATTGTTGAACAACCAGATTCATAAGTTCAACTTCTATAATCGCCTTTTTCAGACAACTTCAAGGTGCTATAATGCTAGGTAACAGGCAAGACAGGGTTTATTCCAACGGAAAAGGAGAGGGATGGGATGGAGCTGAAGGAAGTGTTGTTTGTGCTGCTGGATGAGTATGCGGACTGGGAAGCGGCGTCGCTGGCGTCGGCGCTGAACGAACCGCCGGACCAGGGTGAGCATAAGTACTGCGTGAAGACGGTATCGCTCACGCATGAACCGGTGCGGTCGATCGGCGGTTTCCGGACGGTCCCGGATTACACGGTCGATGAAGTGGGCGACGATTTTGCGGGGCTTGTGCTGATCGGCGGCAATTCGTGGCGCAAGCCCGGGAGCGAAGCGGTCATGGGCCTCGTGCAAAAAGCGCTCGATGGCAATAAAGTCATCGGCGCAATCTGCGATGCCACGGTGTTCCTGGGCGTCAACGGCGTGCTGAATTCTGGGAAGCACACAAGCAATCGGTTGGACGATCTGCAGGAGACGGCAGGGGAGAATTATACAGGCGCAGCCGATTACCTCGAGCAGCAGGCGGTGCGCGAAGGCAATCTCATCACCGCGAACGGCTCGGCATTCCTCGAGTTCGGCCGCGAAGTGATGACCGTCCTCGAATCCGCGCCGCAGCAGGAGATCGATGAATGGTACGAGTTTTTCAAGAACGGCTATTACGAATTTATAGGGAAACAGCAATGATGCGAACCGCAGTCACGGGACTGCGGTTTTTCCTTTTTGTGTTCAGGCCTCGTTGTTGAACGATCATCGGTTAGAGCCGAACGCTCATCGCCTCTGGCAGAATTCCACTTTCCAATCGCCTATTGTATGAATTCCATATTTTGGGTAGTGTATAGGGAAGGGGTGAAGGGGTTGGATATGCTTCCGTGGTTGCTGATCATGATCGGGCTGATGCTGGTTGTCGTATTGTCGAACCGGTTTCTGCCACTTTGGCTGAAGGTGTTGCTTGGCGTTTATTTTATCGTGGTCGCTGCGGTGTTTGTGAACGGACTCAACCGGATCAATGAAAAATACACAACGCCGTTGCCGGATGCGTATTGGGATGAAAACTCGGCTTGGGTATATCTGATTTCTGATCTACTGTTCTTTCCGTTCATCTGCGTGCTGATTTTCATTTACCTCAAATGGGTTATAGAGGTCCGGACAAACTGGGCCAAAGCGCTTGTTCTGGGGAGCACAATCCCGGCCGCGCTGATTGTTTTCTTCTTTTATTTCATGTTCAATTTCGGCTATCAGCCGTAAATTGCCGCTATAAAAAAACGGCCGGACAGCTTGAGCTGCCCGGTCGTTTTACAGAATCGCTTCCGCAATCAGTTTATCGAGTTTGCGGATATCGACTTTTTTATTCAGGTTCAGTTTGAATTTGCCGGCTTTTGTCCAAAGTTCCAGCTCGGTGTTCAGGTCGAACGTGCCGCCGTTTTCCGAAGAGTACATGATGATCGACTTGAACGGAATCGTGTAGACTTCGACTTTCTTGCCGGTCAATCCTTGTTTGTCAGATATGATAATGCGCTTGTTGGTGACCACTGCGGTGTCACGCAACGTTTTATAGGCGATATGCGCTTCTTCGCCGGCAATCAGCAAGTCGTTCACCGATTCCGGTACTTCGATTTCCTGTAAAAATGTCCAAGCCATCATACCATTTAAATCTGCCATTCCAATTCCTCCTTTTCGTGCTTCCTTCAGTATGGCATATATTGGAATAAAGAAGAAGGGGAAGGGCAGACAACTGAACAAAGAGCGTTTCCAGCAGCCCCAGGACTGCGGTTTTTATTTGGAATTAAAAAGGAAATCCGGCCGAGTGATCATAGAACTCTCGAAACCGCTCATAGGGCTTCGAAAACCGCTCATAGGCCATCCGAAACCGCTCATAGAACCTCGAAAACCGCTCATAGAACCCCAAAAACCGCTCATAGAAACAAACCGCCAATAAAAAAAGAAACAGATTGAAAGGAGATGCCGCAAAATCCCCATTTCAATCCGTTTCTTCATCCGCCCGGTACTCCAGAATGTCCCCGGGCTGGCAGTCCAGGGCTTTGCAGATCGCCTCGAGCGTCGAAAACCGCACGGCTTTGGCTTTGCCATTCTTCAGGATGGACAGGTTCGCCATCGTGATGCCGACCCGTTCGGTCAGCTCGGTGACGCTCATTTTCCGTTTGGCCAGCATGACGTCGATGTTGATGATAATTGCCATAGTTTCACCTCAGACCGTTAAGTCGTTTTCCTTTTTTATTTCGATGGCGTTCTTCAGCAGCTTTTGGAGCAGCGCCGCGAACACCGCGATAACGCTGGACGCGAACGCGCCGATCCCTCCAAGTGTGATGATGTGAGTGATGTCGTCATCGATCAAAAGGATCGTCGCCAATTCGCCAAGCACAATAAAGGCGATGATCGCGAGGGCGCAGTACTTGATGACGTTCAGCGCCTTGATCGACCGCTCGGAGAACGCCTCGTTGCGGTCGATATACGTCAGCAGCTTGAAGGTCTGGTACAGCGCAATGAAAAAGGGCACAAAGAAAATATAGGCGGAAATCAAAAATGGATATTGCAGATACGCCGTTTCCGGATGCATCTCCGCATCCTGGGCCGCAATCAGCGGCAGCCCGAAAATGCATATCGCCAGCACGACCAGCCCCATAAACACCAGCACCGCTTTCAAAAACAGCGTCGAAACTTTTTTCCGGCTCATGACCCACACTCCGTTCGGTTGTTGTTAAAGAGAATATACCATGTTATTTATTGATAATCAATAAATATAAATTGTTTATTAATATATTCGCTCGGAACTCAAAAAAAAATAGCCCCGCCTTTCCATTGCGGAAGGCAGAGCCATATTTCAATAAAACCTATCAATTTCCGTTACATCGGATCCAACTCTTTCACCTCATCCAATTGCCGCCGGACATTCACGGCGATCCACGAAAGGAGGAGCGCGGCCAATGGGAAGAAAATATTCCACGAGGTAAAACTGACGCCTGAACCCGGGTAATAGGAAAGCATGTACCACGCTTCATACGCCATGTTCAGCAGCAAGGCCACTAGCGGCCCCACGAAAAATTTTTTCGCTAGCACCGCGGCAACGGCACCTGCCCCGATTACAACCGCCGGAACAATCAGCAGCTGCATTACAAACGGATCGATTGCATCCATAAATCAAGCTCCTCTTCATTAAAATCAAATCCCCTGAATCGCCCCGGCGAGCCCGTCCTTATCCAGGAACTCGATCTTCCCGATCTTCCCGTCTTCCGGAACCATCGCCTTGCCCTCGAACGTGAACGGCTCGTCTTCGTGCATCACGTTAAAAGTGAACGTGTAGAGCGTCGGCTCCTGGTCGTTCTGCACGATGTCGATATCAGATGTGCTCAACTCATAGTCCCCTTCGAACAGGGAATAGTAAAAAGCACCGGACCGGACGAAATCATCAAAGCCGTTCTCCGTGAAGTAGGAAGCGTAAGTCTCTTCCGTATAGTCCTCGAGCGCCTGGTGTTCAGGCCCGGCTGTGATTGCGTCGTATTCTTCCTGGCTCATGTCGTCCTGCTGCATCGCCATCGCGGTTTCCCACAGCTCCCGGTATTTCTCGTCCGGTCCGTTGAACTCCTTCTCGATGACCGCCGTGATCGCTTCTACATTTTTATCGGCCGCCTCGTCCGTTTCCGCTGTGCTTTGCCCCGAGCAGCCCGCCATCATGAGACTGGCCAGCAAGAATACGCCGAGCAGCATCCTTGCCGACAACCGTTTCCTATATAAAGAATGCATGTCCATCCCTCCCTATAAATTCAACCCTCTATGCGAATAAACCCTCTACCGGTGCAGCGCATGCTGCGCCAAATGCAGGTCTTCCTTTTTAACGTAGAAATCATACTGCGTCGTGTCGATTTCCGCGTTCCGAACAAACGGCATGACATTCCGCCCGGTGTCTCCGAACGCCATGTCCATGATGCTGACGTTCGACTTCCGCACGACGTCATACGGCACCCCGCCGGCACTGAGTTTCGACGCGGCATCGTAATACTGCGGGTTGCCGAACACCGAGTGGGCCAAGCATTTCTTCTCCATGAACAAAAACCGGATCAACCCCATCACCGCTGCACCCCTTTCCCGAATCTACCTCCGCCGAAGCTCCTCGGCGATTTCCTTCAACAGCGCGTTCCGTTCTTTCCCTTGCTTCAAGAACGCCAGCACGATGAAAATCCCGAATCCGACCAGGATCAAGTAAAACAGAATCGATACAATCGGCAGCAAAAAGAAAAGATCGCCCATCGCATTCATCCCAAAACCCCCTTTATAGGATATACGGAACAAAGAAGAAAGCGTTTCATCATTAATAGAAAAATCTGTAAAAATAAATTCACGTATACTACCGGAATTGAGTGGGTGCCAGGCACCCAAAGTTAAAAGAGCGGCAAGGTATTAGGATTGATTAATCGGACTGAAAGGTATAGGATGAGTTCGTGAGAAGTCTGAATATTCTATTAATTAAATTCGCCAAAGTGTCATTTGAACACCCATAATAGTTTCTTCACCTTCCGAACCGGCAACGCAAAGCCTAGGCCATACCGAGGACACTAATTGGATTGATACATACAGCCTCCAAAGAAAGGGGCGGAATCTTCAGTGAGGCTGCACTGGATTCAGCAACACCCACGATACTCGGAGCGGAAGGCGGACAAGACATTTCGAAGAGCAGGCGAGATGCGTCCAACGGGCAAACACGGAGATGATGCGGCAACGGCATCAGTCTGCAGAAAAATAGCAGCAATGAGCTTTTCGTAGCGACATTCCGCAGGCGCGATGGCCGCGGCACTCCATAGCGAAAGGTTTTTTGCGTTGAAGCCGGTGCAGCGGAGATTTCATGCGCCGAAACTCGCGGTGAGAACCGGAAAACCGGGATTTCACTGCGAAGTGTTTATGCAAGAAATGAATTGGAGAGGTTAAAAATGAACAATGAGATGGCCGAAAAAGCACCAATGTTTTATGCCAGGGTCGTCGGAATCGGGTTATTGCTCATGGCAGCGATTGCCGTCTATGCGAATTTCTTTGTGATTGAACGATTGATCATACCGGGCGATGGAGCGGCGACAGCTGCTAACATCACCGCGAACGAATGGCAGTTCCGGTCCGCCATTGCGAGCTTAGCCATCGTGCTTGTGCTGGATGTCGTCGTGTCGTGGGCGCTTTATGTTTTATTGAAACAAGTCAACCGGAACCTCGCGCTGCTTATGGCATTGTTCCGGTTGATCTATACCGCAATTTTTGCAGCTGCCGTCTTTAATTTCCTGAGCGTTTTGCAGCTGCTTCGGGACGCGGCGTTTACCGCTTTGGAGACAGCCCAGCAACAGGCACAGGTCATGCTGCTGACCGGGGCCTTTGACAACGGCTGGACCGTGGGCCTTATATTTTTCGGCGTCCACCTGCTGCTCGTCGGCTACCTGGTCTTCAAAGCCGGATTCATGCCGAGCATACTGGGCATCCTATTAATACTCGCGGGTTTGGGCTATTTGGTCGACAACTTCGCCAAAATGATCCTGACCAATTACGCCGATTTCGAAACTATGTTCATCTTGATCGTCGCCATACCCGGCGCTGTCGGGGAGTTGGCGCTGGCAGTCTGGCTATTGGCAAGAGGCAAGAAAATCCCGGCAATCAAACCGTTGAAGCCGCGTGTTGAAGGGGGCGTTCCGTTATGAAAGCGGGCCTCCACAAAACATACGGCCTGCCGGAAGTCATGGAAATGAGGGAAGTGGCAAAACCGGTTCCGAAAGACGGCGAAGTGCTGGTCAAAGTGCATGCCACAACAGCAACGTCCGGCGACTGCAAAGTGAGGCGGGCCGAGCCGTTTGCGGTAAGGTTTTTCTTCGGGCTCCGGAAACCGAAAATCGGGATCCTCGGTTCCGAGTTTTCCGGGGAAGTGGAAGAGGCCGGAAAGGGCGTTACGCTTTTTAAAAAAGGAGATCTTGTATTCGGCGGAACCGGCATCGGCCTTGGCGCCAATGCCGAATTCGTCAACCTGAAAGAAGGGGGTGCCCTTGCCGGGATCCCGGACAATATGTCATTCGAAGAAGCCGCTTCGGTTCCTTTCGGGGCGGCGACGTCGCTATTCTTTCTGAGGGACAAGGGGCATATCCAAAGAGGGCAAAAAGTGCTCATTTACGGCGCTTCCGGTGCACTGGGCACCTATGCCGTGCAGCTGGCCAAACACTTCGGAACAGAAGTTGACGCCGTGTGCAGCACAAAGAATGTGGAACTGGTGAAGTCGCTCGGCGCCGACCGGGTGATCGATTACACGCAGGAGGATTTCACGAAAAACGGCGAAACCTACGATATCATTTTTGATACGGTAGGCAAGACTTCGTTTTCAAAGTGCAAAAACTCCCTCAAGGAAAACGGGGTCTTCCTGACAACCGTGGCAGGGCTGCCGCAATTCGCACGCATGACGGCAAATCCCATAAGCGGCGGCAAGAAATTGATTGGCGGCATGGCGCCGATGCGCAAGGAAGATCTGCTGTTCCTGAAAGAGCTGATCGAGGCCGGGGAAATCAGGTCGGTGATCGATCGAAGCTATCCGCTGGATCAATTGGCTGCAGCCCACCGCTACGTGGAGACCGGGCACAAGCGCGGAAGCGTCGTGATTACGGTGGCACCGGCAGGTTGAATCCGAAAAGAAGCACAGCTGCTATTTCTCAGCAGCTGTGCTTTTCAGTTTGTCCGGGTGCTAGAGGAACGGCCGACCATCGATGGAAAGGGGGACTAAAGGCAAACGGCTGGAATTTCCCTCTATTGTTTCAATAAAACCTTCATCCTCGATATAGTTGTTGCAAACCCAGATAAAACCGGTGTATAGTGAATCTATTATTTTATTGCAATTGCAACAAAAAGAATGGGGAAGTTGATGCCAATGAAATACCTGTTTTACGTCATCGGAATTTTACTATTAACCATGGGCATCGCTTTGACGATCCAGTCCGATTTTGGGACCTCGCCTTTTGATGCAGTATTAGTCGGCTTGGCGGAGAATATCGGGCTGACGGTTGGAAGCTGGGAGGTTCTGCTGGCCTTTCTGATGATCGGCTGCAATGCCATTTTGAAAAGACAAAAGCCGGAAGTGCTTGGATTGGCAACGGCCCTCATCACGGGCGCCGGAATCGATTTGTGGCTTTTTCTAGGACAAGGATGGACACCTGAACTTTGGTACAGCCAAGCAGTTTGCTTTGCGGCCGGACTGATGCTGATCGGCGCAGGGACCGCCACCTATTTGTACACGAATTTCGCACCGATTCCAGTGGACCGGTTGACTCTGATTCTGCAGGAATTGTTCGGAATCACCATTCTTCTGTCAAGAACGCTCATCTACGCAGCTTTTTTGATCATTGCCCTGCTCGTGGACGGGCCGATCGGCATCGGAACCTTATTGACAGTCTGTCTGGGCGGCCCGATCCTCCATTTCTTCATGCATCCGATCGGCAAAGCGCTTGACCCTATTTTAATGCCAGCCAAAACGGAGTCACGGTAAAGCAGACAGGAAATCCAGATTCACTTTACAAGAGACAGGGAATTGCCGCCAGATGCGGCCTGCTAAAAAAATAAAAGCAAAAGAAACCCATTCCGCAGCCAAAGGGCAGTGGAATGGGTTTCTTGCATTTGCCTTTACGCAATCGACTCTTCTTCCGGCACACCGAGCCGGTCGGTCAGTGTCTGGTAAATCTCCTTGAAATACTTGTCGTCGTACCACATCTCCTTGTACGCCGCGGAGCGAATGAGCGCTTTCTCGTCCGCTTTCACCACTTCGATCTGGACCGTATCGCTGCTGCCAGTCTCGTCGATTTCGTGTTGCACCTCTGCCATGAACAGCGCCGCGTTTTTCGGCTCGAACTGCCGGAACGTGCTGATGACCTCATTGAACACTTCCATCGTATTTTCTTCGCTCCTGAACAGCCAGAAGTAATCCTTTTTCTCACGTGACAAATGCAGATTCAATTGATAATACATCGTATTCCTCCTTGGGAATGAAGCCGTTTGTTTTAGTTCTGAAGGTCTATACCCCTTTTGGCATATTTTAAAGAGTGCCGCGCTGCTATTTTTTCGGCTTCCTTGCTATCGGGCTGTACTTGATTCGAATCACGGAACCCGTAGGACATTGTTCTACATAAGGTTTTTCGAAAAGAATGGGCTCGCTTGTCCAAAAGTCCTAATAAAAATAAAAGAAATCTTAATTACTAGAATATTGAGAAAACAACTTTACAATTATAAGGGTGTAAGTTAGGCTTTTGTTATGTGTAATGAATCATTGACGATATTTTTTTGTTGAAAACAAAATATATCGTTAATAATTTAAAAAATTCCCGATAAATAGGATTCGGTATTTCATTTTATCGATTTAAGGGGGCCGGATTGCTAGGGTTGCTTTTATTAGGAAGTAAAGTGGTATTCCAAAAAAATACCGTTCATACAGGTTCAGGCAAGAAGGATCCAATAAATTTAAAGAGAGAAATTCAGTACATGCCTTGTACCCACAAAAGCAAAAAGAAGGAACGCCGGCAGCCGCCATGGGAAAAGTTCACCTGGCAGATGATTGAAAGGGGAGTTGGAAGGAATGCAAGCAGAGGCAAAGAAGCCAGCGAAGATGGTGCACGTGAACAAGCGGCGCCTGCAATCATATAGTGAGTTCATTCAAGGTTATAAAGTGTATAAACAAGAGAAAAAAAGCTCGTCAACATCGCACCAAAAGCATTGATTCACAGAACGCCTTCACCATATGAATGGAAAGCACTGGCTGGGTGAACAAGATGGCCAGGAAATCCGAGATTCCTCACAAAAGAAGCAGATGCTAAAAAAGGGAGATGCCTCATGGAAAAACTTTCAACTACGGAAGCTATAGCACCAAAAGATACATTCAATTGGCAGATGGACGAATACGAAGATTACATTGCCGGCTACAAACTGTATAAGAAATTGAAAGAGAAGTGGGATGTCATTGGGAAAGGGGAGACCTCGGATGTCTACCATTGATCCATTGTCTAATTTCCGTGATGACGAAGTCTATACGATGCTTTATCTTTACTACAGCAAAGGCACTTCCTTGGAAGCGTTGGAGCACCGGTTTTCAGTCGGAAAAGATGTGCTTTTAGGTTTTGTTGAAGGGCGCTACCGGAGAGAATGCTACGAGAATTACAAAGCCGTCGAGAAGCTGTTCCAGGACTGAGGCAGAACCGGTAAGGCTGCCGCCTACAGGAGCGCCGTCCGTCGGCTAGGTTTCGAAGTGTAGCGCCATCGAAGGACCGGGTGGATTTCGGCGCGAGCCCGCGGAAAGCGTCCGTCTGAAGCGAAAGAGCCACATAGAAAAACCGGCCAAAGTTACCGGCCGGTTTTTTTGATTGATTATTTAATCCGCAACTGCGTATCAATGTCGAAGAAATGCGCTTTGTTCATATCGAACGCCATGTCGATGGTCTGGCCGGCTTGTACATTGAAGCGGGCGTCGACACGGGCGATAAAGTCCTGGTCATTCACTTTTGAGTACAGGACGATTTCTGATCCCATCAATTCCGAAACTTCCACATATGCGACAATCTTCGTCTGCGGCGAATGCTGCAGGAACAGCGGCTCGTCGTGAATGTCCTCCGGGCGGATGCCGAGGATGATATCCTTGCCGACATATCCTTGGTCGCGCAGGATCGAAAGTTTTCCTTCCGGCACGAGCACTTTCACGCCTTCCATGACGAACGAATCGCCGACGATTTTGCCGTGCAGGAAATTCATGGACGGTGAACCGATAAAGCCGCCGACGAACATATTGTCCGGCAGGTCGTACACTTCTTTCGGCGATCCGACCTGCTGGATAAAGCCGTCTTTCATGACCACGAGGCGTGTCGCCATCGTCATCGCTTCCGTCTGGTCGTGAGTTACATAAACAGTGGTCGTCTGCAGGCGGCGGTGAAGCTTCTGGATCTCGGCACGCATCTGCACGCGCAGTTTGGCGTCCAGGTTGGACAGAGGCTCATCCATCAGGAACACTTCAGCATCGCGGACGATGGCGCGCCCGAGAGCCACACGCTGGCGCTGACCGCCTGACAGGGCTTTCGGTTTGCGGTCCAGGTAATCCCCGAGGCCAAGGATATCAGAAGCGTTGTTCACGCGCGTCTTGATTTCCTCTTTTTTCATTTTGCGGAGCTTCAAGCTGAACGCCATGTTGTCGTAGACGCTCATGTGCGGATACAGGGCGTAGTTCTGGAACACCATCGCGATGTCCCGGTCTTTCGGCGACACGTCATTGACGCGTTTTTCGCCGATGTAGAGGTCGCCTTCGGTGATGTCTTCAAGCCCGGCGATCATGCGGAGCGTTGTGGACTTCCCGCAGCCGGAAGGGCCGACGAGTACAAGGAACTCCTTGTCGCGGATCTCCAAGTTGAAATCCTGTACGGATACGACGCCTTTTTCGTATTCTTTTCTGATGTTCACTAAATTCAACCCTGCCATCTGAATCCCTCCATTGTATGTAGACTTCTTTATCTGCTAACAGCATACCGTCCCGTGGATTTTTTCGAAATGGCAAGAGTGCACAAAATTACGGTGCGTCTTCGTGCACATTTGCCATTCCGGACTGGATCGCTGAAGCACGGCCACAGGCAGCTGGTCATTCCTATTTAGGAAAATCCGACAAACCTAAGCTGCATGACCAACCACGCCTGCTTTAATTTGAGCGGGAATTTGGAGCGAACAATCCTAAACCATGAACTAGCGATAGACATTCTGTTATATAATGGCTCTTAAGTGATTGTCTCTGACAGCATGGCAGTGAATCCCTCTGAAGAAAAGAGTGTTAGTATGATCCCTAACCTGAAAAAAATCTATCCTTCATTAATCGTTTACGAAGAAGGCATCCATGAATTCGACCCCGGCTTCAAATGGTTCGTCACCCGAGACAACGAAATCATCGGCATTGAAGAAAGCCAATTGGCCTCGAAGGACCTCGCGCTATTGGCTGCGTTCATGGCTCCTTACCGTACCGATGTTCCAGCCTTGACGGCCGAAGAGCAGAAGTGGCGAAAAGCGGTCGATGCGGAAGGCACCGATGCAGCGGGCATGGAGACAATCGGATCCTACCGCTTCGTCTATTTCTCGATCAAGGAAAATCAGAGCAGCCCGGAAGCCTTTAAAGAAGCCATCCATGATCTGTTCCCTGGGAGCGTCCCAATCCTTTGGGAGAACGGCCATGAAGGCATCCTGATCGAATACGCGGATCTCGGGAATGACAACATCCGCTACGAAGAAATCATCGACATCCTGATGAGTGATTTGTATTTGAAAATCAAATTCCTCGTCGGCCCGTTCCGGGAAAGTGCGGCAGGGGCAAGCCGCTACCATGCGTTCATGCTGGACGCGGCGCGTTCCACTTTCGCTTCATCGGACAAGGCCGTTGCGCATTTCAGCGACGCCGTGCCGTACTTGTTGGTGGGTGAGGGAAGCCCAGACCGCTATCAGCACATCCGGGAAATGGTCCTGCAGAATTACGCGGACGACGAGGAAACCTTGCGGATGATCGAAGTGTTCACGAAGTACAACCTGAACGTCTCTGAAACCGCGAAAGCGCTCCACCTTCACCGCAACAGCCTTCAATACCGGCTGGATCGCTTCACCGAAAATACGGGAATCGACATCCGGAAATTCCATCACGCGATGGCGGTCTACCTGGCGCTGCTCGTCTAACCGCAAGAACCACAAAATCCCCTCTGAACATTGGGTTCAGAGGGGATTTTGGTTTATGCGATGGATCCTTCTTCCGGCGCACCGAGTTTATCGGTCAGCGTCTTGTAGATATCATCGAAATGTTCGTCATCGTACCACATCTCGTTATAAGACGCGGAGCGTATGAGCGCTTCCTTGTCGACTTTGACCACTTCAATCTGGACCGTATTGCTTTTTCCGGTCTCATTAATCTCGCGCTTCTTCTCCTCGATAAACGCTTCCGCATTGGGCGGTTCATACTGCTTGAACGTCTCGACGACTTCATTGAAAACCGTGATTGTATCTTCTTCGCTCCGGAACAGCCAGTAATAATCCTTCTTATCGCGTGATAAATGCAAGTTCAATTGATAATGCATCGAATTCCTCCTCAGGAAATAAAATCATTTTTTGAATATGGAGTTCTATACCCGTTCTTGCATATTTTAAAAGGCAGAAGATTTTATTTTTTATGTCCAGACAGCAATCAGAAAAACGGATACTTTAAATTCTTTTCTATTTACATTTATCCACAAAAGGACTAAACTAATAAAAAAGTTTCCTTGAGGAAAGAATATTCGACTTACGAAAAATAGTGTTAGGAGGGAATAACATGGGTTCTGCACTTGTTCTAAAAAATGTCGGGGTCTCGTACTACGGCAAACCCGCCATCCAGGGAATCGACCTGAACGTTGAAGAAGGCAATATCCTTGGGATCATCGGGCCTAATGGGGCCGGGAAATCGACGCTGTTGAAGGCCTTATTGAACCTGGTGCCGATCAACCGCGGCAGCATCGAGATACTCGGAAGCACGTTGAAGGAAAACCGCAAAAAGATTGCCTACGTCCCGCAGCGGAGCGAGTTCGACTGGGATTTCCCCATCCATGTGCTGGACGCCGTGCTGATCGGCACCTACCCGAACCTCGGGCTGTTGAAGCGGCCGAAGAAAAAGGATCGGGAGTGGGCATATGCCTGCTTGGAAAAAGTCGGCATGGAAGCGCTCGCCGGCCGGCAGATCGGGGAACTCTCAGGCGGCCAGCAGCAGCGCGTCTTTCTTGCACGGGCGCTTGCGCAAAATGCCGACCTGTTCTTCCTCGATGAACCGTTCGTCGGAATTGACGTGGCGAGTGAAGAAACGATCATCAATCTCCTGAAGGATCTGGGTAGTAGAGGGAAAACGGTGGTGGTTATCCACCATGATTTGAGCAAAGCGAACGATTACTTCGACCAATTGCTCCTATTGAATAAAGAAGTCGTTCATTTCGGCAAGCCGCAGGAAGTGCTGCGTCCGGAAATCATCCTGAAAGCGTACGAGCGGGAACTGGCCTTCCTGCATGAAGTGGGGGTGAATTAGCATGGAGTTTATCGAAGGGATCATCCAATATGACTTTCTGCAAAAAGCGCTGCTGACATCGATCATGGTCGGTGTGATCTGCGGCGTCATCGGCTGCTTCATCATCTTAAGGGGCATGGCGCTGATGGGAGATGCCATTTCGCATGCGGTGCTGCCGGGCGTCGCGATCGCCTATGCTCTCGGCATCAATTTCTTCTTCGGTGCAGTGTTCACCGGCGTCTTGACGGCCATCGGCATCGGCTTTGTCAGCCAGCACAGCCGCATCAAACAAGACACGTCAATCGGCATCCTGTTCACCGCGGCATTTGCGCTGGGCGTTATCCTGATCACGGTACTGGAAAGCAGCACCGATCTGTACCATATTCTTTTCGGTAACGTACTGGCCGTGCGGCCGTCCGATATGTGGATCACGCTCGGCACCGGCGTGCTGGTGCTCGCCGCGGTCTATCTTTTCTACAAAGAACTGCTGGTCACTTCGTTTGACCCGGTCATGGCGGAAGTCTACGGGCTTCCTGTCAGGCTCATCCATTACTTCCTGATGACGCTCCTGACGATGGTGACCGTCGCCTCGCTGCAGACCGTCGGCATTGTGCTCGTCGTCGCCATGCTGATCACGCCGGCTGCCACCGCATATCTTTTGACCGACCGCTTATCAGTGATGATCTTCCTGTCCGCAGTGATCGGCGCGAGTGCCGCTGTCATCGGCCTGTACTTCAGCTTCACCTACAACCTGGCGTCTGGTGCGACGATTGTGCTCGCGGCCACTGCGCTGTTCTTTCTGGCATTCCTGTTCTCACCGAAACAAGGGGTGGTCTGGAGAGAATGGAGTGCCAAGAAAAACCAGAACAAATTAACAACTTAGACTCTAAAAAAGGGGGAGCATCCCAATGAAAAACACGAAAGCATTCTTGTTCCTGAGCCTTTTCCTGCTGGGTATCCTGGCAGGCTGCTCGAGCAATGGCGGCCAGAAAGAAGCCGCAGGCGGCGATAAACTGCAGGTCGTCACGACCTATTCCATCATTTACGATATCGTAAGCAATGTCGGCGGGGACCGGGTCGAGATCCACAGCCTGGCTCCGATCGGCTCCAATCCGCATGAATACGATCCGCTGCCGAAAGACGTCCAAAAGACTACTGATGCGGATGTTGTCTTCTATAACGGCTTGAACCTGGAAGCGGGGAATTCCTGGTTTGAGAAACTTCTCGGCACCGCTGGAAAATCAGGGGACGGCGCCCCGGTCTTTGCCCTCAGCAAAGGAGTCGAGCCGATGTATTTGACGACTGAAGGCAAAGAAGGGGAAGAAGATCCCCATGCGTGGCTGGATGTGCAAAATGGCATCCAATATGCAGAAAACGCACGTGACGCATTCATCGAAATCGACCCGGACCACGCGGCAGAATACGAAGCGAATGCGGAAGCCTATATCGGCAAATTAGAGGCGCTGCACCAAGACGCCATCGCGCGCTACAGCGAAATCCCGAAAGAAAAACGCGTGATTGTCACGAGCGAAGGCGCCTTCAAATACTTCAGCAAAGCGTATGATTTCCAGGCCGAGTACATCTGGGAAATCAACCAGGAAAACCAAGGGACGCCGAACCAGATTACCCGTGTTTTGAAAGTGATCGAAAAACAGGACATCCAAGGTTTGTTCCTGGAAACGAGCATCGATCCCCGCAGCATGGAAATGGTTTCCCGGGAAACCGGCATTGACATCAAAGGGAAGGTGTTCACCGATTCGATCGGAAAGCCGGGAGAAGACGGAGACACCTACATCAAGATGATGGAGTGGAATATCGAGACCATTCTGGCCGGGCTTACGGAATAAAAACTGATAGCCAAACGGAAATCCGGAGGGAGGAAAGCGGAATGGGCGTGCCCACCATTAGCATGGAGGATTATTTGGCAAAGATCTACCAGTTAACGGAAGAAAACGGCTATGCTCGCGCAGCCGATGCGGCCGCTGCACTGGGCATCCTGCCGTCCTCTGTTTCCAAAATGCTGAAGAAAATGGCCGAGCAAGGGTTGGTTTCCTACGAAAAGTACCGCGGGTTCAAGTTAACGCCAGAAGGCAGCAGCATCGCGAAAGACATCGTCGACAAGCACCGGACGCTGGAGGGGTTCTACCGCGTTCTTGAAATCCCTGCTACAGACAGCCGAAAAGAGATCGAGGGAATCGAACATCACATCGGTCCGGAAGCGGTGTTTTGCATGGGCCGCCTTGTCCGGTTTTTGGAGGAGAACCCAAGCGTCAAAAAGGCGTACATGGAGTATCGGGAAGCACAATCCCGCTAGTTCCCGGCTCTTGAATGGTCGTTAACGATTCTAAAAGCCAAACAACTTCAAATCAAAAAAGGCAAGAAACCCGCTGGCACTCGCTCCAGCTTAAAACACTTTGAGGAAATCAAACTTCCTCGGAGTGTTTTTTTATGCTTTGAGGCCTATATAGGTCGAAGAAGAGGATGGCCTATACCGTTATTCCACTAAAACCCCTTGCACTTTACGTTAACGTCAATGCTAAACTAAAACTATCAAAAAAATCAGACAAGGAGGCGGGACATGAAAACGATAAGGGAAGCCGCGGAGGAATTCGGGGTGACGACGCGCGCGATCCGCTATTACGAAGAAATGGGCATGCTGAAGCCCGAGCGGACAAGCGCCAATCAGCGGATGTTCTCGAACGCCGAAATCGCGAAGCTGAAGCTCATCGACCGTGGCAAGAAATACGGATTCACGCTGGACGAAATCAAGGAAATGGTGCTGCTGTTCGACGCCGACCGGTCCGGCACAAAGCAGCTGGAGCGGACGATCGAATACGGCAAAAAGCAGATTGCCGTGATGGAAGAACGCATCGAAGAACTCGAAAAGACTAAGGGAGAGATGGAAGCGCTTCTGGGGGAGTTTTCCGAAAAGCTATCAAAACTAAAGGGGATGGGACAATGAATCTTTCACAATTGCTCGAGCGGAATGCACGGAAATACCCGGACAGCGAGGCAGTGGTCGGAATGGGCCAGCGCTTGACATTCCGCGAATTGGACCGGCTCGCGAACAACGCAGCACACGCGTTAAAGGAGCGGGGAATTGGCCGCGGCGACAAGGTCGTCCTCTTCATGCCGAACGTGCCCGAATTTATAACGGCATATTTTGCGGTGCAGCGCTTAGATGCGGTCATTGTGCCGATCAGCGCAAAATTGGGACAAAAAGAGATTGAGTACATACTGGAGCACTCGGACGCAAAAGCGCTCCTGGCACATGAAGGGCTGTTTGAGGCCGTGAAGGGGTTGAAAAATGAAAAATTGCTGATGTTCAAAACGGGTGAAGCGATGGATACATGGGAGTCGTTCTGCGAACTGGCAGCCCTGCAATCAGAGGAAAAGCTTTCTTCCGATGCACAGGACGACGACCCGTCGACGATCCTTTATACATCCGGAACGACCGGAAAGCCGAAAGGCGTGCTGTTCAGCCACCGCAACGTGTTGACAGTCGCCGGCATGATTTGCGTCGAAATGGAAATGAAACCGGAAAGCCGCCTCTTGCATATGATGCCGCTGAGCCATTCCGCACCGCTTCACCTGTTCCTCGCGGCCGGCATGATTGTCGGCGCCAAGCATGTGCTCGTTCCGACATTTACACCGAATCTTTTGCTGGATGCAGTGGAAAGCGAACGGACGACGCATTTCTTCGGGGCGCCGGTCGCTTACCTTATGACAGCGAAGCATCCGGATATCGCGAAGCGCGATTTGTCTTCGATGAAATGGTGGATCTACGGCAGCGCACCGCTTTCTGCAGGGGAAGTAAAATTTGTCCAGGACGCGTTCCAAACCGACAATCTGGTATGTGTCTACGGCCTGACAGAAGCAGGGCCGAGCGGAACATTGATGACAGGTCCGGAACACAGAGAGAAAGCCGGAAGCATCGGCAGACGCGCAGCGCTCCATACCGAAATCCGCATCGTCGATGACGCCGGGCAAGATGTGAAGCCCGGCGAAGTGGGAGAGATCCTGCTTCGGGGAGAAGGCAATATGCTCGGCTATTACAAGAGCGAGGAAGCGACAAAAGAAACCTTCCTAGGCGACTGGCTGAAAACCGGCGACTTGGCGAAATTCGATGAAGACGGTTTTATCTGGATCGTCGACCGGAAAAAAGACCTCATTATTTCAGGGGGCGTGAACATTTACCCGAAAGAAATCGAAGAAGTGTTGCTCGCGCATCCGGATATCCACGAGGCTGCCGTGATCGGTGTGCCGCACGCGGAATGGGGCGAGACGGTGAAAGCGTATTTTGCCGCATCGCGTGAAGTGAGTGCGGAAGACATCAAAACCTTCGTTTCGGAGCAATTGGCGAGCTTCAAAGTGCCGAGGCTCATCGAACAAGTGGAAGCCTTGCCAAGGAACGCATCCGGAAAAATCCTCAAGCAGCCGCTGCGGGAAGGAAGTGTTTGAATGGTTGTCTTAAAAGGGCCAGCCCCCACAGGTGAACGCAATTTCTATGACCGGGACAAAACGTTAAAGAAAATCTTAGAAGAGCGGCTCCCAGAAGATTTCCTTCAATATGCAGACCGGGAACTCAATAGTTTCGGCAAGCTCACGGCGGGTGACATCGATGAACGCGCCCGACATACCGACCGGGAAGGGCAGCCAAGGCTCGAGAAATACGACCGGCTCGGTGAAGACATCTCCCGCGTCTGGGTCAATGAAGGTTATAAAAAGACCGTCGAAGAAACGTACGGGACAGGCATCGTCGGCTTCGTCCACAAGGAAATCCCAGAGCTCGGGAGAAAGGGCAATTACGTCTATAGTTTTGCACAAGGCTATCTCCTGTCGCAGTCGGAACCCGGCTTCTATTGCCCGGTGACGTTGACGATGGCGACGGCGTATCTTCTCGACCATTACGCAGACGAAGGGGTCAAATCGCGCTTTTTGCCCCATGTGTGCGCGACCGGCGACACGGAATTGTTTGAAGGCGCAACGTTCTTGACCGAACGCCAAGGCGGCTCGGACGTCGGCGCGAATGTCGTGAAGGCTGTTCCATCGGAAGAAGGCTACCGCTTGTACGGCGAGAAGTACTTTGCCTCGAATGCCGGAATGGCCGGCGTCGCAATGGTGCTCGCCCGCATCGAAGGCGCGCAAGAAGGCTCGAAAGGGCTGACACTTTTTGCGGTGCCCTGGAAAGTCGACGGCCAATTGAATGGCATCCGTATCCGCCGGCTGAAAGACAAGCTCGGCGTCCGGGCGGTGCCTTCCGGTGAGGTCGAATTCGACGGCGCGCAGGCGTTTGTCGTAGGAGACCCGAAAGCCGGCCTCAAGTACATGATGGAAGCGCTGAACCTGTCCCGAATCTGCAACGCGGTCGCATCAATAGGAATTATGAAACGCGCACTTGACGAAGCGGCGGAATACGCTGAGCGCCGCAACGCATTCGGCCAGAAGCTCACCGATTTCCCGATGGTGCAGGACAGCTTGATGAAACTGCGCGCCAAGCAGGACTTTGAGACCGCAGCGATCTTTGATCTCATCGGTTTGTACGACCGGGTGACGGCAAAGGAAGCGACGCCGGAGGAGCAAGTATTGAACCGCTTGCTCATTGCGATCTTGAAGAAGGAATCTGCTGAACAAGCCATCCACTTTTCGCACGAGGCGATTGAAATGCACGGCGGCAACGGTTACATCGAGGACTTCGTCACGCCGCGCCTGCTCAGGGATGCGCAAGTGCTGACGGTGTGGGAAGGCACCGCAAACATCCTCGGCCTCGAACTGATTCGCCTCGTCAATAAATTCGGGGCGCACGACATATTTATCCGCCATATCGAAGAGCGGCTCGGAAAACTGCAGCCGACAGGCGATGTGGTGCTAGTGCAGGAGAAGGCGAAAGGGCTGCACGCAGAACTGACGGTGTTCGCTGGATTCGACGCCGCCCTCCAAAGTTTTGACGCGAAGCCTTTGATGCAGAAAATGGCGCAGCTTTTTGAAAACACCATCGCGCTTGAGTGGTCGGAAAAACACGGCGGCATCTACACGCCGCTTTCCGAGATTTTCACGGAGATGACGTGGGGCACACGGCAGACCGGCGGAGAGATGAAGACGATGAACTATTTCGAAGAAGTGATGGCGGATAAAAATCATGTTCAAGAGAAAAATCTGAACGATCCGGACAATAAAAAATAAACTGCATACATCGCCGCTCCATGTGAATAAACATTCCTCGGAGCGGTGTTTTATTTTGGTGATGCTTATGAATCGATGGGATTGTGTTGCTCCGGCGGAGAGGAAAAAGGCGGAATATTTTAGAACCATCCAACTTCTTGCAACGATAAATAATGCTAAACTATTCTCATAACGAGTTACACAGGAGGGCAGCTATGGAAACCTGGTTTGGTGCTACGTCCGACTATCCTTTTGAGGTCTTTTCCTTTAGCCACTTGCTGGCGTTAAGCATAGCCTTCATTGGGCTCCTTTGCCTGATTCTGTTGAAAGACCGCTTAGGAGTGAAAGCACAATCCTTTCAGCGGTTGCGCTGGCTATTGCTCGCCATCCTTTTTTTCTCGGAAGTCTCCTACCAGTATTGGGCCGTTACACATGATCTTTGGAGTTTCAGCCGCCATGTGCCGCTTCACTTATGCGGAATTGCCTCTGTTACTGCCATGATCAGTTTGCTGACCTTGAGGCCTTTATGGATTCAAATCTCCTTTTTTATCGGAATCGTGCCGGCTGTCCTGGCCTTAGTGACACCCGACTTGCCTTATGATTATCAGCATTACCGGTTTTGGAAATTCTTTATCCATCACACCGCGATTTCCTGGGCTTGTTTGCTTTTAAGCTTGGCTTTTCCAAAATCGATCACCATCCGTTCGGTGTTTTCCATTTATACATTACTGCTCCTTTACGCCGCTTTCATCGGTTTCCTTGTGAATCCGATGACGGAATCCAATTATCTCTACCTGAGCCGGCGGCCGTCCGTTGCTTCTCCATTGGATTTTTTCGGAGATGGCCTTTGGTATTACTTCAATCTGTGTTTAGCCGCCTTGCTGTTGTTTTTTGGGCAGTACTTGTTGTTCCAAAGGTTCATTAAGGAGCGGCTCGGGGAACGAAATAATTCTAATAAGTATTGAGGATTGTCAAGATGTTGTGGGCGTATAGAAAGTTGTTCAACAGCAAAAGAAGCGCGATGGGAAATAAATGATGAATCAATAGAGTGGAGGCTAATCATGAAAATGTTTTTTCATTACAACTGGATGGTCCGCGAAGAGTGGTACCGATGGTGCGAAGGAATCCCTGAAGAAGAGCTCTTGAAGAAGCGGACGGGTGGACTCGGCAGCATCCTCGAAACACTTTTTCACATAGCGGATGTGGAATGGAGCTGGATCCGCCTGCTGGAAGGTAAGGAAGACTTCCAGGAAGGCTTCGACAATTACAAGAGCCTGGAGAAAGTGCGTGAGCTTGATGCGCGGTTCCGGCCGGAAGTCGAAAGCTTTATGGCCAACTGGGATGACAGCATGGAACATCGGGTGCTGACAACGACCGGGCGTGATGGAATGATTGACACTGACGAGTGGGGCGAAGTGATGCGGCATGTCATTGCACATGAAATTCATCATATCGGCCAATTGTCCGTGTGGGCGAGGGAATTGGGAAGTGAGCCGGTGTCTGCGAATCTTATTGGCAAAGGTCTTACTGAAATGAATTCAAACCAATAAAAAACAGAAAGCGACAAATTCTTCGTCGCTTTCTGTTTTTTATTTTTATGGGCCTTGTTTAGCTCGTGCACCTAACCTCTGGCCATCCATCAAAATTAGAACGTCTCCTCTAATTTCTGAATATCTCCGTGAGAAATCAAATAAACAGTCCCTAGAATGTCTATTTGGTCTCCCTGTGTACGCACCGCACAATCCTTGTTCGACGCATAAACCTTCATTTCTTCCGATAGCGAAGACAGTTCGCGTTGAACCAGTGCCATGTTGTTTTCAAGATCAAAATGGGACAGGACGGAAAAATTGTCGAGGCCGATTCCGTCGTAAAGGGAACTTGTCTCCACTGAATAGCCGAAGCTTTTCGAATACACCCATTTCGCCGACATGTTGATGGCACCGGCGCTTGCGCCCATCACAATGGCGTCGCTGCTTTTGATCCATTCCGCCAATTCATAGTCCACCAAAAATGCATTTTGCTTGAGGGTATCCCCACCCAACAAGAAAATGACGGAAGCCTTTTGAATCAACGTTTGGGCATCTTCCTTCCCTACGCGGTAATCGATGGACTGATACTCATCAAACGCAATGCCGGCTCCTTCCAGCCACGAACGTTCAATAGCGCCATCTGCGTCATCCCTCAATGGATTCGAGCTGATCATCACGAGCGATTTCCGATCCGTGATGTCCTTCTGTAGCTGCTTGCTTAGACCCTCCGGAAAAAAGTCGTTGAACCAGCCTAAGTAATAGTGAGTTTTCATTAGGTTCCTCCATAGTCATATGTATAAGAATATCATTCGGTTATAATAGTAGAGGATTGTCTATAATAACTCTATCTTTGGATACTTCATTAGACAGCTAGATTGAAGAGAGAACTAAACTAATGAATAATATCAATATATTATATGTAGCATATAAAAAAAGTTATTGGGGGATACAAAGTGATTACATCAGAAGAAATCAAACGTAGATTATGGGATGGCGCCAATGAATTACGCGGCTCAATGGATGCCAGTCGATATAAAGACTATATGTTGGGGTTAATGTTCTACAAATTCCTAAGTGATAAAACGATTGATACATTTAGAATCACAAGTGGGATGAAGCAAAATACCGAGCAAGAGGTAATTGATGCGTATCGCGAAAGCCACGCACAATATCCTGAATCTCTTACAAAAATGCTGTCTAGCGTCCTTGGTTACTACGTTTTACCAGAACACTTATACCAAACGTGGATTACTGATATTCGTTCTGGAAAATTTGAAGTTCAAAAAGTAACAGATAGCTTGAACCACTTCGAACGAACAATTGCAGTGACAGGCGACTCAGATGATTTCAAGGGACTATTCTCAAGTTCTACATTGGACCTGACAGATACAGCATTAGGCAGCAACTTACATGAACGTAGTAAGAATATAAAAGAACTCATTTTACTTTTTGCAGATCTCAATATGGTCGCTTTGCAAAAAGGAGACGTATTAGGCGATGCCTATGAATATTTAATTGGACAATTTGCGATGGAATCCGGGAAGAAAGCCGGAGAGTTCTACACACCATCACAAGTGAGTGAAGTCATGGCGCAAATCGTTGCGAAAACCAAATCAATTGAAACAATCTATGACCCAACAGTCGGTTCTGGGTCGCTCTTATTAACGGTAAGCAAGCATTTATCAGAAGATGAGAAGAAAAGCTTAGCTTATTACGGGCAAGAGAAAAATACAGCAACTTATAACTTAACAAGAATGAACTTACTCCTTCACGGCGTACGTCCGGAAAAAATGACGATTAATAATGGCGATACACTTTCAGAAGATTGGCCCGAAGATCCACAACGTCCAAACGAAGGTGTGCAATTTGATGCGGTCGTCATGAATCCCCCGTATTCAGTGAAGAATTGGAATAAATCCAATTTAAAAATAAGTGACCCACGTTTTGAAGTTGCAGGCGTTTTACCACCTGATTCAAAAGGAGATTTTGCGTTTCTTTTACACGGACTGTTCCATTTAGGGCAACAAGGAACAATGGCGATTGTCTTACCACATGGCGTGTTGTTTAGAGGTGGCACAGAAGGAGAAATACGTAATCGCTTATTAGAGAAGAATTATATCGATACAATCATTGGTCTTCCAGACAAGTTATTTACGAATACAGGGATTCCTGTAACCGTCCTTATTTTGAAGAAAGATCGTCCACTTGGTACTCCTGTGTTAATGATTGACGCTTCTAAAACGTTTGTAAAAGAAGGGAAGCAAAATGTTCTAAAAGAAAAAGACATTGCTAGAATTGTAGATACATACGCGACGCGTAATGAAGAAGCTGGCTATAGTCACTTAGCAACGAGAGATGAAATTATTGAAAATGAGTACAATTTAAATATTCCACGGTATATAGAAGCGATTGAGGAAGAAATCCCGCAGGATGTTGATGCTCATCTTTACGGGGGGATTCCGTATGCCAACATCGCAGAATTAAAAGTATTACAAGAATCCGTTCCAACCATTATCAAACAGGCATTGAAAGAAGTACGTATTGGCTACGTTGAGTTGACAGAATCGATAGCTGACTTGAAGAAAAAAGTATTGACTGATGATCATGTCGTTCAAAAGTCAACAGCAGTCGAACAGCAATTGAAAGCATATATGGACAAATATTGGGCGTTATTGAAAACGATTAATGATGTAAATGCAATCCCTGAACTACGTGAGGCGATGTTAGTAGAGATTAAAGAGCTTTTGTTAGCGTTCAATCATATTGATGAATACGATGGCTATCAAATCATTGCAGAAATCTGGAAAGACAAGCTGACAGAAGATACAGAGATTATTGCTTTAACAGATTTCTATATGGCTGGGCGTACCCGCGTACCATTAATAGTAACGAAAGGTTCTGGGAAAACAAAAAGACAAGAGCAAGATGGATGGATAGGAAGTATTGTCCCGACTGAATTAATTTTGAAACATTTATTCAGTAAAGAAGTTTCTACTATAGAAGAAAAAGAAACCAGACTTTCTGAAATCGATGCAGAGTTAACTGAGTTAGTCGAAGCAGCCAAAGTCGAAGAAAGTGATGAAGAAGTTGCGTTAAGTGAAGCACTGAACGACAAAGAAGATGCTTTTACAATAGGAGCCATACGCTCGCTATTAAAAGAAGCAGAAAAAGGAAGTGCCGACCACACGTTATTGAAAAAAGTAGAGGGTTTGCTAAATGAAAAGACAACGTTAAATCGTGACGTGAAGAAATTAAATCAAGAATTAAAAGAAGCGACAGAAAATCGCATCGAAACGTTAACTGATGTGGAAATTGATGATCTTATGCATGAAAAGTGGTTCGGTTCACTCGTTTCTAAAATTATGCGATTAATTGAGAACCCTTTAATAAAGGAACTAACGATACTCGAAAAATTACAAGAACGCTATTCAGAAACGTTATATACATTGGAAGAAGAAAGCAAACAATTAGAGCAAGAATTAGAAGAAATGATAGAGCAATTGGTGGTGAATGAGTCTTGAAAGAAAAGAAGTTAGTGCCGAAAAGGCGATTCAAAGAATTTCAAAATACTGATGCGTGGGAACAGCGTAAGTATGGCGAGGTTATAGATTTATTATCGGGACAAGATTTTTCGCCTTCAGAATATAACGATACGTGTAACGGTATACCCTATATGACAGGAGCTAGTTGTATAGTTGGGAAAGAGACTATCGTTAACCGTTGGACAACAGTTCCTAGATGTTTAGTAGAAAAGGGGGACCTTTTGCTTGTCTGTAAGGGATCTGGTTATGGAGCAATCGCTGTAATGGCGCAAGATAAAGCGCATATTGCTAGGCAGTTTATGGCTTTGAAAAACCTATCTGATTTGGATAAAGTCTTCAATTTCTACTTATTGAATTCAATAATAGAAAATATAAAAAAAGAAGCTAGAGGTTTAATAGCTGGGATTGCAAGGGATGCTGTTATAAAACAAGAAATTTCTATTCCGTTATTAGCAGAACAAGCCCAAATTGGATCATTACTAAAAACATTTGACGATATTATCGCTCTTCATCAGCGTAAGTTAGAAAAAACAAAAGCTTTGAAATCTGCATATCTTGCTGAGATGTTCCCTGCGGAAGGTGAACGAGTTCCTAAGAGAAGGTTTGCAGGATTTAGTGGAGAGTGGGAACACAGGAAGTTTGACGATGAGATTGAACTCTTCAGTGGATTAACATATTCACCAAAGGATGTTAAAGACAAGGGTACCTTAGTTTTGCGTTCTTCAAATGTGAAAAATGGTGAAATTGTTGATGCTGATAATGTATACGTAAATTCTGAAGTAGTAAATTCGAGTAACGTAAGAAAAGGTGACATTATTGTTGTAGTAAGAAATGGATCTCGTTCATTGATAGGAAAGCACGCACAAGTTAAGTCTGAATTGCACCATACAGTAATTGGAGCTTTTATGACAGGAATACGTTCTAGGCAGTCCAATTTTGTTAATGCCTTATTAGATACAAAAGAGTTTAAAAAAGAAATAGACAAAAATCTAGGTGCTACAATTAATCAAATTACCAATGGAATGTTTCGAAATATGATTTTTTTATTTCCGGATATCCAGGAACAAAAAGCTATCGGTGAATTCTTTAACAAACTAGATAATCAAATTATCAAACAGCAACAAAAACTCAACAAATTAAAAGCAATGAAACAAGCATATTTAGAAGAAATGTTTGTCTAAGGGGGTGTTCTAATGAGTAATGCACCAAAGAGTGTGTCAGAAGCAAGTTTTCAAGGTCGTTTTGTAGAAAAGTTAAAACGCTTCAAATGGGAATCACCTGAAGAACTTGATGGGACCAAACACCAAGTAACGACGAATGATTTAATCAATCATTGGCGTGGAGAATTGAACCGTCTTAACGTCGATCAATTAGAAAGTGTTCCGTTAACAGATAATGAGTTTAGTCAAGTGATGGCTCAAGTGAACCAAATCGCCAATAGTTTTGAAGCGGCGAAATTATTAGCGATGGAAGGATCTAAAGGGAAGATTGATGGCATTTATCGAGACCCTGATCCTCGAGTGACTAGAGAACAAATCACACTAACCATTTTTAAAAAAGCGCAAGTTAGTGGGGGAGATTCTAGTTACACCATTGCAAGAGAAGTAATGACACCAACCGGCAATCGCTTTGACCTTGTTTTACTCATCAATGGCTTACCACTTATTAATATCGAACAAAAACGTGCAGATAAAACGCTTGATGAAGCCTATATCCAGTTCAAACGTTACTACCAAGCTGGGGAATATACGCTAAATTTCATGGCATTTTCACAAATGATGGTCGTGACTTCTGAAGTTGCGACACGTTATTTTGCGACGCCTAAAACGGTGCATGACTTCAATCCAAGTTTCCTCTTCCACTGGGCAGATAAAGACAATATCCCTGTGAACAACTGGGAAGAAGTCATTAACCAATTTTTCATGATTCCAATGGCGCACCAAATGGTTGGGGACTATTTAGTAATTGATGAAGCAAGAGAAGAAGACAATCGTCGTCATATGCTGATGCGTTCATACCAAGTGCATGCCCTACAAGCTGTTGAAGGCGCAGCATTTGGCTGGGATAATGAAGACCGTATTCCGCACGGCGGCTATGTGTGGCATACGACAGGTTCAGGGAAAACAATTACGAGCTTTAAAACAGCTCTCTTTCTATCAACACGAGCCGGCTTTGATAAGGTGGTTTTCCTCGTAGATCGTCGTGAGTTAGACAGTCGTACAAGCGAAAACTTCAAAGCCTATGCAGCGTATGAATCTGTTTCTGTAGACGATACCCAACATACATATCAGTTGCGTAAAATCATGCATTCCCCTAATAATGGCATCGTTGTAACAACGACATTCAAGCTAAATAGCTTAGTGAAAGATTTGGTGGAAGCAAACGATACAGGTCTCGCTAATAAGCGAATCGTATTTGTTATAGACGAAGCACATCGGACAACAATGGGGCAAATGATGGGGACGATTAAACGGTACTTCAGCAAGAACAGTTTATTCTTTGGCTATACTGGAACACCCTTGTTTGATGAAAATCAGGCTAAAGGAAAAATAAATGAAAAAAGTGAACTAATCGATACGACTGAAAAACTATTTGGACCACTTATTCACAAGTACACGATTGATGAAGCGATTGCAGACAGAAACGTTTTAGGCTTCCATGTCGATTACATTAATACAGGTGAATTTAAGAGTTATGAAGATCTCAGAGACCAACTTGTTGAGTTACTTCAGAACCAGAATCCAGATATGGAAGTAAAGGAAATAGAACGAGAAATACAACAGCTATCAGATTTAGATGTTGAAAAAACAGCGAAAAAAGAAGGATTACTCGTTTACTACGATGAGACACATATTCCAAGAGTTGTCGAAGAAATATTAACACAGTGGAATGCCCAGTCTCAAAACCGAGAATTTAATGCGATTTTAACAGTCGCTTATAAAAAACGTGTACTGGCTTACTTCAAAGAATTTAAAAAGCAGATGGCCGAAAGAGATATTCAATTAAACATTGCCATGACATTTAGTTTTGGCAGTGAGGAAGAGACCGAACGAGTAGATCCTGTCATCATTCAAAATATGTTTAAAGAATACGGGGCATTTACCGGAATTGAATTCGTGGCTGGCGATAAAAAGCGCGGAGAAAACGGATATTTTGAAGATGTGATTGAACGTGCGACGAGAGGGGGAAGTGGACGCAGTCCAAAAAATATAGACCTCGTCATCGTAGCCGATCAATTACTAACAGGCTATGATTCTAAACTACTCAATACACTTTATGTAGACAGATCGCTAGAATTACATGGATTGATTCAAGCATATTCTAGAACGAATCGTGTGTATGGAAACAATAAGGAATTTGGAACGATTATTAATTTTCAATATCCAAAAATCACTGAAGAAATGGTCAACATTGCCTTGAAACTCTATGGTAGCGGGGGAACAAGCAGTAAAGCAATTGTCGAGCCCTACCCAACGGCAGTCGAGAGGTTAAAACTCGCATTTATAGAGATGGTGAATACATTACCTGATCCAACAAACTGGCAATCGATTGAACCAATTGAAGAGGAGAAGAAACAGTTCATACAAGTTTACAAAAAAGCTGCCGTACAATTTAACTTAGTCGAGCAGTATTATGAATATGCGTGGGATGATGTAGCCTTTGGTATGGATGAACGTACATGGCTTCAATATATCGGCGCCTATCGTAACTTAACCTTTGAAGAAGGAGAAGAGTTACCAGGCACGACAGCTCCTACTTTAGCAGGTAAAACGAAAATTGCAGGTTCGCAAATCATAGATGCCAATCATATTCTGAACTTAATCGGATCTAAAGCAACCTCAACGAACGGTGTTCAAACGGTTGATGCAGAAACTTTACGCATCATCCATCAAGAAATTGAAGAATTGAGTAACTTCGGTGAGCATGAACAAGCTAAATTACTGAGAGAATTTGTCGTGGAAGAATTACAACCTGGGAATGTTTCTAGTGACATTCATTTTGATCAAGCATTTGAAGATTGGAAAAATGATAAGAAGAGAGAACTAATTTATGAAGTTGCTGATGAGTGGGGAATAAACGGTAAAATTTTTGAAAAGTCTGTCGAAGCTTATTCAACAACTTCACCTCAAGATATTCCATACATTGATGACTTGATTGGTAGTTTGGATTTCTCTGCTGCAACAAAAAAGCAAGGACCTAATCAACTCATGCATAACTTTGCTTTAACACCGTTTCTTACAAAGGTGGTGCCGCAGATTAAATCGAAGTTTAAGTCATGAGATATAATATAGAAACGCTCACTATAAAATAGTGGGCGTTTTCCTTTTCATCATAATAGGAATTATGGTGAGTTATAAATCATGAATTTGAGAAATAAGCTTTGCTATAGCTTTTGAAAGCGTAAAATATCTTGAGTTAAGAAAAAATCCTTGTATCGAAATCTAGCTTCTAATATATTCTACAAATAATTTAGAAAAAGTCTTCTCATCATTTCTCTTTTTCTCGTATATTCATCGTCACAGCTCTTTTTACTATGTGGAATTTTGTTGTTATCCATTATAATACTTTAGTTGTCTCTGCATATAGCCATCTAAAAGAACCACTCCTATATAATTGGTTTGCGGACTTGTTCGTAAATTTATTGTGTAGGAGGTTTTTTATGATCAAATATCGAGAGATTCTCCAGCTGGATGCTCAGGAGATTTAAAACGAGAGGGCTCGCCTGGATTTGCACACGGTTCATTTCTGTCAATACAATCTTTCAAAATTGCGTTGTTCTTGAGAAGTGAAGTCATTATTAATAAATACTTAATTATAATTCAGACCTAAGATAATTTATTTCTTGGTTAATTATTTCGCAGTGTTCTGATATTTGTAGTATAGACTGGTAATTTTTTTGTGAGTAGTATATATCTGAAATTTCAGAAAACTTAATTTTTAGTTGTTGATAAAAAATCATAGCGGCAACAGGTGAATCTGAGTTTATATCAGACGTATTACTATATTTTTCTGCAATTATTTTTAGTTCAATAAGCTCATCTAAAAAAGTTTTTAAAAAATTTTCATCATGAATGCAACTAATATTAGTCTCAATTAACTTCACTACTTTAATCATATCTTGAATATAATTGTTTAAGCTAGAAGCATTCTTTTCATACTCTGTTTTTATCTTATTGTTGTTGGTCATTAATTTTCTCTCCTTGGTATGTAATAACTGAACCGTCCTTATGTAAAAGACAATTCTAAGCGATTTTGACCATTAGCTACTATTTACAAAATCGCGTCCCTGTGTATGGAACGATTTAGTTTGTAAGCTATAATTGCATAGAGAAAAGACACCTCTAATGAAATCAACTGATTTCAAAGGTAGCATTTGTTTTTTTTATGAAGTCCGTAAGTATTCATAATTGAGCCGTTAACAGGGATTATTTAGTAACTGCTGGTAAAATGCGAAATGGAGGAAAGCCGTTTACCACTTGAAGTCTTCGATGTATTTCTCTTTAAATTTGATTTCTGAAACAGGTGCATTTATTTCGCGTACAGCATTGTGTTACTCAAGGAAGCAAAAGTAAAGCTGTATTAAATAATGCTGCTCCTTAAGAAATGAAATTAAGGATACATTCGAATGTTGAAGTAAAATGTATTCAATTATAAAAGTTCTTTAATTTTATAAAAATGATATTATTTATTTCTCTTTGTCAAGATCAATTAAGATTCCGTTAGAGCCTTTTACTTTTATAGCCATTTTTGTTAACGTTTCTCTATCTTTCTTAGATAACAATACTGTGTTATAAGTCTTATCATTGTCCTTTACCTTATAATGAACGTCATAAGCGTTTAACCGAAAAAATATGTTTAATATTGGATTGATGTAAATCATTTCGTACTTTAAGTAAATGTAACCTATAAATAAGAACAGTATTAAGAATTGAGTTAAACCGCTATAAGTGGTCAGATTTAATGTAATAAAGGGTAATATATAGACGGCTATGTAACTCGTAAGATATTCGTGGTTCTTATCTTCAACATTTACGACCTTCGCTTCGTAACTAAGACTACTATTGGTACTATAAGTGTTTAATAACATTAGAAAAATCAAGCTGAACAGTAAAAGTATAAGTACAATAAATATTGTCATTATCCAAGTTTCTGGAAATTGAAACAATTCATTGAAATTATTTTTTATTTTTCTGAAATTAAATAAATCAGTAAAAGAAATATTATATTTCGAACTTAATTTATCCCATAAAGAGAAGAAGTTTTGGACGATAACAGTTAAGTAAAGAGGGATATAGGCGCTTAATAATAATATTATATTTGCTTTTAATTTTTTTTTATTTAGCACCTACATTTCTCCTTTACTATCTTGTTGTACTACCAATCTTTCTTACTGAGGAAGCAATATATCGTTCCATGTCAACAGCATCCGTTACACACCCGCCTCGTATTAAGGTAATAACATCAGATATATTACAGTTCTTGCTATTATATTTTATTTTATCCCCATCAAACTCAATTTTAAGTCCATAATCGGTAGCTACTTTTTTGGCTTTGCTAAAATTGTCTTTTAGCCATGTTAATCTATCTTCTTTAATAACTGCGACCAAGCGTTTAACAAGTGTAACGCTTTCAATACACCTTGAATGGAAATCATCAAAGTTTTCAATTATGTCAATTTCCTTTAACCCGTCAAAATTGGCATTTGCATAATTAACATGTGCCTCTGTATATGAAAAGAATTGATTAAAATAATGGTTGTTGGTAACAAAGCACTTATCTTCAAATTCAATAGCGTCAGCCTTAAAGTCTAAGATAAGCCTATCGTCACTCTTAATTATTTTTACTTCGCCTTGGAGGAAGTTTAAGACTTTACTCTCTTTCATTAACTTAGCATTAACTTGCTTACGATAAGTCCGTATTACCTTGTCATCTTTATTTTTCATAACAATAACATAACCCCAAATTTTAACCGGGTCGAAATCTCGATCCTCTATTATGGTTCGACTTTCTGGTGGCGATAGTACTTCTTTAACTTTTGTCAAATTGGGCACATGTGATGATGGTATTGTTTCAATCGAGCCTTTTTCTGTAACAGCAATATCGTATTCGGTTAGTTCTTTATCTTTAACCGCTTCTATAAGATATTCGACATAATCTTCTTTAAAGGTTTCATAATCCTTTCCTTTAAAACCGAAATATGAACTGGAGTATAGATATTCATTTGTTTCATCATCTACACTTCTAAAAATCAGATATATTTTAGTATCGGTAATTTCCTTGCTGAAAAAATTTTCTATTTTGTTAGTAAGTTCGTTTTCAATCAATTCTTTTCCTCCTTATTTTATCGGAGCTTTGAACTGCTTGCACAATGTTATAAACAGAACTAAAAGGCTAGCGGAAATTTATAATAGAAAAAAGCCATCCTATGTTAACTGCAATTTGAGTTGTACAAAAACTGCATACAAAATCTCCTAATTAAATTTAAAAAACCAGACATATAGTATTCTAATTATTTAATTCAGCTTTTATTAAAATTATTAATTTCTTTCTGCAATAATTCTCTTGAAATTTCTTTGCACGAATTAATTGCTTGTTTACCCATGTAAAATGTTAAAGAAAAACTTGCACCTGCCCCAACAATAGGTAAGAGTTTCCCACCATTGGCCAATGCAATTTTAGGGGCATATTTCTTCAATAGAGGCATATATATATCCTTTGCACCTACACCTGCTTTCAATAGACCTAAAAACACATTATACTCTTCCATTTTGTCTTTTGAGTTATCTGTTAGAATTGACAATCTTTTTTCGGTCAGAACAAAGTTTTTCCCTATTGCTTTTACCATTTTAATATTATTCTTTATATCTATCAGAATTCCACCACCTACTGGTATTGCACTAGAACCAGCGCTTATAGTGGAATAAAACAAAACAGTTTTCAACGAAGCCTTTTCTTTAGCGTTTAGAAAGGATTCTGAATAAGCTTGAGCATTTCGATGAAATTTTTCTTGTAAATCAGAACTGAGACGTTGAGCAATTGTATCTTGTAATTCTGATAACCCTTCTCCCGTACGAGAGCTAATAAATAATAGTGAATATTCAAGTCCAAATAATTTTTTAACATATGTTTCTTCGATTTCTATTTTTAATTCATCTACAGTTTTTTCATCATCAAAAATATCATCGGATTTACTTCTTACAAAAATTACGTCATTAGCATGCTTAATAGCTAGATTAAAAAAGTTAGCGTCATCTTCATTTAACTTATTTGAAAACATACAAATTAAAATATCAAATTCATCAAGCTCAAATTGATCCCAAAATTTTTCTGGATTATGTTCTTTTGGAAGTCCGTTATACCCGGGTAGATCATAAAATACAATTGAACCATTTTCACCCCATACATGCTTTGTAACTGCTACACCTGGTTTAATTCCTGAGTCAGTTATCTTTTTTCCAGCAATTTTATCCATCAAGGTAGATTTTCCAACTCCAGGAGATCCAATAAACCCGATATTTAATACTTTATCAAAGTCTTTTTTTAATCTTTCGTGAATTACAACCATTGGACTTCCTTCAATGCCCATATCTTTTAAAATTTTTTCTAATTCCTTGTCCCATTCTTTATTTTCCATTTCTCCACATCCTTAATATTATTGAAACTATTATAACCTTTTTATCCAAATACTAGAATATAATTAATGCTTAAATCCCTTTTGGAGATCATAGTTATTTAAATGAATTTTAAATTTATGTGAACTTTCAACTTTTACTTTATAAAAGTAACTTATATCTTTGTATCGTTAAGTCATCTCAATGATGAACGGAACCTTAATTATTTGTTATGTCTATCATTTTCGATGCAGCTCATCCGTATAGAAGGGCAGCTTTTTCATAATTTTTGACGTTTAGTAATATTCATAATTGTGCCCCTCCAAGGGAAGCGGAATTCAAATCAAAATTTAAGACCTGCTCTCCATTTTTGGATGGCAGGTCTTAAATTTTGCTTATTTAAAGCTATGTTATTAATTATTGATGAACCCCGGTAATCTCTTCCATCAATTGAATCCAGTCTTCTCGCTTAAAATCATACATTTCCAGTTCGATCTTCCGCAGAACCAAATGGATCCTATCGAAATTTTCATCTGACCGGAACCTCCATCAGCTTTTCATTTTAAGGGCATTGGGACTTGGCGAATAATACATCTAGATGCCTTCAGGATTGATGATATCCTCGACTCGATCAACATCCAAAAGATTATGGGGTAAATCGATATAGAGGCCGAGGGATGCTCAACGGGGGTGATAGACCCGGTTTTATGCATCGATTCCAAATCGGTCTTTTCAAGGGTTTCACTCCAGGGAACCGAGTTATGGCTGGCAATTAAAATCCGGCTTATTATCCCAGGTGCCGTCGATGACGGAGGCTTCGAGCTTCTGCCAGGTGATGTTATCGATTGTGTTGATGGTAATTTCTTTGAATTGTGTGATTTCCTAGGAAACAGAATTAAACTACTGCGACAAGAAGTCTCTGAAAGTTACTGCGACTCAATTGCCTGAATATCTGTTTATAGTAATCGAGTAGTGATAAATTTCAATATCTTGATCGATAAATCCACGCCGTTGAGCACCTTTTAATGTATGGAACATATTCTCTCGCCCCGCCCCATTATCAGTGTGAATATAAATTTTATTAGCACGATAACCTTCTTCACAAAAAATCTTTACAAGGTCATAACCAGTTGGAAGAAGGTTTCCTTCTGAATCTTCCCCTAAATCATGGTCTAGAGAAAGGATGTTAACGGAGCAATTTCTAAGGTACTCTAAAGCTTCGTCAACGTTCCGAGCAACTACAAAGCCTTTTGGACAATCCCTTAAATCATCCACATACAAATTAATTTCACGGGTCATAGTAACTCCTCCATATTTATTAGTAGTGGGTGAGCAGTTAACTACTCCTCGTCGTCGAGAAATTTAATTACTTTTTCGACATCGGTAAAGCTATTTGATCGGCCATTCTTTATATCCTATTCCGCTTAAAGTTTAATTTCTTGCCATTCTTAAGTCCAAAATCAAAGTTGTTCTTTTGAAATTAGGCGAATGAATTAGAAAACTCGAAGGAATGTCATTGTCATAGGGTGCATGTTTAGTGGGTAATTATGGTATTGTGTCTGATTTTTTGGATATGCTCCGATATAGGCGACAATACGCCCGATGCTTGCTTCCGAAGATCAATTTTAAAATATGCGTTCTGTGTTTTATCAATATATGATGAAACGTTTGGGTTGTCATTGGTTTTAATGTCATAAAATCGACTATAGCTTCTGATAAAGTTATAGCGCTGAGGATCGACTTCTGGATATACGTAACATGTGCTCTGGAACTTCAAATCGTTGTATCGCGCAATCCAAAAACTCTGGGTGACAGCATTGTAAAAGAGGATATGGATAAAATCCCTGACATTCATAGGAAGAGAATCATAAACCCTAAAGGAATCAAAGTTTATACAATAAATTTCTTCTGCATTTGTCGTCGTTTTCAACTCGATTATGTGCCACATGTCGTTAATATCAAGTATGACATCTCCAGCTTTTTTTATGAATTCTGCATGGTGGATTTGAGGTGTAAATCTGCGGTAGAGCTCTTGGTAAAAGGTATTGGTAGCCAAGGCAGCATTCCACACCAAATTATATTCTTCAATGGAACTGTTTGAATAATTTTTTATGACTTCCCGAAGGGGCTGTAATTCCTGATCCATCGGATATAGGGGTGCTCTAAAATTGTTGTAGCTATTGTTAACCAGGTATTGCAGTGTTGAGTCGTGCAGTTCGCTTCTTTTCTCAAAATTCATAGGATTCCATCCTCCAATTATAGTAATTTTCTTCGAATCTCCAAGGCTTCTTTACGTAGTGAGAGAATTTTTCCCTTGAGTTCGTTTACTTTCAATTCATGCGTCAGTATCTCTTCTTCCAGAGTAAAGAGTCTTTGGATAGCATCTTGATTTTCAAGAACTGGACTTTCAACTTCTTCTTGATCTTCATTTGGATCACCGATACTTTCTAAATAGGCTCCTACTAATTCTGTTCCTTTCTTTTCGTCCACTGCTTTAAGGAGAGGGGAGTTTGGACTATGCTTTTCACTTAGGTATTCACGAAGGTCTTTTCTAGATACGAGATAACTTTTCCCGTTCTTTTGAGCCTTCAGTTCACCTGAACGTATCCACCTGCGCACTGTTTCGATAGAGACATCCAATAAGTTGCATATTTCGGACACTGTAAACATTCATTCACCCCCCTCATAAACAATACTTTATATATCAATATTAAAATAGACTACATTAGTTGTCAATTATGAAGTTTGGAGAAATTTATTTTAAATAAATATTATTCAAACTAAATGACTAATCCCATGAAAGACTACTAAGCAATTGATTCTATCGTTTGGCTGCTTTCCTTATTCCTTGATCCTGGTAGAATACCGGACTCAGGTCGAACAAGTTGCTTAATTTTTTTCTAACTTTTTTGGTCAGTTTAAAAGAAAATCATTCTTTTAGTGTCATAATTTAGAATTTATTTCAACATACGGTTTTTAAACGCACTCAAAATAGATATATTCTGGAAAATGAATAATTCCATAAGACTTTGTGAAGGTTATGCAATTTACAAAACTAATAGAACCACTCCAAAGAAATCAATATTCCCCGAAGCGGCTATTTATTTACACACTCTTAATAGTTGTTAGAGAATTTTCTGATTCCTTATGTCTTCTCATTGTTAATACCATTGCTTAAGAAAAATACACAAAAAAACAGCAGAAAAAATCTCTGCTGTCCCATAAACCCTTATTCCAAAAACTGCGTATCCGTCAACAACGCGAAATCCGGCTGCTCTTTCAGGAACTTCAAGTCGAACGAGGAATCGCCGAATGCCTGGATTTCTTCAGGAGCTAGGGCCGTGTCGAAAATCATGTTATCCCATGCGCCATCGATAATCGAGGCTTCGAGTTTCTGGCCGGTGATGTCATCGATGGAGTTGATGGTGATTTCTTTTGCCTCGTCCGGATTTTGGGCGATAAATTCCGTCGCTTCTTTATGTGCATCGACTATGCCTTGGACCATTTCAGGGTTTTCTTCGATCAGTTTGCTTGAAGTGACCAGAACGGAAGCGGGCAATGTCGTGCCGAAGGAAATCTCGTCGGGTTCGATGATGACTTTGGCGCCCGTGTTTTGCTTGAGTACCGAAGCCCAAGGTTCCGGCGCTACGGCGACATCCACTTTTCCAGTGGCGAACATCGCTTCGTACTGGGCAGGGTTGCCTGTCTGGTGGAGCATTTCGCCGCCGATGCGGTTGGAGGTGATGCCGTTTTCTTTCATGTAGGTTTCAAATTGGACGTCGTGCGTGCAGCCGACACGCGGCGTGATGAACGTCTTGCCGGCAAAGTCCTCGATGGAGTCGATGCCGCTGCCGTTTCTCGCCATGACGACGGTGCCGCCTGAAGCGCCGCCGGCAATCATGGTGACGTCTGCACCGTTCGTGTAGTTGTTCATGGCAGGGCCAGGGCCGACAAGGCCGGCATCGATGTCACCGGTTTTCAGAGCAGTCATGAAATCCGCCCCATCCGCGAACGTGACATATTCGACGGTTGTGCCGTCTTTCAGGTTCTTCTCATATAATTCCTGGTCTTTCGCGACCATGGCCGGAACGTGATCCAGGTTCGGGAAGTAGCCGATGGTGACCGAAGATGAATCTTCGCCGGGTGAACCGCAGGCGGCCAACGTGCCAGCCAACGCAAGGGGAGCAAGTAGTGAAAAGATACGTTTCATAAGATGAGTTCCTCCTGTAAGTGAATTTATTTGGAATGGATTGTTCTGCTGCCGAAAGCGGTATGTAAGAGGCGGAAGATTTTATTCCATAGAATAAAATCTTAGTTTTCCAATCCCCAGCGCTTGAGGACGTTCTTTTCGATCCGCTGGAAAATCATCAGGTCGACGATTGCGCCGACGACGCCGATGATGATCATCACGCCGATGACGAGCGACATATTGCCGAAATCGGATGCGTAGCGGAGTGTATAGCCGAGCCCCGGTCCGGAACTGAGCAGTTCGCCGGCCATCAATGCCCGCCAGGCAAACGCCCATGCGAGGCGCGCACCCGTGACGAAATACGGGACAGAGGCGGGGATGATGACTTTGACGAACAAGTCCAGGCCATTCGAGCCCATCGTCCGGGCCGCTTTGATGAACAGGGGATCGACGTTCTTGATGCCGGTGCGGACGTTCAGGATCATGACGAACGTTCCGCCGAGAATGACGACGAAAATGATGGAGCCCTCGCCAAGGCCGAACCACATCATGGCGAGTGGCAGCCAGACGATGCTTGGCACACTCTGCAGCGCGAGCACCAAGGTGCCGAGTGTTTCGTCCGCCGTCTTGGACCGTGCCAACAGGATGCCGATGCCGGTCCCGATGATGACGGCTGCAACGAGGCCGATCAGCAAACGACGGAAACTCGCAATCAAATCATAGACCAGTGTCATATCGGCGAACCCGGCAACCAGTGAATCGTAGACGCTGACCGGGGAAGGGAGTATGGTTTCGTGCCACAGCTCAAAGCGGGAACCGAGTTCCCAGAACACGATGAGCGCGGCGAAGAAAATGATGCGTTTAACGGCCGGCTTCATATGCTTGCTCCTCATCTATGACTTTATCGATCTCCCTTTTCAAAAGGCCCATGATGCGCTCTTCGAGTGCCGCGATTTCCTGCCGGTGCTGCTCGCGGGGGCGCGGGATGTCCACCCGGATATCGGTCAGGATGGTGCCGGGACGCGTGCCCATGACCAGGATCCGGTCGGACAGTTTGATCGATTCCGAAATGCTGTGGGTGACAAAGACGATGGTCTTTTTTGTATCGATCCAGATCTCCTCGAGCTGCCCGTGCAGGCGGCTTCGGGTCTGTTCATCCAACGCACCGAACGGTTCGTCCATCAACAGGACGGCCGGGTCCATGGCGAGCGACCGGGCAATCGACACGCGCTGCTGCATGCCGCCGGACAGTTCATGGGGATAATGGGAAGGGTAATTGCTGAGCTGTACCATTTTCAAAAAATGATGGGCGCGCTCCTGGCCTTCTTTCTTGGACATTTCCTTGCGCAGCGGGAACATGACGTTCTCGGTCACGTTCATCCACGGAAACAGCGCAGCCTGCTGGAAAACCATGCCGCGGTCTTTTCCTGGCTTCACGACTTTCTTGCCGTCTACGGTTATGTCGCCTGACGTTGCGCGGACAAGGCCGGCAATCATCGACAACAGGGTAGACTTGCCGCAGCCGGATGGGCCCAGGATCGAAACGAATTCACCTTTCTGGATGGAGAGGTCGATGTCTTTCAACACCGTATTGGGCTGGTTGTTCTTATCGTAATAGACTTTATTGATTTCTTTGGCTTCAATAAATATGGTTGTTCACAGGCAATAAAACCTACCTTTCCTATCGGATATCATTAAAGTATAGTAGATTGATAGGAATTGTCAATATTAGATAATTAATTTATCAGTTTTTATTGCTTATGGTTTTATGTAGAGGGTAATATCGCTGCAGATATGGTTCTTCATCAATATGAAGAGGTGAGTCAAAAACTACTGTTTGACTTTTTGTTTTCGCCGAGGCAAACTATTTATAGTCCTTGTTTTTGCAGGGGATGCATCTTGCGGATGTGGCGGAATTGGCAGACGCGCTAGGTTCAGGGTCTAGTGGTGGAGACACCGTGGGGGTTCGAGTCCCTTCATCCGCATCAATAGAAAAGACAAAAGTCAGCTCCTTATGGGGGCTGATTTTTTGTGTTCGGGGAGAGGTAATGATGAAAATCCTATTTGGTTTATTTTAGGTAAATCTTTATAGTAAAACGTAGATGATCAATTACATAAAACGTGCTTCGATAACAGCTTTTATTAATGGGGGGAAGAATAATGATGATCTTACAAAATGGAAAGTTGAAGGTCCGCCAATTAGAAAAAGAAGATAATGTCCTGTTGGCAAAATGGCTGTCCGACCCGCGGGTTCTGGAATTCTATGAAGGCAGGGACAATCCGTTCGATCTGGAAAAAGTGAATGAAAAGTTATATGCTCCGGAAGATGACACAATTAAGTGCATTGTGGAATACGAGGGGAAAGAAATTGGCTACATCCAGTTCTACCTATTGGATGAAGAGACGAAAAAGGAATATGGCTATTTCAATGAGACGGTTTATGGAACCGACCAATTTATTGGAGAGGTCGCGTATTGGAACAAAGGGATTGGCACGTTGCTGGTTACTTCTATGATCAAGTTTTTAATTGAACAGAAGCACGCAGACCGGATCGTGATGGATCCCCAAACCCAAAATACGCGGGCGATCCATTGTTATGAAAAGAGTGGGTTTAAGAAAGTGAAATTGCTTCCAAACCGTGAACTTCATGAAGGAGAATACCGGGATTGCTGGTTGATTGAGTATGCCAAGAGTTAAAGTTGGCTTAAAATTTCCCGAGAAACAAGCCGCAAAAAGCCCGATCCAGTTGGATTCTTCCACTGGATTGGGCTTTTCATATTAAATGGTGATTTTTGATTTTTGGACAGTGAAATCGGTTTCCGGGTAATAGGCGTCTTTCACCAACAAATTCGGCCCCAGGCATTTTGCGGCCGGGCAGTGGCAGCCGATTGTTTTGGCTAATGGCCGTTCCAACCAGCGGTCCAACATGGCCGGCAACGAATCAGTCTGGATATTGCCCATCGCTGGGGTATCACCGAAATCCGTGACGATAACTTCGCCGGTGAAGATGTTGACGTTCAACCGGGAGCGGCCATCCGGGTCATTGCGGACGGTGACGTTTTTGCTGGCATGGATGCGGTTCAGCAATTTGGTGTCTTCGTCGTTTTGGCTGCACGGGTAAAACGGCAAGGTGCCGAACAACATCCAGACATTGTCATCACGCACGTCCAATAAGTCATGAATCGCTTTTCTCGTTTCATCTAGCGATAGCACTTCCAATTGGCTGGCGAAATCGCTAGGGTACATCGGATGCACTTCGTGGCGCGCGCATTTCATTTCTTCCACAATCTGCTTGTGGATGCTCTTCAAATGAGGCAATGTCCGTTTGTTCAGCATCGTTTCTGCCGATACCATGACGCCTGCTTCCGCCAGCGCACGGCTATTGTCGATCATGCGCTGGAATTGTTCGGCCCGCCGTTCCCGGGAAGGCTTGTGTTCCATATTGGCAAATCCGCCATCGACAAAATCATCGATGGTGCCCCAGTTATGGGAAATGTGCAGGACATCCAAGTAGGGTGCAATTTCCATATAGCGCTCAAGCGGCATCGTCAAATTCGAATTCATTTGGGTGCGGACTCCGCGTGCATGGGCGTATTTCAATAACGGCAACACATAATTAGCGACCGATTTCTTTGAAAACATCGGCTCGCCACCCGTCAGACTGATCGTCCGCAAATGAGGGATTTCATCCAATCGTGCAAGGAGCAGCTCGATCGGCAATGCATCCGGATCTTTATGTGCCAGCATATAGCCGACAGCACAATGTTCGCAACGCATATTGCATAGATAGGTCGTGGTAAATTCGATGCTGGATAAAGTCAGTTTTCCGTGTTCCTGGATATCCATATACGCTTCCCACGGATCGTATTGCGGTGTGATTTTGGTAAGTGTTGTTGCTGTGTTTTCCATATCTAACGAACTCCTAATAATTTTCTCGACTATTAAGTATGCGCTTTTCGATTTACTTCTGCAAGGGGTGGTTTAAACGCTGGAGAAATTGCCTCTCTGGAAGCAGGATTTTACAGTTTTTACGTGAAAAAAATGTATTTATACTATTTTCATTTATCCTTTTATCGCTTTATTAACTAAAAATTATATTTTTTTGATCTTTTGACTGGTATACGAACACAGGTTCTGTTATAGTAAAAGCATATCACTATGGAATGAGGTGGATTTCGATGGTGCTTGCGATCAAAGAAGTGAACGGATTTGAAAAAGGAAAGATATATACTAGGGATCTTGAGGTTTTATCTTGCTTCAAAAATGACGAACATCGGGTAGTCGCTTTAATGGATAGAGATGGCAATGCTTTTTATTGGACGACTACAGTAGATTCGCCTGATTATCGAAACTTCCGGAGAAAAGCTACGTATACATTTAAAGTCAGTTATATTTCTACAGTATTTGATCCTTCCAATCCCAAGGTCGTTATTGCAGAATTGAACGACGTAACAGCTGAGAACGGTATGTATGGCCAGGCAGAGCAATATAAATTAAATGCTTAATATATAAATTGTAAAAGAACCTTGACGCTCTCAAGGTTCTTTTTTTGTCTTATAGTATAAATTATTGTCTTCTATCTTAATGCCGTTTTTTCACTTCAATTGTAATGAACTCCGGCAAGTAGTTGGGGGTGCATCCTTTTGATACCATTTCATCTTTGTACAGACCCGTTTTCTCACCGATTTTCATGCAACGTGTGCGATTCTTTTCATCATAGACGCCTATCCAGCCTGCAGTGAGATTCATGGCCCATTGAACTTCCGGTTCTTCCTGCGCAAGATTCGCTTCTATTGCAGACAGCAAGTCTTCGGTGTTATCAGGCGGTGTTTGTCCAGTCCATCTCAATCGTCCTTGATAATACCAGAAAATCCGTCTTTGAAGAGGGGAAGGACTGTTTTCCCATGACTCCATTAAAGCAATATTCTTCTTATCTTTAGTCAGTTGATTGGCCATTAACCAATCCATTAAGTTATTTCGCTCATCAAAAGGGTGAGCCTGCATATCTTTATCGAGCTCGTTTAGTACATCTTGTGAAAGAAGTTTTTTGTCCATAATTAAGATGGCTAATAATCTGGGCAAAAACTCTCCGGTTGACCAAAGTTCCATGGCCAGTTCGTGATCTTTCTTAATTTCTTTCGCGATTTTCCGTAAGTCGCCTAGCTTGGTTTTACTAGTGATCTGAGATAGGATGTTTTCTGCTTTTGAAGAGTGTTTTATTTCTGCCTCTTTTTTTTCATTCATTTTCTACAACTCCTTTTAGAATGTATTCTCCTTAAGGAGGGGAAATCCTTTTTGGGAGTCTAGTTCCACTCGTGACCGTGCACAAGACTTGGATGCTTACTTAGGCAAAGTGATTCACATTACACAAGATGGAGAAGCAGTAGAGACGAATCCATTTATCGAAGATGAGGACGCACTGGATGGTATTTACAGCTACGGTCACCGTAATATTCAAGGTATAGACTTCCACCCTGAAACAGGAGACTTATGGATTGTTGAATTCGGTCCACAAGCTGGGGATGAACTGAATATTATTGAACCAGGCAATAACTATGGATGGCCGATTGTTTCTTATGGTCTCGAGTACTCTGGTGAATTAATCAATGAGGGTATTTCAGAACACGAGGCACAAGGCTTTGTGGAACCAAGATATTACTGGGATCCGACAAGTGCGCCAAGTGGTAGTTCATTCTATGACAACGACGCAATTCCTGAATGGGAGAACAACTTGTTCATCGGTGGTTTAGTGTCGAGCTATATTGCACGTGTCGTTATTGAAGGCGAACGTTTCCTTGATATTCTTGTAACGGAGGATGGCGCGCTTATTTCCATCACTGATGGCGGCAAGATTTACAAGATTACTGCAGCAAATTAAGGCGGCGCAGTTGAAGGTATAGAAGAAGACAATTTTAATACTGATGAAGACAAGTACGATGAATAATTTAATATTTTCTAAATGCACCCAACCTTATGTCATTTTAGTAGAGGCTTATTTGCAGGAGCTTGAGATGATTGTATACAAAATTTTATTAAAAGAGATTTGGGTCAAGAAATTGAAAAAAGTCTATTAGATGATGCCATAAGTTATAAATTTAACCTAGGTACCGGTGAATGTATTGCTTATAAGGATGATGAAGGAAGATATCATGTCAATGAGGTCACTCAAGTTGGTATATATGCTGGGAATGCTAGGTACAGTAAGTTTCAAGACCGCCTATATGGTTTGTTAGACAGGCATACTTTTGATATCCGGAAAATAGAAGAGCCGGCTGTAGATTAGTTGATTTATACGGTCGCATTAGGGAGATTAAAGCACTCTTAAATGGGTGCTTTTTAAGTTGAATAATTGAGGAATGTCTATATTTAATATTAAAAGTTAAAAAACCGAATTTGTGAAAAATTGATCTATCCTACTTGACGGTTACACCAACGTTCTACCATTAATAATTGTTAAAAAAATTCAAATGGTTTAAAGTTAGAAAAACACCTAAAGGAGAAAAGATAATGTTAAATTCAGATTTGGATATACGCTTAGAACCGCGCATTAAAGAATTATATCAATTACATAAGGAACGTTCTGCAAATATTGACTGGAGCTATCACGAATTTATTCCATGGGACAAGGCCATGTCCTTTAAACGAGTTCCTTGGGATGAGAGTCAAGTAACTCTTCCAGAAGGTGTAATTATAGCGGTAGAAACAGCATTACTTACAGAAGTAAATTTACCTTGGTATACTTCGCATTTGGATTATACATTTAAAAATTCAATGGCAGTAATAAATGATTTCGTACGCACTTGGACGGCTGAAGAAGACCAGCACTCTAACTTGCTTGAAACGTATTTATTGGTGACACGAAACGTAGATCCTGTAAGATTGCATGAATTAAGAAAACGAGTTGTTGAAAGTGGTTGGTTTCCAGATTTCACGAATCCTCTAGCAACAATGGCCTACACTTCTTTGCAAGAGTTGGCTACACTCGTTTTTTATAATAATGTAGCTAAGGTAGCGGGTCTTTACGACAAAGATTTAGCAACATTACTTCGACGTGTAGCGAAAGACGAAGCACTTCATTATGCATTTTATCGCGACACAGTGAAAGCACATCTTGAACTTGATCCGAATTTCATTGTTTATTTTGAGAAGGTAATTATTAATTTCTCTATGCCAGGTGCCGTTATGCCAGAATTTAACGAGAGAATGAAAACCATTGCAATAGATACGAATTATGGACCACTACAATACTTTGACCAAGTATTAGATGTAGTTGTTAAATACTGGGACATTGCCAACTTGCAACCGACTAGCGAAGAGGCCAAACAATCACAAGCGAATATATTGAAATATCATGGGCGCTTAAAAAGAATTAAAGATCGCCAGCTAGGAAAAAATAAAAGGTAGATGTATGAAAGGGTTTTTTATAATGAACACAACTTGCGAATTATGTGGAAAAGAAACGAAAGATAAAGTAAGTTATTTGGAACTTGAAACGTGGGAATTTAATTTTTTAGAGAAAGAGAATAAAGACTTTTACTCTATTTGTTTCGATTGTTTTGATAAACATACGAATAATTTCATTGACAAAGAAATGGATCTTGAATTGAGAAAAAAACGTTCTCTTATGGTGAATAGAGAGGTCCAAGAAGAAATCGAGGCTATTCTTGAAGTCGAAAATTAATCCCTCAACTCTATTTATGAAGCCTAAGTTGAACGCATAGGAGCAATAAATTGAATCTCTTAAAACAGTATGACAAGTACGTCATGTATGAAAGATGCAGCACTTTAGTGAAATAGATGAAATGTGGATTGGTGAAAAGAAAATCCAACTAGGTTCCAATGATAGTAACACGGCAAGAATAAATAATTGCTTCATTAATATGAGGAACCGAGGATACAGGAGTCGGAAAAAGGAAAGCCATCTTCTTTGGAGGGTGGCTTTTTGCGTTCTAAAATATTGATATAGACAAAACAGAGGATTATTGATAGTTACATAGCTATACAATAGGAAATCGCTTCCCAGGGAAAGAAACAATTCGAAACGATTTTGATAATACACTACAATTTATACTTTATACATCTCTTCCCCGGGCCTATCAACATTTGGGATACAATTCTTTTCGTTTTATTCATCTATATAAATTGTTCGGGAATTGCGCCGCTCCCTGGGAAGCGAAATGCTCGACCCATTTCAAGCAAAGGGTGCTTATAATTACGTCCCGGTGAAAAATTCAGCCTTTTAATAAAAAAGAGAAACGACCTGTCTTCCGATCTCGGATGACAGGCCGTTTCTTCTTATTTGAAGCTATGTTTCAATCATTGATGAACATCCGTGATCTCTTTCATCAATTGGATCCAGTCTTCCCGCTTAAAATCATACATATCCAGTTCGATCTTTCTCAGAACCATATGGATGCTATCAAAGTTTTCATCCGACCGGAATCTCCACCAGCTTTTCACATTTGACGCCTTTGTACCTGGCTCATAATACATCAAGGTTCCTTCCGGATTGATGATCTCCTCGACCCGGTCGACGTCCAAAAGATTATGCGGGAAATCAATATAGAGGCCAAGGGATGCTTTATGGGGCGTGATGGACCCGATTTTGTGCAACGGTTCTGCATTCGTATTTTCAAGAGAACCGCTCCAGGGAACCGGTTTATGGCTGGCAATCAAAATCTTGCCTTCTGCATTTGTTTCAATTTTACAATTCGGAAGACTGTTAAAGACTTCGAGCATTTCGTCCATTTTTTTCGTTACTGATTTGTTCACGCTGCCACTCCTTCAACTAACCTATTCGTCCTATCATAAGTTAAAACCCCATTGCTGTAAATATGAATGCCATTTTTAAGGGTTTCGATGTCCCGTTTTCCACACTTCTTGATGCTCCTATTCCTAATTTAAAAGTACGGATTCATAAATTAGAAATGCCGCCCCAGCAAAAGCTGAAGCGGTATTTCTGTTTTTGGGATGAAAAGACAGCTTAGGAAATGGTCCGGCCGCTTTTGCCCAGCGCATAGTAGATGCCGTGCTGCAGGCTTTGCAGGCATTCGAATTTGTTCAGGTTATTGCCGGATTGGATGATTACCATTGCCAGTTCCGGCGACACGCCTACCAATATGGTTTCGATGCCCAGAAGCCGGGCAGAGGCTCCAAGTTTATCGATCAGCCTGGCGGTGTGTTCGGAAATGTTTTTGTGCAGGCCGGTCAGATCGAGCAGCAGGAAGTGCGCCTGATGTCTCGGCAGTTCGCTCAGCGTATTGTACATAAGGTCTTCCGAACGGTCTTCGTCGTAGCTGCCGATCATCGGCACGACCACAATATTTTCCAATACCGGGATGATGGGGGAAGAAATTTCTTTCACGAGGTTCTGCAGCATCATCGTTTTCTCATCGACCATCCGCTCGAGTTCTTGAATCTTTAATGCTTCCTGTTTTCTGGACATCTCGTGGATGTTCGACTGCACGGTGATATCGGACGGATAGTACTCAACGATGCTGTAGGAATTCTCTTCATTTTGATATTGGATCGTTTTATACCAGAAGTTCGTGCCGAAAAGACCGGTCAATACGCCGGCGTAATGGGAAGGGACGAAGATGCCTTCAAGGCCTTTCTGTTTTTGCTGGTTCATTTTGTACTCCCAGTCATCTTGTATATGAAGCGTGAAATGTTTCGTCTCTTCGTCCATCTTTACAATTTTCACTTTTCCCCAGCCTGCTGGTGCATATGTATTGGCTAACCATTCAACAACATTTGAGGTGTTGATGTTTTTCATGTGCAAAAATCCTTGGCCAACGACGACGCCTTGACGGAAACCGGTCGTTTCCAACACAAGTTTTGTTGCTTCAGTTCCTGCAATTTCCCGGATAGAGTCAAAGAACGTTTCCATGGCTGAAATCCAAAAGAACACGACGTCTCCGCCGTCAAATAAGACTTCCCCTGTTTCTAAATCCCATTTCAAATCCACATCGCCGACTGTAAGTTGTTTTTTCATCATCATAAGTCTTCCCCCGATTTGCTGGCTTTTACCCATTTATGTTTTATGAGCAGCTGTTCCGTAATAAACAATTTAGTGAGTTTGGTATCTTATTCCCTCAATGGCAGAAACTATGCACCATAAAATACAATTTATGTTTGTTTGAACACAGGACTGCTCAACTGGGAAGATGAAAAGTTTCCAACAGGACTGGTTACGCGGCTTGATCAACATTTCTTGGGCCGCTGCAGAAGTGGAAATGAATATTGTTCCTTCAACAGCTTGGTAAAACGGTAAATAATGGATACCCTTTTAAGAAACCCTTTCTCTTTGTCAAACAGCATTCTACATAGACAAAAAATCCGCCTTCTCCTAGGAGAGGGCGGATTTCTTTTCGAAATGCGTTCAAGGTTTTATTCGCCGACCATGCCGTCGTTGTCGTTATCCCGCATATAAGGATATAGCCAATGATCGCTCATGATCGGCATAGAGAAACCGGCATCTTTCGCTTCTTGGATCGTCACCTGGCCATTGCCGTTCGTGTCCACACTCGAAACATCGCCGCCTGTGTTGGCAGGAGGTGCTTCCGCTGGGGCACTTTCTGTGGCTGCAGGGCTTGAAGACGCAGGTTCGCTGCCGGTCAACCCGAGTGAGGCGTTCACTTCATCCGGGTTCACGTTGCCGAATGTATCGACGACTTCATTGCCCATTACCGTGTACGTGTACTGGTAATGTGAAGGGACCTGGGTGTCCGTGTCCGAGTAGGTAATGATCGCTTCAAAATCGGTCGCGCCGCCAGCATCGCGGATGACGTCTTCCATATAAGCCTGGTCGCCATGGCGGTTGAGCGTGCTTTCCTGTGGCGTGATGTTATAGGCATTCGACACGCCGCCGAGCGAATCCGCGATGACATGCCCTTCGTCTAACATGTCGCTTTCGACGCCCGGAACCTTCGCTTCATCTGAGTAATATCTGCCGTTCGACGTTACAGGTTCGCTATTGTCGTCCTGTACAATGATTTCTTCAGCCACGACACGTACGAGTTGTCCGTGTTCATTCGTAAAGGCCCAGTATTCACGGTCCCCAAACCCGATATCAACGACGATGTTAGCTTCGCGGGTTCCAGACAAATCACCGCCATCAACTTCGATCAATTCGTAACCGGCGAACAGTTCATTCTTTTGTTGGGCTGCTGCTTTTTCTTTCTCAGCCAGTTCCTGCGCCGCTTTCTCTTTCGCAAGCGCTTCAGCCTTCGCTTTTTCTGCAGCTGCCTTCTCGTTCGCCAGCTTCTCAGCCGCCGCTTTTTCTTCAGCTTCTTTTTCTATCGCCAGACGTGCTTCTTCTTTTTCCTTTTCGAGCTCTGCCTGTTTCTCAACTTCTTCCTGGGCAAGGCGCTGTTCTTCGGCTTTTTCCGCGGCCGCTTGTTCTTTCTGGGCTTCCATCTGTTCACTTTCGACGTCGGCTGCCGTTTCAACTTCGTCTGCTGTCGATCCGAAGCCGATACCAGAACCGATGATCACGGCAAATGAAATACCTGCCGCAAGGCCCGCTTGCTTAAGAGTCAGCCCTTTTTTGAACAAAGCACGGACGAGCAACATCACGATGCTCGCAGCAAAAGCCAGCAAGCCAAGCAGCATCAATAAACCAAATAAAACACTCATTTCATATTTCCCCCTGTTTTCTCTCTAGCTAGATCTATATTGCTATTTTCTAAAGATGACTATAACATAATTTGGAAGGTAAATACTAGGGTGGATAAATTTTTGATTGGAATTATTTGGATCCGTTAGCCATGATTGCTTCCTGTATAAAAAACTCATAAATGAGACCCTGTGTAGGGAAAGCTTTAATTTATTCAAGACAATTGCATAGCTTAACAGCCATCCTCAATGAAACTAGCCGGTTCGAGGGTGGCTTTTACATGTTTATGGGCATCAGGAAATATCCATAATTGTTCCGTACACAGGGACGAAATGAGAACTCGTGGAAACCAGTAAAATGCAGGAAGTTCGAAAAAGCAGGAAGTAAAGTTAGTGAAAAAGCGACTCTGTGGTGAACACAATTCAAGCAGTTTTTTATTCTATTTAAGAAGTAAGATGATTATTGCAGCAGAAAGCATTTGGCATTGCTAAAAAAACCCAATAGATATAGAATGAATCTATAATATTTCAGAAAAATCTGATAAATATAAGGTTTTTATCAATAAGACATAATCTCTCTGATTGTCCTTTTATTTTACATAGAATAATCTCAATTCCAGCCACACAAATTGAATCAAATACGAAAAATCGGAGGGAGAAAGATGAGCAGCGGCATTGCTGAAAAACCATTGTCTTTTTACGCAAGAGTTGCAGGGGTCAGCTTATTGCTAGCAGGGGTATCAGGGCTGTTTGCGAATATTTTTGTAATGGGGGGATTATTGGTACCGGATGATGCAACCGCAACCGTAAGTAATATCACAGCCAATGATTTGCTTTTCCGCTTTGGGGTTCTCGGTTTTATCGTCATGACTATTCTGGATCTCGTTATCGCCTGGGCCCTTTATGTTCTGCTGAAACCAGTAAATAAGAATGTTGCATTGCTGGTGATTTTGTTCCGGGTGGTCTATGTAGCAATGTCTTCCGCTGCCCTCTTCAACTTTTTAAACATTTCACATTTTTTGATTGATGATGCCCGCTTGGAAGCCATTGAACCAAATCAGATAGGCTTCGAAGTAATGATGTTCCTTGATGCGATTAATAATGCATGGACTATTGGCCTTGTATTTTTCGGCTTGCATTTGCTTTTGCTCGGCTACCTCATGTTCAAGTCCCTTTTTATTCCTAGACTATTCGGGATTTTGATGCTGCTTGCAGGGGTGGGTTACTTTATCGACAATATCTTGAGGGTACTGTTATCTAACTATACCGATTTTATTGGAATCTTTTCACTGATCGTCTTTGTGGTACCTATTCTAGCGGAATTAGCATTCGCTATCTGGTTATTAGTGAAAGGGAAGAAGGTATTGGATAGAAGGTCTTGAGAAATTGCGGCCTTGGGAAACCCTATGTTTAAATGAAAAATGCCCGCCCGATTTTTCGGGTGGGCATGCCTTATGATGGAGCGCAGTGCATAAAGTTTAAACGAGTTTCCTGTGGAAATAAATCTTATTGATGTTCCCTGTATATAGCAACCCACGTATTCACGCCGACAATGCCATCAACTTTCAAGCCTTTGTCCCTCTGGTACTGCTGGACATTTCTTTTGGTTTCGGGTCCAAAGACTCCATCCACCGCTGTTTTTAATCCGTACTGGTTCAATGTCCATTGGAGAAGCAGCACTTCCATCCGATTGCTTCCTTCGCGCAGCGTAAACTGATGTTCCGGTGCGATGTCCATCAAATTTCTCAGCTCGGCCGGGAGTTCTTCTTCTGGATCTGTTGGTTTTTTATGTTCCGCGTATAGTGCGGCCCATGTATTTACGCCGACAATGCCGTCGACTTTTAAGCCTTTATCTTTCTGGTATTGCCGGACGTTCTTGTCGGTGGCCGTTCCAAAAACGGCATCAACCGCCGTTTTCAAGCCATAATGATTCAACGTCCACTGGAGGAGTTTCACTTCAAGCCGTGTGCTTCCTTTGCGCAGCGTAAACTGATGCTCCGGAGCGATGTTCATGAGATTCGCAAGCTTGGCTGGCAGCTTGTATTCCTTGGCTGCAGTTGAATGGCTTGTAGCTTCCGCTGGCTGAAAAGATAGGGGAGAGACGACCAATAACCCGACTGCCAGCAACATGGGAACCCATTTCTTCTTCTTCACGGCTCATTCCTCCTGAATTTGTAGTTGCCCCCTAGGTACCCAATCTACAATGAACCGAAACGACCCTATGGAAAAATAAACCCCTTTGGATTTGTAGCTTTTTTTGGGACAGCCGAAAAAGGAGAAAGCCTGTAACGTAACCATAGTTTTTATGCCTAATACTTTACATATATAGGGATTCACTGTCATTAAGCTCTCTAAGAAGCTATACTTTAGAAAAAGAAGCATACAGGGGGCGTACGTCTTGGGTTTATTCGATAAACTGTTTAAGAAGCCGGAACAAGAAGAGAAGATCAGCGGAATCACGTTGAAGAAAAAAGCGGCAACGATCGTTCTGGAGAAGAAGAAGTTGACCGGGGTTTCGGCCAGAGTCGGCGTGGTGCTGGATATTTCAGGTTCGATGCGGAAATTGTACAACGAAGGCGTCGTGCAGGATGTGGTGGAGCGGGTGCTCGCGGTCGCGAGCCAATTCGATGATGACGGCGAGCTGGATGTCTGGGTCTACGACAACGAATTCTCGCGGCTACCGGCAGCGACTGAGTCCACGTTCATGGGCTATGTGGAAAAGAATATCCTGTCGAACTCGGGCGTCCACAAATTCGGCCGCAACGACGAACCGAAAGTGATGGAAGACGTGATCCGCAAGTATACGAAACAGGATCCGAGCGGCGAGCCGGTGTTCCTCGTCTTCATCAACGACGGCGGCTGCAAGCCAGGGATCAAGAAGTTCATCGTGGAATCATCAAACCAGCCGATCTTCTGGCAGTTTGTCGGGATTGGCGACTCGAACTTCGATGTCCTCAGAAAGCTCGATACCATGGAAGGGCGCGTCGTCGACAACGCGAACTTTTTCCATCTCAACGATATCAGCCAAGTATCGGACGCGGAATTGTACGACCAGCTGTTGAATGAGTTTCCGATGTGGTTGAAGGAAGCGAAGGCGAAGGGGATTTTGAAGTAAACGCTCAAGGCTCCAGTTTACAAAACATCAGCCCATTGATATATTGAGCCTGAATGCGATGGTTCACAAATACGGATAAGGAAAGAGGTTGGACAAATGGATGTGCAATTCCCTATTGGAAAATTGGAAGTTCCTGAACACGTAACAACTGAACATGTGCAAGAATGGCTCGGGAAAATCGGCACCTACACGACACGCTTGAGAAACGTGGTCGATGGCTTGGACGACGAACAGCTCGGCAAGCGGTACCGGGAAGGCAGCTGGACGGTGCGACAGCTCGTGCACCATATCGCCGATTCGCAGCTGACGATGTATCAGCGCCTGCGGCTGGCGTTGACAGATGACAATCCGACGGTCCCGCCTTTCGACCAGGAAAAATGGGCGGAACTTCCGGACAACGAACTGCCGGTGGAAAGCTCGGTTCGCATTCTGGAAGGCTTGAATGAACGCATCGTCGCCATCGGAAAACATGTGACGGACGACCAACTGAAGCGCGTCTTCACCCATGAAACGAACGGCGAGATCAGCGTCGCGACGAAACTCGCAAAACTGTGCTGGCACGAAGAGCATCATTTGGAACACATCAAGATTGCGTTAACGAACTGAATCGCTTCTGTGCCAACTTTGAAACGATACACTCATAAATCCTTCAACCAACGACACACCCGCTGCAACAAAATGGCGGATGTGTTTTTTATTTTCACCAGCAGGGTTTTACTGGAAAACAGTTTGGCTGCGAAGCCATTACGGGAAGAGATAAGAGAGGAGGGATATACGGATGGATTCATTTAAAGCGATTGTAGTGAAAGAGCAGGGAGAAGAAGTGGTTTTCGGCGTGGAACAGGTCGGTGAGGCACAGTTGTCAGAAGGGAACGTCACGATCAAAGTGGCGTATTCGTCGATCAATTACAAGGACATGCTCGCGGTGCAGAAAAAAGGCGGCGTGATTCGGAACTACCCAATGATTCCCGGAATTGATTTGAGCGGCACAGTGGTCGAGTCGGGCGATTCCCGTTTCCAGGAAGGACAGGAAGTCATCGTCACCGGATTCGAAATGGGCATGAGCCATACGGGCGGCTTCGCCGAATACGCACGGGTGCCTGCGGATTGGGTGGTGGCGTTGCCGGAAGGGTTAAGCCTGCGCGATGCGATGGTCTTCGGGACCGCCGGATTTACGGCTGCCTTGTCGATCCTGGCTTTGGAGAAGAACGGCATGGATCCGGAACAGAATCCGAGAATCCTGGTGACCGGTTCGACAGGCGGCGTCGGCAGCATTGCGGTGCAGATGCTCGAGAAGATCGGCTACCGGAACATTACGGCTTTGGTCCGCAAAGACCATCAAGTGGACGTGTCGAAAACGCTCGGCGCGCATAGCGCCATTTTCCCGGATGATTTGGGCGAGCTGAAAAAGCCGTTGAACAAGGAAAAATTCGATTACGTCTTGGATACGGTCGGCGGGTACGTCACTTCTGTAGTGATTCCGCAGCTGTCCTACGGCGGCAGCATAAGCACGTGCGGAATGGCAGCCGGGATTGAGCTGAAGGCGACGGTGTTGCCGTTCATCCTGCGCGGCATCAACTTGCTCGGCATCGACTCGGTCAATGTGCCGATCGACAAGCGCCCGGCGATTTGGGAGAAGATGGCGAAGGACTGGAACATTGCCGGAACGACATTGGTGGATGAGATCTCGCTTGAAGAAGTACCTGGCACGATTGACGCCATCAAGAACGGCCAGCACCTCGGACGGACGATTGTAAAATGCTGATGAAAAGCATTGGGCCACAAGAATAACGAAAGGATGGGTTCATTGTGGAGGGAAGCGCGCAGAAAAAAGTAACGTTATTCACTATATTGAATCTGGTTTTTTATTTTGTGACGCTCGGCGTCAATTACCTTGGCTCATCCGGCTTTTTCGCGGGGAACAGCCAGAAGGACATCTCCGACGAATACATGACGCTCATTTCTCCGGCACCGTTCACGTTTTCGATTTGGGGCGTCATTTATACGCTGGTGCTGATTACGCTGGTCTATTTGTTCGTCAAACGGAAAGATGCGGGAGTCAGCAAGCTCGCCCTGATATTCTCGCCGTGGTTTATTTTGAGTTCGGTATTCAACATGGCTTGGATCGTCGCGTTCTCGTATGAAGGGCTCTTCATCTCGACGATTTTGATTATTGGCCTCCTGTTCTCATTGCTCGTCATCATCGGGAAAATTTATACGCACCGCTTCCAAGTGCCGTCGACTTTGGCAGGGATCAGCTTCACGCTTTACGCGGCGTGGGTGACCATCGCGACCGTCGTCAACACGGCGCTGCTGTTGGTGCAGCTGGACTGGAGCGGCTTCGGCATTTCCTATTCGGTCTGGACGCTGATCATCTTGGGCGTGGCCATCGCGTTTGTGCTCATTTATATCTCGCGGTACAAAAATGCCGTCTTCCCGCTTCCATTGGCATGGGCATTCTTCGGGATCTACGGTTCGTATACAAGCGGACGGGTCAAACCCGAATTAGCATCGGCCATCCAGTGGCTGCTGATCGCGGGCATCGTGATTTTTGTGGCCGCGGCGGTCTGGCGATTCATTAAAAATGATAAGGCTCTTTTCCCGAGAGAGTCGGTTTAAGGGCATACGGAATAAAACAGGCACACCAGCTTCTTTTAAAGGGCTTGTGTGCCTGTTTTGGCAGCAAGTAACGAATGGAAACGGAAGTTGTCGTTCTTGTCAGTTTGTTTGAACCCGAAACCATTCGGGAAAAACTAGTGTCATGACGATTTATAAATCAGAGGAGGAAACTCAACATGGCAAAAGTATTAGCAGTTTTATCAAGCGGACACACGGACACGGAAAACAACTACGAAACCGGCTGGTGGGCGGAAGAACTGTTTGCGCCGATGGAGATCTTGCAGAAAGCGGGACACCAAGTGGACCTGGCGTCGCCAAAGGGCGGCAAGCCGACGCTTGACCAGGCCAGCATCAGTGAAGACTACGACCCGGAAGGCAAATACAAAAAAATGTATGAATCAGGGTTGGCGGACGATACCAAGAAACTTTCGGATGTGAATGCAGAAGAGTATGACGCGGTGTTCATCGTCGGCGGCCACGGCGCAATGTATGACCTGGCTGAAAACGGGACGCTGCACAACATTATCAATTCCGTTTACGACAACGGAAACATCGTATCAGCCGTTTGCCACGGACCGGCGCCGTTGATCTGGACGAAGCGTCCGGACGGCAAAAGCATCATCGAGGGCTTGGACGTAACCGGCTATCCTGAAGCGGTTGAACCGGAAGGGCTACCTGAGATCCTGCCGTTCAGCCTGGAAGGCAAAATGGACGAAATCGCCAATTATTCCTCAGACCAAAAAGTGGTATGGGGCAATGAGCAATTGGTGACCGGGCGCGATCCGTTTTCTTCTGAAGCGTTAGCCGAAGAATTGGTGAAAGCGCTGGATAAACGAAACAAGCAGGTGAACTGAGCGATGGAGCCTATCGTAATTACGGCAATCCTGAAAGCGAAGGAAAACATGGAAGAACAATTGTTGGCGGAATTGGTCAAAGTGCAGGAAGGTTCCCGTGCAGAAGCGGGCTGCCTGAACTATGATCTCCACCAATCCATCGAAGACGGCACATTCGTCCTCCACGAAACATGGAAAGACAACGATGCGTTGGAGAGCCATGTCGGCTCGCCTCATTACCAGGAATACCGCACGAACACGGCGGACCTGGTTTCCAAGCGGGAAGTCTATAAGCTGAAGGCCCTCTAATCCGTTGGCGGGCAAGTTTTAGAGAATGCGAAATACAGAACTTTGCGGAGAAACACCGCAGAGTTCTGTATTTTTGTGTTAAGAGGAGAGCGGGGTATGTTCTGCTGGATCGGAAAAAGGGTATCCTTTTCTAAAGGACCGAATGGCTGAGTGGTTGGTTGCAAGACCCTTTCGACAAACGAATTCGAAGGAGGAAATGAGCATAGAATTCTTCAAAGTGAACGGTAAGATCAACTCCGGAAAACTGGCGTTGAGTATCTTGGTGCCGACGGTCGGCGGGTCATTGGCCGGCGCGTTTGCCAACCGCAGTACCCAAGAAGAGTACGATGAATTGAAAAAGCCTTCATTTTCCCCACCACCCTGGATCCTTCCCGTGGCATGGACCGCTCTTTACACTTCAATGGGAGTGGCGAAATACCGGGCGGCCCAAAAAGCCGCATTGAAAAACGAGGAAGATAAAGTGCTTGTCCCCTACAATCTCCAGCTGGGACTGAACTTCCTGTGGTCGTTCCTTTTCTTCAAATGGGGGCTGCGCGGCACGGCGCTTGCGGAGATGGTGTTGATGCTCGCCGCCATCACCTGGACAACGTATGAATTTTACCAATACGACCGAACGGCTGGCACGCTCATGGTTCCGTATATCGCTTGGGTGATATACGGAACCATGGGCTTGAATGCTTCGATTTGGAACTTGAATAAATGAAGGATTGGAAAACTCCATTAAATCGTTGTTTGCATGATTAATGTAATGAATTCTAAATTTTTAGAAATCTTATAGTTTTTTATTTTGAAAAGGCGTATACTGATTACGAAATTATCGAGAGGGCAAGAACTTATGCGGTAAAAGACCACCAATAGAAAGGGGAATGCACAGTAGAAAGGGTCATAAAGAGCTGCTAGTCACCACAGCCAGCGGAAACGAAACCAAATTCTCGATGACTTAACCGGAGAAGAGGAAAAACACGATGCTTTACAATGTTGTATTGTTTCTCCATATACTAGGTGCGGTGATCATGTTCATGGCCATTGCGATTCTGGCATTAGCGATGCTTTCTTTGCTGCAGTCAAAAGACACGGAAAACGTCAAGCGCTGGTCAGGGCTTGCAGTAAAGACGGACGGATTGTTTCCGATGAGTACGCTGTTGATACTGGCGCCTGCCCTGTACCTCGTCTTTTCCACTTGGGGCTGGGGAACGGCATGGATCAATGTGTCCTTAGCTACGCTTCTTGGCACCAGTTTTTTGGGTCCGGTCATCAACCTTCGCCGACTGAAAGGGATTCTGGCCGCTGCAGAAGCGGAGACGGAAGCTGTTCCTTCCGTTGGCTTAATGAATAAGGTGAGAGACCGGGTGCTGTGGAATTCGGTTTCCGTCATGTCCATGCTAGTTGTGGGAATCCTTTTCCTGATGGCGGTTAAACTCGCTTTGGTCGGTTCGTTGATTACAATGGTGATTGCTGTAGCAGCAGGATTTGCCTTATCGAATGTTATTCTGGCCAAAACCAGACAAGAGACTTCCACAGATACTGTATCATTTTGATGAAAATCGCGTCTTATGCACGGAAAGCTACGGCAAGTGCGTACCGCAGCAGCCACTTCAATGAAATCAGGAGTTTTTCTTGTGTGGCTTCGTCTGTTCACCACAAGCATAAGGGAACGATCCTTATGAATTCAAAAAAGCCGCGCCAGAACTGTTCAGTTCTGGCGCGGCTTTTGTGCATCGCAAAATTAATTGATCCTATGATTTTTACGCTTTCTCTACGGCCTTCACGCTATTCGGATCAAAAAACTTATCGACCAAATCATAAATCGTCATGAGCTCGTAGAGGATCGTGAACTCCGGCGGAAAGAGGGTGGGGTGCAGCGCATCGTTTGCCGGCACCCGCTTGCTGTTTTCCCAGAAGAGATCCGTGATTCTCTTCAATTCGTCCTGGTGCTTTTCGTGATCGTAATGAACGGCATGCCGCAAGTCGTCCGCAAGCGCCGTAACGGCGTGCATGATTATCTCCCGCTCGCCTGCTGTCCATTTGATGTCCTGCAGCGGGACGCGGAGCAGGGCATTCAAATGGTACTCGAAATTGTCCAGAAACAGCAATTGCCTCTCCGCCACCCGAAGCTCGGCTTCCCGGTTGCGGACCCAAGGGTACAGGCTCGCTTCATCACGCTGGTAATGGACCAGTTTCTCGGTCTTCTGGATTTCCGTCGTCAGCTGCTTCACAATTTTCTTGTCTTCCTGAAGGTTCGCATCTCCATCGAAGAGGATGGTGCGGAAGGTATGTTCCAGCAGGCTTCCTGCACGCGCGCTGATGCTATGGATGCTTTTCAGGATATCGGTACTGTAGTTGGGCGGGAAGACGAGCATGTTAACCGCTGTCGACACGAGCAAGCCGATCGTTGTCGTCCCCAACCGGATGAAGAAAGAAATTAGCACATGGTCGTGGATGACTTCCACCATCGCAACAGAAGTCAATGTGGCGACGAGCAGGCCGGCATGCAGATTGAGCCGGTAGCAGACGAGAATCGTGGCCACCGCAGCGAGTGTATAGGTGATCGGAGAATTCCCGAAGAGCGTGATAAAGAGAACCGCGAAGGCCGAACCGATGGCCGATGCCGGGAACCGGACCAGCCCCTTTTTGATCGAATCGCTGACCGTCGGTTCGATCGTCACGATGGCCGTGATGACCGCAAAGACAGGCGGCCAGCCGAACCATTCGCAAATGACGGCTGTCAAAAAGATAGCGATGCCGGTTTTCAGAATCCGGCTGCCATTGAAACGAAAGGATCGCATCATCGTTCAACCATCCTTCCTTTGATGTAATTAATTCACTGTAGTCCAGTATATCATCCGTTTTCTAACACAATCTAAAAAATTTAGAATGGGCACATGAGTTTATGTCTCTGTGTAAAATGACTCTTATCTTATAACAATATATATTCTTACCACTTAGAAACTTGTTACAACAGTATTCCGAGTGTGTTTGTTCTTTTTACTCACTTTTATTCAACTATGAAGATATTGAAGAGCCGATCCAGAATGGTAGCATATAGTCTTTCTCTTTAAAATATTTTGAACAATTGGCGTCTTATTGTGTTTTCTAGTACGATAGAACTAATGCAGCTAGAGTTTGGAGGCGAGATCATGAAAGAAGAACAGTTAAAGCGCATAAAAGAAGCCACGTATTTATCAACGGAGAAGGCGGGGACGTACCGGGCGATTCTGCGCTTCTTTTACGTTCAACATGAACGGATGAAGGAGTTTTTGTTGCCAGAGGAAGTATTCGCACATCTCAAGGATTATTTGATTTTCGAAAACTATACTTTGGACGAACTCCACGGTGATTTGACTCAGCTAGTGAAATGGGACAATCTGTTCGCCCAGCAGGAGAGCGGGAATGTACGAACCATCGAGGAATTCAAGAAACGCCGTTTCCGTTATCAGTGTACGCCGTATACTGTCGATTTCGAGCGTATGCTCATCAGTATGGAAAAGATGGACACATTTGGCGGTTCGCTCGAGAAGACGCAATTCGACCGCCTGTACAAATGCCTGAAGAGTATCGAAGTTTCTGGGGATGACAATGATGAAACGTGCGCGCAGCACTGGGATGATGTCCTGACTTATTTCAATAAGATCCGGCAGAACACATCTGATTATTTCGCATATCTCCGCAGTGAAGATGCGAGTGAACAAATGAAATCGGAAGCGTTTCTTCTGTATAAAGATAACTTCACCGCCTACTTGCGAGATTTTATCATTGCGCTGCAACAGACTGCTTCACAGATACAAGGGCTTTTGCTGTCGTTTGACGGCCGGCATATGGAGGTGTTTTTTGAAAAAGTCGCCAGTCACGAAGAAAAGACGTTCCGCTTTGAGCAGTCTGGAACGGAAGCGATTATCGAAATGCAAGAGAAATGGATCAACATCAAGGATTGGTTTTTAGGCGGTGAAGATAGCCAATATGAGACAATTCAACGACAGACGAACGAAGCAATCCGTCGTATCACACGTATCGTGCAGCGTCTGGGTGAGCGCAATCAACAGTTCCGGAGCCGGAAAGACGATTACTTGCACCTTGCCGATTGGTTTGCGGGAATGGATTCGGTTGATGAAGCACATAAGCTGTCTTCAGTTGTATTCGGCGTATTCCATACCCGTCATTTTCATTCGGACCACATATCGACCGATGATATCTATGCCGATACATGGGAAGAGCAACCGATGGTTCACGAAACACTGCCACGGATTTTAAAATACGGCGAAAAAACAAAGGCGACGGAGATGTCAGACCACCGGGCGCGGAAAGAGGAAGCCAAGCGGGAACACCTCAAGCGGCGCAGTGAGGAAAAACGGGTTATCGAGCAGTACATGAAAGGCAGTGAAATTCGTCTCGATGAATTACCCACTGTAGAGCCGTATGTGCGCAAATTGCTATTGTCGTGGATAGGCAAGGCAATGGTAAAGGAAGACCGGATAATTCAGACGGAGTATGGGACGAAAGTGGAAGTAACTCTTGATTCGCATGAAATGGTGTTGCTAAAATCTTCAGACGGCACGCTCGAAATGCCGAATGCACACTTCCGCTTCATCCAGGAAGAGGTGACATCATGAATGAGCGGGAAGAGCAGTTTGATGAACAGACAGAAGAAGCGCTCGGGCTGTTATTCGAACAGTTTTGGGTATTGAGGGAAGATGAACCTGACGCTTACCGGCTGATCAGGGACCGCGAGCATAAATTGAAGCGCTATATTAGCGACAAATTCGGTTTTGACTTGATTATCCGCCAGCATTTCATCAAATTGGAGAAAATACCGGTCGAGCCGAAAAGCTGGATGGGTAACCAGGCTTTCCAGGAGCCGATGGACTACGCCATTTTCTGTTGTGCGCTCGCGTTTACGGAACAAAAAGTGGTGAACGAGCAGTTTCTGCTGTCAGATTTAACGGAAAGTATCCAGGACATGTATGGAGGGGATTTTCCCCTAGACTGGATGGATTACCGGCACCGCAAATCGCTCGTGCGTGCACTGAAGGAAATCGCCCGACTGAAACTGATTCAGACGATTGACGGCAATGTAGAGTTGTTCCAGTCGGATGCCGAAGAAGAAGTGTTGTATGAAGTCGCGATTTACGCCCGCTATTTTATGCGGTCATATCCGGACGATCTGTACCGCTTTCATTCTATTGAAGAAATTCTGGAGAGCGAATGGAAGCGGCATCCGGACGACCAACGGCGCAAGCGCGTCTATCGGCAGCTCTTGTTCTCGCCAGTTGTGCACCGCACCTCCGAGGCGGAAGCGGATTTCACATATATCCGCAATTACCGGAACTCGCTACGCGATGATCTAGAAGCACACACGCCGTTTCGACTTGAAGTGTTCAAAAATGCAGCAATGCTAACGCTCCCGGAACGGAAACGGCGCTATACGCTATTCCCAGATCAGCGGGGCATCAGCAGTGTCGCGCTGCATGTAGCGGCATATTTACGGGAGCATAAAGACTTCGAAGCGACGGAGTTTGGGGAGATCCGGCTTCCGAGCCAGACTTTCGAGGCGGTTGTGCGGCAAGTGAAAAAACAACACGGGCACGGCTGGAGCAAACAGCATCGCGATGAGACGGACAAAGAAACGGCCGCTGCGCTTCTCGCTCTTTGGCAGGAATGGGAACTTGCGGAAGTGGACACGGAGCAGGGAATTATCGTCATCCGATCCGGTGCCGGTCGGATGGTCGGCCATTATCCGAAAGACTACATGAAAGAAGTGAAGCGAAGTGGCGAATAAATGGAAAATGAACCGGGCAGGACTGTTGAATTTCTGGTATTACGATGAAGAGATATTTGATTTCGAAAACGGCAAACTTTTACTGCGCGGCAGTAACGGTTCCGGGAAGTCGGTCACGATGCAGAGCTTTCTCCCAGTGTTGCTGGACGGGAAGAAATCTCCTGATCGGCTCGATCCATTTGGCTCGAAATCACGGCGGATGGAAGATTACCTGCTGGGTGAAAAAGAGATCACTGACCGGGAAGAGCGGACCGGTTATCTATTCCTCGAGTATAAAAAACAAGATACGAATCAGTACGTAACGACAGGTATCGGCATGCAGGCGAAACGCGGCAAGGAATTGAGATCATGGGGATTCGTAATTACGGACAACCGGCGGATTGGCTTCGACTTAGAACTATTCAAAATGGAAAATCAGAACGGGGAGCAGGTAAAAATTCCGAGGTCTCGCATTGAACTCGAAAATCTGATTGGCACCGGTGGAGAAGTTGTTAAGACGAACCAAGAATACATGGCACTTGTGAATAAGCACGTGTTTGGTTTTGCTACCCCGGAAGCTTATAAAGAACTGATTGAGCTTCTCCTCCAGCTCCGAAGCCCAAAGCTTTCGAAGGATTTCAAGCCGACCGTCATTTACGAAATCCTGGAGAGCGCGTTGCCTCCACTGACGGATGAAGACCTTCGCTATCTGTCTGATTCAATCGAGCAGATGGATCAGACGAAACAACAGATCGAACAGCTCGATCGGGAAGTGAAAGCGCTTGGCAGACTGACGAAAGCTTATGACGCCTATAATCATCGGGTTTTATTCGACCAAATCGCGGAACTGAAACGTGCTGCATTGCGCATGAAGAAAGAGCGGGAAGGTGAGAAGGAGATGAAAGCATCTCTCGAAATGCTGGAGTTAAATATCGACGCGCTCGAGCGGGAAGTCCAGGAATACGAGCATCGCGAGAAAGCCCTCAAGCAAACGAAAGACAGGCTTCTTGGCCATCGCGTGTGGTCGCTTGAAGAAGAGTGGAAAAAGGCGCAGGAGACTTATACCGCAGACCAGAACAAGTTCCGCCGCGAGGAAGAGCGACTGTCCGGATATGAAAAAAAAGAACGGGAAAGCTTGCGGGTAATCGAAGCAACGGAAGAAACGCTTGGTCAGCAACTGAACGCGCTAGAAAATCATTTGCAGGACATGGCGTATGAAGGAGAAATGAGCGCGTTTGACCAGCATGGGCAGAACGCGTCGGACTTTGAGCGCCATTTAAAAGAACCCTTTTCATTTGATATATGGGAAAGCGAATCGGCTGCGCATCACAAGCGGATTGAAGAAACGCGAAGCAAACTGCAGTCGTTCGAAGCGCTGAAAGAGAAAATCGCACAGAAAAGGAAAGAAATTGGCGACGTGGAAAAACAGCGTGATGATAAACAACGGGATGAAAAAAGTTGGATTGTGACATTTGAAGAAGATAAACAAGGGAAACTGAACGAGTTCCATGAGTGGGCACAGGCGAACAGTCGATTCGGTATTAATGGTACTGTACACCAGCAAGTGTCCCGGCAAATGGACGAGCTGTTTGTAGATGTTTCGTATGATGAAGTGAAGCGCTGCTATGAGCCATTCGTGCAAGCATATGAAGAACAACTGCAGCTCAAGTCCCTGAAGCTGCAAAACGAACTGCATGTCCTTGAGGATAAACGTGCCGAAAAAACGGTGGAACTCGGCAACCGGAAAGCACAGCGGGAACCAGAACCGAAACGGCATGCTGCAACGGTGGAAGCAAGGCAAGCGCTTGGGGAGCAGGGTGCTTTATTTGCACCGCTGTACGAAGTGGTGGAATTTCAGCCGCACGTACCGGAGGAAACACAGAAACGGCTGGAAGCGGCGCTCATTGACAGTGGCCTGCTAGATGCGCTCATTACGAAACAAGCGATCGATGCTCGATATGATCGCGTGGTCAAGGCGAAGCCGGTCATGCTCGCACATACACTCGCCGATTATTTGAAACCGGATCCCGGTGAAACAGGAATTTCTTCTGAACAAGTGGAAGAAGTGTTGCAAAGTGTGCTTGTCGGTGACAGCGGCGGTGCAGCTGGAGTGGAAGAAAACGGCGCTTACTCACTCGGTATTCTTTTCGGTCATGCCGTTCCGGTCGAGGATGTGCGATATGTTGGACGGGAAGCCCGCCGACGTTTCCGTGAGAAACTCATCCAGGAGCTAACGCTGGAAATTGTATCAATCGAAGAACAGATCAGCACAATCAGGGCGGACCGGGAAACGCTGGCTGCTGAACTGGCCTCGACAAAGGCGGCGTGGCGCGCATTTCCGGATGGTTCTGATCTGAAAACAAGTTTCAATGAAATAATGGAAGCGAAGCTACAAATCCAGTTCCTAAGCGGTCAAATCGAACAAGCGGCAGAAGGGCTCCGCAAGATGGACATCGACTTCCAGCAGTTGAAGTGGGATGTACACTTAGCGACAGGGGCGCTGGGATTGGAAGCGAACTCAGAAGCTTATAAGGAAGCGCTTGGATTTTTACGGACATACGAACAACAATTGGCGGAACTGAGCAGGAAGCATTTAACGCATCTCCATACCGCTGAAAAACTGAAGGATGAACAGAAGCGGCAGGAGACGTTGATGGCAGACATCGATGAACTGAAAGGTGAGTTGAACTTGATGGAAGGTGTGCTCGCCGTCGCTGGGCAAATCCTTCGGCAGCTCGAGGAACAGCTGGAGCGGGAAGGGGCAGAAGATATTCGGGGACAGATACGCTCTGTACAGGATGAGCTTCGGCAAACCGAAGCGGGGCTCGCCGATCGTCGCAGAACCTTGCCTGACAAGATGTCTAAGCGGACAGTTTTGATTGATCAACTCTCAGCAGTCTCTGAAAGGCATGCTTTCTGGACAAATATGCAAGCAAGTTGGAAAAAAGCAGTACAGGTGGAGCTGAAGCGCGGGTTTATTTCGTTGGAGGAAAGTGAATGGGAAGACTTGCCGAACATGGAAGCGACGTTGTCAGTGGATGCATCGAAAGACACAAGCCAGATCGAACGGAAGCTGACAAATGTCTTTTTCGAAGTGCAGACGGATCTCGCGGAGCACCGCATGCGTGAGCGAGGCATTCAGATGGAATCAGAGGAATGGATGGAGGGCATCGACTCGGACGAGTGGCTGCCGGTCATCGATCAATGGCGTCAGAAGACATCGCGACGGCTCATCGATTTCGATAGTCGTGGCATTTCGGTGACACCTTATGCACTATATAAGGAAACTGCGGATGCACAGCTCCTGCAAGAAAACCGCTTGAATGATCAGGACAAGGAATTGTATGAGGAAATCCTGTTCAACTCGGTCGGCCATAAACTTCGCAGCCGGATCCGCCGCGCGGAGCACTGGACCGCTGGGATGAAGAAACTGATGGAAAGCCGCGATTCATCTTCCGGCTTGAAATTCTCGATCCGATGGAAACCGCGGAGCGCGGACTCCGAAGACCAACTGGATACGAAAGATTTGGTGACGTTGCTGAAGCAAGATGCACGACTGCTGAAGGAAGAAGACATGGAACGGATCTCTGCTCACTTCCGATCAAAAATAGAAGCGTCAAAGCAGTGGATGGAAGAAAAAGGGGAAGGGCAGACACTCCTGCAAGTCTTGAAACTCGTACTAGACTACCGCAAATGGTTTTCGTTCGAACTATCATATGAACGGACGAACGAAAAGCGTCGCGAACTTACAAATCATAAATTCTTCACGTTCAGTGGCGGTGAAAAAGCGATGGCAATGTATATTCCGCTATTCACAGCATGCTACTCGCGTTATTTGGAAGCGGCTGACACCGCCCCATATATTATTACGCTTGATGAAGCGTTCGCAGGCGTGGATGAGAATAATATAAAGGAAATGTTCGAAGTTGTCGAACAGCTAGGATTTGACTACATTATGAACTCTCAAGTGCTGTGGGGAGATTATGAGACGGTCAGCAGGTTATCGGTTTGTGAGCTTGTTCGGCCACGCAATGCAGATTTCGTGACCGTTATCCGCTATAAATGGGATGGCCATGCACTTGTGGCGGAACCGGATCTTGAAAGTGTGGTAGTGGAATGAATAAGGAGTTGATTTGCCAAGCTGCCCATTATTTTCAAAGTGCTCCTGTATATCACAAGTTGTTTAGTGAATTTCGATCGAAAATCGAATCGCTCGGTCGGATAGGCGGAACAGTGAATATTGAAAACTACTCAGCCGAGGAACTTGAATCGCTAATGCTTTTCTTCGGAGATTTAAAAAAGAAGAAAGTGATTTCCCTTGCTGCATTCGACAAGAGGTTGCAAGAAACGAAATTCGTGGGTATTCGTCTCCCTGAACTCCTTGAGGTATTTTTTGACGAACCGATTCGTTCTAATAAAGCTGTTCGAAAAGAAAAGCAGGATAAGGAAGAGGCGAAGCTTAAGGAATTTAAGCACTTGCATCCTATTCTAGCCGGTTATTTCGATTATCTCAGCAAGCGGACAGCCGAATCACAATGGATCATCCGGCTCCTATTGATCGACGATTTTGCTAGAAGCGTCCGATTACTGGCGGATGCTGGGAATGCATTGCCAGAGTCGTATGAGCGGCTGCCAGTTTTCAGCCAGCGGGTGAGCGGTAACCCGCACAGCTTCGATCTGTCTGGGATGAATGGCAAACTGCTCATACATTTCCTGAATTTTCGTCTGTACGGCGGAGGAGCACCGCCTTCCGGCACAGAACAAGTGAACGAACTACTGGGACAGTTCCGAATTCTGCGTGATGATATTTCAAATTTTGTATCGTTTGCTAATTTGCTCGGTATGCGGGACGGTGCGGTACATCCTGTGTGGCAAGCTGCTGTTGAAACAGAAAGTGCGGTCAATATGCCGCTGCGGGAATTATTTATGATTGATGGAGCAAGACCGGCAGTCGGACAAGATGTCTATGCTGTCGAGAATTCAGGTGTTTTTTCATCACTGCTCGATGAGGTGCCGGCTGCACCTCTCATCTGCACACACGGTCAATTTAAGTTGGCCGGACTCCGGCTGCTTGATCTTCTTGTAGAATCGGGATGCTGTATTTATTATGCGGGTGATTTCGATCCAGAAGGTATAGCTATGGCAGCACGATTGCACGAGCGTCACCCGAAGTCCGTGAGGCTGTGGTGGATGGATGCGGAATCTTATATGACTGCACAGTCACCTGTTGAAATGGGCGACCGGCTGAAAAAGCTGGAAAGCATTAAGCATGCTGATGTGCAGGAATTGATTCTGAAGATGCATGAAACAGGGAAAGCAGGCTACCAGGAAGCGCTGCTGAAGGGTATGGTTAACGAACTCAAAGAAAAATATTGAGCTTCTTGGTGGCCGTTTTCTATTTTTATCTACCTATGTCAATGGGATTCCAGGACTGAAACCAAAATGTTTTTGTAGTTTAAACTATTTCTACATAGATTCCCGGAAAGTTCTAATCAATATGGCGTAAATGATGAGTCGGTACCACGTTCTGCGCCGGGAAATAACCTTTTGAATCTTTTTAGAGTGTGTTCCGTATAATTATAGCAAGAAAGAAAAAGTGCACCTTTCTGAAAACGATATTTCATTAATGTTCATCTGATTTAGCAACTTTTTGACTTTTTGTTTTTCACTCACTTTTTGCGAAAGGCATGATTCCATGGGTACCGTTTCACTTGTCATCTTCCTCTTTTTTCTTCCATTCGCTTGGCTTTTCTGGACCGGCATGAATTCGAAAGCCGGCAAGACCAAAAGAGCCAATTGGAAAATAGCCCTCGCGGCTCTTATTGCGGTGATCTTCATCAGCGTTGTTTTAAACTACTATTATTCCAACGCCTATCAGCTTTCATTTTTCCAGAATGGCTTAGAAAGCACCGTTGCCCTCATTATCTGTGCTGCGTTTCTACTGATTGTGGGTATCGTCAATGTCATTGTCAGCACCCTTTTCAAAGGGGCTCCGAAATCTGTCCACAACCCTAAAGTGGCATGGACTGTCACGGGGGTGCTGTGTGCCGTCATCATGTTTTTCACAATGTGGGTTTATCCGCTAGGGGAGAAGGCGTCCTATATCCATAAAGTCCAAACGGCGCTGGCGATGGCCGAACAGCAGCAAGCCGATGAGGAAATCACGGTGCTGTTCCTGAGCTCCGAAAAAGAATGCATGCGGACTACCTCGTCAAACTGCAACAACGAGACGTACAAAAATTCATTTTTCCTCAAAAACAATTTAGACGAGCAAAAAGAGGTCCAGGTGCGCATCCGGGCGCTGAATTCCGAACAGCAAGAACTGAAAGTGGTCGAGTCCAATGTCATGACACTTGAAGCGGGGGAATTGAAATTGGTCGAGACCGAAGAAACTTCGGATGATGAGAGCCTCTGGAGCCGTTCTTCCTTTGAAACCGATTCCCGGGTCCGCACCTACGAGTCGTTGTACAGATTCCGGGATGCCAATTAATAAAAGCTGCCAGATGAGGGCAATCAAGCGCTCTTTTTGTACCCATGGCGCCTATAGGAGAATGTAAGCAGGGACCAGTCAATCGGACTGGTCTTTTTATTCGTAGCAGCGGTTCAATTGGATTAACAATTTGATTTTATGAAAAATTTGTTTTATTCATTCAGCTCTTTGTATAGAATAGGGATAGATTGAAAAATTGGCGCTTCTTAAAAGGAGCGGCCGAATTGCATCTTAGAAGAAACCAACAGGGGGAATGGGTATGAACGTATTGAAAATGTGGAACCGGATCAGTCTTGTGAAACAGATCTTGATCGGCTTGGTCTTAGGGGTGGTCTTGGCAGTTGCGATTCCGGAAACGGCTGCATCGTTGACGATTTTCGGCACGCTGTTTGTAGGAGCGCTTAAAGCGATTGCGCCTGTCTTGGTATTGTTCCTGGTCGTGGCATCGATTGCCCATCACAAAAAGGGCCAGCAAACGAATATGAAATCAATTGTCTTTCTTTATTTACTGGGTACGTTCTTGGCAGCGGTGGTCGCAGTCATTGCGAGCTTCATCTTCCCGGTAAACATCGCGCTTACGCAAGGGGCTGAAGGCTTGACGCCTCCAGGCAATGCGGTTGAAGTGATCAAGACCTTGGTGTTAAACGTGGTCGACAATCCGGTCAATGCGCTGGTGAATGCCAATTACATCGGCATCTTGGCTTGGGCGATTGTCCTTGGTCTGGCGCTGCGAAACGCCGCGGATACGACGAAAACGGTCATCTCAAATGTTTCGGATGCAGTGGCGAAGATGGTCGGCTGGATCATCAAATTCGCTCCGCTTGGCATCATGGGCCTTGTTATCGAGTCGATTACGACAAACGGGCTTTCATCGCTTCTCGGCTACGGCAAATTGTTGGCGCTGTTGATCGGCTGTATGGTGTTCTTGGCGCTTGTCGTCAACCCGCTTATCGTATTTATCAACATCCGCCGCAATCCGTATCCGCTGGTATTCAAATGCCTGCGTGAAAGCGGCATTACGGCATTCTTCACCCGCAGCTCGGCTGCAAACATTCCGGTCAACATGACGTTGTGCGAAAAACTTGGGTTGGACAAAGACACGTACTCGGTGTCCATTCCGCTTGGCGCGACGGTCAATATGGCTGGAGCGGCGATCACGATTTCCGTGTTGACGCTCGCTGCGGTCAATACGCTTGGCATCCAAGTGGATATCCCGACAGCGCTCATGCTGAGTGTGCTGGCGGCTGTGAGTGCCTGCGGAGCTTCTGGCGTGGCAGGCGGCTCGCTGCTGTTGATCCCGCTGGCGAGCAGTTTGTTCGGAATTCCGGCTGACGTAGCGATGCAAGTAGTCGGCGTCGGCTTCATCATCGGCGTGCTGCAGGATTCGTTTGAAACGGCTTTGAACTCTTCAACAGACGTATTGTTCACGGCGACAGCTGAGTACAAGAAGCGTTTGAAAGAAGGACATGAAGTCGTTGTCGGAAAATCTTTCGAAATCAATCCACCTGCTAAAGACTTGGTGAAAAGTTAGATTTCTAGTTTGAATTTGTTTAGAGTTTTGTGGAAAAGGTAAAGCATCGCTCCGAGAATAATCGGAGCGGTGCTTTTTTGAATTGTTGGATCATGGGGCTGGAACACAGGACTTTAAAACGCTTCCAACCCGCGTTATCAAAGAAGTGGTTGAAGATTATTTTGGAGAAGAAAAAAATTAGTTGAGCCATATGTGCATTTGTGTGGTTAAATGATTCGTATAATGAGAATGTTAAAAATGGAGGACGTTATATGTCAGAGTTGAAATTTGAGATTATCGTAACGATTGGTACATTGTCTACTAAACGAAACGGTTGGAAAAAACAGTTAACATTGATAAGCTGGGCCGACCGGGATCCTAAATATGATATCCGTTTTTGGTCGGAAGATCAGACTGAGATGAAAAAAGGCGTAACTTTCGATTTATCTGAACTCCAGGCCTTAAAAGAAGTGTTGAATCAAATGCCGGAGTTGAAATGATATTTAAAAAAGCTGCTTGCTTTGGCTTTCCTTCAAGGAGGAGGCCATTGCAAGCAGCTTTTTCATTTGGTTATTTTCGCAAACCAGGCAGGCTGATGGGAGGTCGTTATCGATCCGTTTCTCATAAATCGGAAGAAAATATTATGTGATTTGAACGGTTCCAACAACTCTTCTAATTCTTCGGTCCCAATCACCCAGAGGGTTTCAGATTTTTGCCGGTTGTCGATCACATCGATTCCTTTGGCTTTTATGATTTCCAACATTTGATCAACTACGGTCAATTCCGAAAGACGCTTGCCAGAAATCATTTTTTCCTGTTTCAAAGGAGAGCTTAATGATTTAGTTTTAGGTGTTGGCGTTTCCTTGTTCTGTTCTTTTCTATTTAACATAGCGATCGACCAACAAGGAAGTTGACTGCTGCTCTCAATACCATTCCTATGAAAAGAAAATGAATTGTTTTTTGGAGCAAAACGCTCCAATTCGTTTCCGAGGCTCGCTGAACCAAGGACAACTAAGGTGTCTTCAGAACTTGTATCTACAAACACCTTAAAGCCTTCGTTCGTCAATAAGTCTTTGAACTTTAAGAGCTCTTCGTTTGCTGTCACACTTTCTTTGTTTTCGACAATTGAAATGGCTTCGATTAAATCCGCTGCAACGGGTGAATGGTTTGCAGCTTTGACTTCAGAATCCTTTTCGTTTTGGTTCAGGATTGAAAATGCTCTTGAGAGTTCATCATCAACTGGAAGTTGAACGTCCGCTTGATATTTACCAGATGCCGAAAGGTTCTCAAGGGTGGAAACGGAAGCATCCCCCAAATCAAAGTTTGAATCGTTTTGTGTTTTATTATTAATATCGGTTTTGATTTTGTTGATTTCCTCTGTGCTTATGTCAATGGTGGCTTCTTCTGCATCCGCCAGTTCCGAAATTTTGGGGCTCCATTCCAGATAAGGGCGGATATCCATTTCATCCAGACGCTGCCACAAACTTTCAAGGGCTTTTGATGGATCGAGGTAATACGTGCTTCCGAGTACCCGCCAGAAATTCCAGCCTGCCCGCTCAAGCACTCGCTGTCTACGGAAATCATTTTCCATATCTTCTGTTGAAGTATGCCAATGGTCTCCATCGCATTCCACTGCCAGTTTAGAACTTTCGCCCATTACCACCAAATCAATTCGGTATCCTGCAACTTCATATTGCGTCAGCACGCGGTAACCTCGGCGCACAATGGCATCGAAAACATCTTTTTCGAATTGGCTATCACATTTCTCCCGGTTGCCATCCTGTTCTTCTTTCAACGGGTTTTGAATATAGTTCAGCAATTGATATCTCATGCAATCGGAATTGTTAATATCATTGACTGTAATCGAGTGCATGAGCCACAACTGATCTTTTGCCCGGCTGACTGCAACATTAAAACGTTGGCGATACGGTTCGCTAGTCAGCGAAGTGAGCCTCGTTGTTCCTTTGGCTGCAACCATGGAAAGGAAAATGATATCGCGCTCGTCCCCTTGGAACGCATAAGCGTCACCGCAGATAATATTGCGCTCTTCCATGATTTCCGCTCCGATTTCAGTTAAAAGCAATTGCTGGATCAGGTTGGCTTGGCTGTTGCCTTGGAGGGAGATGACCCCTATGGACTTCCCGTTATAAGCTGGGTTCGACACGCATTTCTTGATTTCTTTGACGATCTCCTTGGCTTCGACTTCATTTATTGCAGATGCCGAGCTGCCTTCGCGCACTCCATGCGGCAGATACTTCGATTTGATCGGTTCCAGTCGGTTTGCCGGATATTGCCGGAGAGCGAATAGCGGCTGGTCGATATAAGCGATTCGATTCGAGAACTCAATGATTTCAGGCATGCACCGGAAATGCTCACGCAGCGTAATCGTGTTTCTGAAAAGAACATAAGCAACATCGAAAAACGAATTGCCGAGGTTTAATGTATCCATGAAAGGATAGTCAATCGGCTTCAAATAGCGGTTTTGGAGTTTCGCCACATCTTCGACCTGTATTCCGATTTTGCTTGGGCTGATCTGTTTGTCATCGCCGACAATGATAATTTTTTTCGCAATATATTTTAACAGGATTGCTTCGTGCCAAGATTGGCTGGCTTCATCTATGATGACAACGTCGAACAAGTCAGGCTTGACTTCGAAATTCTCGAAAACTTGGTATAGCGGCATGATCCAGGCAGGGATGGCATCCTTGCATTTCTCCATGTGGCCCTGAGCTTCTTTCCGGTATCTCGGAGCATTTTTACCGGTTCCTTTTCCGACGCGCTTGACGGCTTTGGTCCAGGCTTTCAAATGGCTGTTCTGCAGATCCGTCATGGATGTAAGCATGCTGTCCCAAGCTTTTAATGCACCGATGTCTGTAATGGTCGCTTTTATGAATTTTTCTGTTCTTTCGTATTCGTCTGCCAGATCTTTTTCGTTTTTGTTTGAAAAATCCTTTAACCAAGTTTGAACCTTCCGCCAATGAGCAGCTTTAGACCAATTCTGCAAACGGAGTGTCCATGCCGGATCAGAAGAGGTTACCTGAAGATAATTTAAAAGCTTGGGATTGATTCTTTCCAAGAGGCCTGAAGTTTGAGCAATCAACTCGTCCCGGTTCAGGATTTTTTGCAGATGCAAGTATGCTTCATATTGCTGCTTCAATCCTTGTTTATCCCGGCTTATCAGGCTCTCCAATAAATTCTTATAGACCTGATGCATAGAATCAGTCAAGGATGCATGGATCGATTCCCGGACGGTGTTCAAGTGATCTTGAGGAACTTTTAATTCGCTCTTTTTCTCAAAAACTTCAAAGTTCTTTTGGAACATCCCGATTTTTTCTTTGCCGAAATTGACAGCTGTAAGATAGTCAGCAGCATCAATTGTTTGTTGGCGCAAAAGAGAAATATCCTGCACTGTTTTTAATTGCGTATAAATCCCTTTGCATTCTGCCAAATCAATTTGTGGATTGACGTGTTTAAAGGGAATCTCTATGGAATCCATTAAACTTCTAATTTCAGTATAGGCACGTTCAAAATCAATATAAGCTTTCAGCTGCCGGGCTTGGTTTAGTTCTTTAATCGGCTGGCCATTATATTTAATTTCATTGTACTCATTCTTGTACTCTTTTAAGACCTTTGGTTTAAAGAATAGATTTCCCAGCCCTTTACCGTTTTCAAGAAGGTCGATCAATTGGTTATTGATATGCTGCACCGTTTTAAATGGAACTTTTCCGGTATCCACCGAAGATAACTCGAAGGAATCGATTGTTTCATCCATTATTTTGATATTCTTCTGGAATTGCTCCGCTGCAGAAGCCCAATAATGGCCCCGGTTTTGAAAAACCTCACGGACAGCCCTCTCCAAGAATGGATAATTAGTATAGAAAAGCTTGTTTTCTAACCCCTGATAAGAAGCGAAGAGCTTCTTCAACTTTTGATAATCGTGCTCTGACAACCGGTTTAAGTATTGTTGGATATCCACATCTTCCGAATGTGATATTTGCCGGTATTGTTCTAATAAAATAGCTTCTTGTTCCATAAACTGAAGCACTTGGCCAATATCGAAAAAGTGGTCCAGGGAAGGGGATTCGAAATTTTTATAGTTCTCCGGAGCAGCTAATTCTGTTTGCTGCAACTCTAGATAAGTAGAGACGGCTGATTTCTCCCCTTGAATATCTTCTTCCGTCAAATTCAGTATGTTTTCATTCCAGTACCAGCTGTAGAGATCTTTCTCATCACTTACAGTGCTTGCAATTTGCTGGGCAGTTCCTGTATAAGGAGCTCCCAAATCATGTCTATAAGTCTCTTTTTCCCTGACTGCAAACAGCTCTGATTTAATCCGGTTCAAATCTTCTTTCGCAGATTTTAAAGCTTCTTCTTTTTGAGTGATGTCCCGTTTTGTTTTAGCGACATCGTAGAACTCTTTTCTCATGGAAATCGTGCTTACAACAGTTTCTAAATCCTTTAGGGAGGACGAATCGCCGCCCAGAAGACTTACACATAAATTCTGCAATTCAGCTGGCAGTTTTTCCTTAAGAACACTCAAAGCTTTTGCAGTTTGGCTGGTGATCAACACACGTTGGCCAGTTGCTAATAAATGAGAGGTGAGGTTAGCGATGGTATGGGTTTTTCCGGTCCCCGGAGGGCCTTGGACCAATACACTGTCTTTATGTGTAATCGCTGCAACTATGCGGCTTTGCTCGTCGTTCGATGGCAGCGGGAAATAAAACTCCTTGTCATAGGATTCTTTCTCGTTCTCCTCTGCCGCGTTGCCGGTATTTTCTTGTTCGGGGCTGAACATATTGAACAAGCTTCCCGGAATCGGATCTTCGTCATCCAACTGTTCCAATTGCTCTATCGCTTGGTCACACGCTTTCTGAATGCTCTTTTGAGGACGTTCTCTCAGAATGAACGAAGGCGAAAGTGAAACGACAGGGCTCGGCAATGCCTTTTTATTTCGAATGGTTTCTTCGGTATAGACGCCTCTGGAATCCAAAGAGGAAGCAATTGCCTTCAACAGGGAAGTGACTGAAGCAACGTCGCTTTCCTCTTCGTTTAGGGATTCAAGCATTTCTCCTACGCTTTGCAGGTCCACGCTATTTAGTCGATGTTCAACTTCCAGCATATCTTCTTCGAAAGAAAATTGAAGGCCGGTGAATGAAGGGGAGATAGTGAAAAGCGCTTTTTCGCGTTCGAATTTCAACTCGACTTCTGCGGTTAGCAAGTGCCGTTTGACTTCACGATTGTTCGGCGTATTCCAAGCGAGAAGGCCAATGGCAAAAATGAATTGAATGGACTCCGATCTTGATAAAAGCGTCTGATGTATACTGAAAAGCTTGTCATAAAGATCTTGAAGCGGCTTGACCCGCTTTTTCTCATTTATATAGGGAGTCCATTTTTTATCAAGGAAAAGGTCGAATTCTCTTTGGATTCTTGGATTGTCTACTAATAAATGCTCTACATACTCCGTTTCATCGTCTTCGTTTAAAACCGTTACTTCGATTTTGGATTTCAGTGAAATTCCATCATTTGAATCGTTGTAAACTATCCAGCTCTTTAACGATTCGCTTGCTTCTGGTGATGATGGAATATATGGCTTCTTCACAAGGAGCAGGTTATTGTCCACTGGTGGAAAACTATAATCGCATTCGGTCTCATCGGGGAATGTATCCGCCCACAAAATCTCCTCGTAATTTGAAAAATTATAGATAGGTTTCTGAGTCAACTGTGTAAGGCCTTTGATATATTTTATTAAATAAGCAGCATCTTTGGGTGTCGCCGTCTTGGTCATAATTTCACTCCTTTGTGGAAGGTATTATACCATTTTTATGCCAAAAAACGTAGATAATCATTGCTTTTCATAAGAGGACATAATACCCGAAAATAAGTAAATATATAAATTAAGTTCAAAAGGATATTTAGGGTGCACCAGTAAAATGTTATTTCATAAAATATAATAACGATTTTTAGTAGTGCAATTCCGTTGTCTCTAGAAATTACTCGATGTGAAAATTGACTTAATATAAGTAAAGCTTTTTGTAAGGCTTTTAGCATACTGTATATCCTTTTATTGCAATTTATTTTTTAAATAGTCTGAACATCTGTTACTCTATAGTTCAATAAACTTGTTATTAAATAGGAGGAATATTGTGGCAGGAAATGAGCTTTCTGAAGGGGAAATTGGAAGAATGTTAGAGTGGGCTTATGAAAAGTCCTTAGAAGGAATGCCGGGAATGGATTCAGCTTACAAGATGGCAGAGAACTTTTTGTCTAAACATGATTCAACTGACAAAGCTATAAATAGTTTAATACGTTGGCAAAATACAAAAGCTGCCACAAGTGGTTTTATAACAGGATTAGGTGGAATAATTGTTCTGCCAGTAGCTATTCCAGCCAACATAGCTTCAGTTATGTATGTGCAAATACGAATGATTGTAGCGATAGCACATATGAGAGGTTATGATCTTAAAGATGATCAAGTAAAGACATTTGTGTTTGTATGTTTAACGGGGCAGTCAGCTTCAGAAATATTAAAGCAAGCGGGTATTAAAGCGGGGGCTTCATTTGCCAAACAAGCAATTATGAAAATACCTGGGGAGATAATTAAATCTATAAATAAAGCGGTTGGCTTTAGGCTGGTTACCAAATTCGGACAAAAAGGCATAGTGAATTTGGGGAAAGCTATACCAATTGCAGGGGGAATCATTGGAGGAACTGTAGATGGTTCAGGGACAGGGATTATCGGAAAGACTGCTAAAAAGGTCTTTGAGTGATTTAAAGAAACCCCTAACTTTTTTAGCAAGGTGACGCAATTGACCTGCTAAGAATGACTATTCACTAATGATGGTAGGAAGAGGGAAAGTATGGAAAAGTTTGTTGACTACTATACCTTGCTAAATATATTGCCGACAGCAAATGATGAGTTAATAAAGCGTGCTTATCGTATCATGTCTAAAGAAATGCACCCCGATCAAGGTGGAGATGAAAGACAGTTCATCCTATTAACTGAAGCATACGAAATGTTGAGCAATCCAATAAAAAGAAAAGCATATGACCAAGAATATGTCCGTTTTCAACAGGTCAGAGAGCAAACTAAGGAACAATCTCATGAAAAAAGAGAAAAGTCGAATCATCACAATAAAACAAATGTCGATAAGGACTATCCAAAGTTCTCTTTTGACTATAAGCGTTATGGAAAAGTAACGTTAGGAGCTCTAGTTGGTCTCATTATCCTTGCAAAAGCAATCAATGCTTTTGAAGATACTACAGAACCAGAAATTCCATCAAGTCCTATTATTTTCCCGGTGGAAGAAAGTGGCCAATCAATTGAGGAAGCTGCGAGTATTGAGGAGAGCCAAGATTTGCCGAATAGTGTAGTGGAGGCAGATGTGGGGACGGTGGAACCATATGATGATCAATCTTCAGAAATGGAGTCTAATGAAGAAGTAATAAATGAAAAAGAGGACCCGGAATTTGTGTCGATTGTTCCGTCTGATCATTTAACAGCAGATTCTTCTTCACTTTATACTCGATACCTCGACCGAATTTATAAATTAGAAGATGATCTATTAACCTATGGAGAAGTTTGGGAGTTTGGGAGCGATGCTGAAATTACGCAAGCTTCCTATATTCAGTTAAAAGCGTGGGACGATTTGCTAAATGAAATTTACCAAACTTTAAAATTGGAGTTAACTGAAGAAGAATTTTTCGCTCTTAGAGATCTACAACGCACTTGGATAGTGGAAAGAGATGCAATTTCTGCTGCAGCTGCGGCCGATTTTACTGGAGGTTCATGGGAAGTTCCTGTTTTTAATGATGCTCAACTAGAGGTAACGAGACAACGCTGCTACTGGTTAGTTACAAATTATATGAATTAATTGTTTCTGATAATTTTAAAAGAGGGGTGTTGAAAGTGACAGTCGAAGTGAAAAATATAGCCAACATGATATACAGTAAGCAATTTGAAGAATTGGACCGGATGTTTAAAACATTTAACCCTTTAAAAGTTTTGCGAATGGACAACCATGAAATCAGGCATTCCAATGTCCTTGCCTGGTTAGTAGATCATGAGGGAAATCATGGATTGAATTCCGTTTTTCTTAAGAAATTGATCAGCAATTTACTTATGAAACCAGAGAACGACAGCTTTGTCAGTGATTCTACCTTTTTTCTTGAGACATTGGCTATGAAATATGATGATTGGAAAGTGCAGCGGGAAAAGCCAACCACTAAGAAGAGGTATATTGATTTGGTGCTTTCTTCCGAAGAAAACAAAACGGTGATCGTTATCGAAAATAAATTCTATTCTTCTCAGTCTGATAATCAGCTGAATGATTATTTAGAGTACATAAAGGATACGTATAAGGAGTATACGATTATACCGATATTTCTTACTTTGCTGGACGAGGAAGCTGTAAACAAACAATATTTGGCACTCAACTATACTGATATTGCAGAAGTGCTCGAGTTTATTTTGAAATTCTACAAAGAATCTATAAGCGAAGAAGTATTCGTGTTTCTAAAAAACTATTTAGCAGTGTTGCAAGAACGTTTTGCACCAGATGAAGCTCGATTGTTGCTGGCAGAGGAGATTTTCGAAAAACATGGCGAAGCTGTTACTTACCTTTATTTGTTGAGTAATCCAAACACTAAATTTCAAAATCATCATCAACGTTTCAGGGAGCAACTTCAAATCCTTAAGACAGAAGAAAAGGAATGGATGAAGAAAATCTATTTCTCAGCAAAAGAAACAATAGATTTTATATACACAGAAGGTTCTCTTGTTTTGAAGAAAGCTTTCGAGAAATTTGTAGTAGAGAATAAAAAATATGAAATTCAAACGTATAACGCTGCTAAAACTGCTCCGAATTTTCTTTATCCCGACTGGGAAGGGTATGAACCCTTCATGAAAAAAGTTAGCGCCAAAGGCCAATACTGGTTAGATTATGGTCTAATTATTTTCATGAAGCGAAAATCCGATGACAAATTGAAATTATATATCGAAGTTGGTAATTTGGAATTTGATCATCGAATTAAGCTTCTTGAGAAACTAGAAGATAATGGCTTTAACATTAAGGATTCATCGAAATCTCCAAGCTCAATGTATACAAGAATATTCACAGATCAAGTTCATGTGTCCGATTGGTCAAGTATAGAAAAAGTCCAGGAAGCCATACAAAAGCTGACTAATAGTAAAAAGTTTGAAGATAGCATCAACAGAATCAACAAAAGTATTGCAATTGCTTCAGCAGATTTAGGTTATCAAGAGAAAGAAGTAAAAGTATGAAGCGGAGAATCGAAGTCAACAAAGAGAATTTGCCTCTCTTGGATGCCAAAACAATGACTGCCATTTTCGATTGTATTTATCGGGTAGAGGGGGAACTTAGAAAAGAGACCACTAAATTGCTGGATGATGAATTCTTTCTCTACTTCATCAAAATGTTAAATTCAATTCAGGAATTCAACTACCGTTTCCGGCAGAACAAACTGTACGACATCTATCCGCTTTTTGAACGTACTGTCGGTCCGATGGAGAACAATTCTGATGGCACAGTCCTTTGGCTTGCTATGGGATTAGCCATTAAAGAGACTTACGGGATGAGCAATGGGACGTTGGAAAATTTAATGAAACTTGTTAATCTAAAGAAGTAGGAAGAGGAGGAATGACGATGTCATTGCCCGTACCCGAAGGTGTAGCAGAAGTAGAAATGGATGGCTATGAATTGACCATTTCAATTTCATCTGACTTTGAGTTAAAGGCCGAAGACCATCCTTACCTGAAAGAAATCATTTCTTATGCAGTAGAACAAGGCTACACAAGATTTGCAGGTGCAAGCAGAGGGGAATTTAAAAAGGGAATAAAAACTTTCTTTTTCTCAAAACCAGGTTATTTCGATAAGGATGATATGTTGATTGCGGATTTTGAAATAAAAGGTGAGGTCAACAAAATCATGCAAGAAGAATTCAATTTATAAAGAGTGCGTTTTAAAGTTAGCGGATATCTAATAGTTTGATGCATTTTTAAAACCGTGGTCCGGAAGTTTTCCAGACCACGGTTTTCATTTGCTTGTATTCAGGCCTTTTTTTTTGCGCCTATCCTCAGTGCGGTATTTCTGCGATTCAATCTAGAAAGCCCCCGACCCGCCGCCACCGCCGCCGACTCCAGCACCGGATCCGGCCACGCCGCCGCTTGCACTCGCGGTGGTAGTGGACCCGGCTGACACGAATATGGCAGTCATGAAAATCGGATTCATGACGAAGCTTGAGCCGTCTGCTGCGGTATTCGCGGAAGTGAAGACCCGCGCTTTCCGTTCGGCGGTTTTGAGGTCGCTGCCGAGAAGGTAGGCGTAGGCGCGCTGTTTATCATCCGGACTCAAGTGGTTCCACTGCGCTTCCGGCAAGTCTTGCATGGCGGCTTTTAGCTTCCGCCAGTTGTGGCGGATTTCAAGCCCGTCAAATGTGATCGGCGAGTAGGCGACGGCAAAGCCGAGTGCGAGCACCGCCAAGACGATGGAAAAGAACATTGCCGGGAAGAGCTGGTAGATGCCGGTGTAGATAGCGAGCCCGGTGAAGAGCCCACTCAAGATGCCGGCCGTCCAGCGCATTGCCGGATGCTTCTCGTAAAAGCCTTTCGCTTTCACTTCATTGCTGATGCCTTTATTCCATTCGGCGATGGCTTCGTTGTAGGCTGGGTGGTTCAACTCGTTTTTCGTGAACTCTTCCACTTGCCCGAGCGTAAATTCACGGCCGTCGCCGATGCGGTCGAACAGCAAGCCGATCAACGTGGCTTCATGAGCGTGGTCGGTCTTCCGGTCGATCAGCTGGAAATGGTCTTCCGACAGCTGCCGGACATTGCCTTTTCGCATGAGTTCGAGAATCGCTGCCGAAATCGCATTCGGCGACAGGAGCGCCGAGTTTGTGAACGAGAGGAGCGCGGGAATGCTCATCGATTCTTTCGGGACGAAAAATTCATACGGGTAATTGCGGATCTGGCGTTTGCGCTTGAAAGACCGCATCCACGCGAACAGGATGCCGCCCAGCAGCAACGCGCCCGCAATCACAAGGGCAGGAATTCCGATATTTCGTGCCGTTTGCTGATTCTGCGCGAAAGCGGCTGCTTCGTTTTCCAGCTCTTCGCGGTCATTGGCAAGATCGTCGCGTACCGTACCCTCCGCCGCTACTACAGCTGGGAACAGCTCAGGTTCAAAAATTGCGCGGACATCGGCATTTTCACCGTCCGGTACGGAACCGAGCTCAAAAAGGGCAGCACCGTCGTCCGTGATGCGCTCTGTGCCGAAGGCCTCGTCGTAGCCAAGCGCCTCGGCATTTTCCGCCGGCGATGGCGGCGTGACGGAAATCGTCATGTCGCCGTATTCGCTTTCGTTGCTTTCATCGAAGAACGCCCAATAGAACTGCGCCCCGTCTTCGAATTTCTCGACCGCATTCTTGATCTCGTAATTTAGGTCGATCTCGATCGTGTCGCCATCATCGCCTGTGCGGTGAATCTGGTAGATGCCGTCTTCCATCTCGACCCGCAGCGGCTTGCCGTTTTCCGAAGCCGTGAAGTTCTCGATGGCCGTACCATCTTTTGCGATCAAGCTGCGCGTGATGCCGTTGAAATCATCATCGAACTCGTACGTGAACTGTTCCGTGACATCCGCTGTGCCATCCGCAACCAATTGTGCATCGATCCGGACTTCCAAAATTTCAAAATCGATTGCGTATACCTGCGTCGGGACGAGGATAACCAACACGAGCGCCAGCAGGTACGGCAGGATTCTTTTGCTTTTCATAATCCATCACCTCTTGTATAAGCATACGGATAGTGCTGGAAAAAGTTTCATAGAGTGTGGCCTAAGACTTCTTTTTGGAAGTCCATATGGTCTGTTCCCGCAGATGCTTACAGTATAAGTGTGGATTCAAGGAAGGTTTGTCTATGAATCGCTTTTTAAATGAGGAATAATGAAAGTTAATGATAAGTAAATGCGGCCCTTCAAAAGAAGAGCTGCATTTTTTTGCGTTTCACTAACATCTGCCTTACCTTTCTACAAAAGATAGAGTATTGAAGGGGTAATGCGATTATTTTCTTAATTTTGTAAAAAAATGTATTAATTATAAGAGAAATAGATCATCCTAAATAAAAAGATTTGGAAAGCAGGGCTAAGAAATGGATGGAATGAATGAGTTCTTCAAAAACAACAGGAAATATATATTGGTGGCATTGTTTGCTTTAGGTATTGGAGGAAGTGTGGGGTCTCTTCAATCTGATGTGGATGCTTCTACAACCGAAAATCAAAAGATACAAGATGAACTTAAAGCGACAAATAAGGAAATGGCATCGACAATCAAATCGCTCGAATCAACAAATGAAGATTCTTTAGCGAAAATTGAAGAGCTGGAAGCGAAAGTAAAAGAAGCAGAGCCTTTTTTCTTGTTAGAAGAAAAAGAAAGAAAAGCGAAAGAAGCCGAATTGAAGAAAAAAGAAGAGGAAGAGAAAGCGAAAAAAGCAGCAGAAGAAGCGGCTGCTAAAGCAAAAGCGGAGGCGGAAGCAAAAGCGAAGGCCGAAGCAGAGGCAAAAGCTAAAGCCAAAGTCGAGGAAGAAGCCAAGGCGAAAATTGAAGCAGAGGCAAAAGCTAAAGCCAAAGCCGAGGAAGAAGCCAAGGCAAAAGCTGAAGCAGAGGCGAAGGCACAAGCTGCGAAAGATGCAGAAACGCTCTCGCAGCAACAGGCAATCGGTATGGCTGAGAATTATATAGACTCTATAGCTTTTTCAAAGAGTGGTTTAACCGAGCAATTAGTTTTTGAAGGTTTTAGTAACTCAGATGCTACGAATGCTGTGAATGCAGTAGGGCTATAAGAAAAAATGCGCTGAATTCTCTTGGAAAGAGAACTCGGCGCTATTTTTTTCTTTTGTAAATCAATCGATATCTCGCTTTTTAAAACTCCCGCTAATGACTTCAGCGACGTCATTAGCGGCGATGAATGCATTGCTTTCGATTTCGTAAATGATTTCTTCCATCTTATTGTCTATGAGCCGATTAATGATGAAAGTATTCTATCACCTAATTAAAATGAAAAATCAGGGAGTCCGGTTATTGTTTTTGTTTACTAATTTGTTATTTTCATTTGGAGCTTGTGCCTGATCTTTTAGCGATTGATTTTTTTGTTCTTGTGAATCGGAATGCTGCTGCGCTGACGTATCCTTGTTTTTTCCTTCAAGGAGTTCGTTCATTTTTTCGATGTTCGTATCTTGTGTAGATCGCTTGTCCTGGCTCATAAAATACCCCTCTCTTAGATGTTTTTATTTGTATTCCCGGAAGAAATAGAGATAAACGTTGGCAAGGAATAGAGAATGCCGCTGTGCGGATAACCATTCCTTATTGATCCGCATTAGCGGCTGATCCAAGTAGAAAAGATTAGCACTCCAAGGAGCGGGATATACTAAAAGAAAAGGGAAAGGGTGATTGGATGAAAGCAAGATTAGATTGGGATGGCGGAATGGCTTTTAACGGAGCGACGGAATCGGGGCACCGGATAGTTTTGGATGCCAACGAGGAAAGCGGCGGGGCTAATAGTGGGCCGCGTCCGACCGAGCTCCTACTGCACGCTGCGGCCGTATGCACGGGAATGGACATTGTGATGATCCTGAGCAAGATGCGCTTGGACGTGGAGGAATTTTTCATTGATATCGAAGGAAGGCGCGCGACGGAGCATCCGAAACGGTTCACGGACATCTTCATCACTTATCATCTGAAAGGGGATCTTCCGGCAGATAAAGTTGTCAGGGCGATTAAACTGTCCAGGGATACTTATTGTTCGGTCACGCATTCCTTGAATTCCACATTGACCTACCATTATGTGTTGAATGATGCGCCGGTCGAAACAGTGGAACCGTGAAAAGCGCCTGAATCTGACACCAACCTAGTTATATGAAATTATTGCATGAAGAATCAGCCGAACCCAGAGATGGAAGGGATTCTTCATGCATTTTTAAGTCTTTGCAAGAAGGCTCTTAAATGTGCCGCACACGGAGAGTATTTGGCAGGTTTCCTCACCGCTGAAGTTTCAAAAATACTTGGGAACAGAAATGGAATCTGTCCAAATCGGTTGTCTTTGAAGCTTGATTGGAGCGCTCTTTTATTACTCTCTACTCCTTAATTCTTCTTGCAGATAATCTACAAAATCCAGCCAAGCCGCTTCCTCTGTAATCAGGCCAGAATTTCTGCACTCATATATTTCACGGACATATTTTCTTAGATCAAAATCTTCGATATGGTTGATATTCTCTTTGATTGTTTCAATTACAAGTATAGATGCATCTGAACTTTTGCCCAGTGCATATCTAAAAGCGAAAAACATAATATCATTAATTACTGTTAGTTTCTGTTGCATTTTTCTTCCTCCTTAGGCTTATTTTCGTTTCTTAACTGTAGCTTCCGCAACACTGGCTGTTTTTTTCATAGCGTTGTCCCTTTTTAATTAGGTTCTGATTTCTGTTTACCCGAAAGCATATGGATTTAAATCAATTCCGTTTCAGGCGTTAATCAACTATTAATCAAAAGAAATAGATATTCTTTTCTAACAAGCTGCTTAAAAGATATGTCATGAAAAAGCGGTTTTTGCAGTACATAAATAACCAGTAAGGGCAGCGGCCATTGCTAGCGTCGTTCCCTTACTGGTTTTTGATATGCCTTTTTTCAATTTATCTGCCGAAAATCTCTTCCGATACCTCAACAATATAGCGCAATTTATCCCATTGCTGCTGTTCTGTGAGTTTATTGCCATGGTGTGTTGACGCAAAACCGCATTGTGGGCTGATGCAGAGCTGTTCGATTGGCACATATTGAGCAGCTTCTGCAACGCGCGCTTTGATGGATTCTTTGTCTTCAAGCTCACCGTTCTTTGAAGTGAAGACGCCGAGCACAACTTTTGGACCACCAGCTGGAATGTGTTTGAGCGGCTGGAAGCTGCCGGAACGTTCGTCGTCGTATTCCAGGAAGAAGCCATCGACTTTTTCTTTGGCGAAAAGCGTCGGGGCGATCAGCGCGTAACTGCCTTCAAATGCCCAATCGGACTGGTAATTTCCGCGGCACAAGTGGGTCGTTACCGCAAGATCTTCCGGCTTGTCTTCAAGAACGGCGTTTGTGACACGCAGTGCCAGGTCAATCAAGTATTTGCGGTCATACTGCCCGTCGTTGAACGGGATATCGGGTGATGAGAGGCCGGCAATATAGACATCGTCGATTTGGATATAGCGCGCTCCTGCATCGTAGAAGGTTTTGAAGGCATCGCGGTAAGCCTGGATGACGTCTTTTGCATAATCTTCAAGATCCGGATAAATGCTTTCGTCGCGGATGCCCTGATTGAAAAATTGGTTCGGGCTCGGAATCGTCAGCTTCGGAATGGCGCGGCCGCCGACAATTTCCTTGAATTCGATGAAATCCTGGACGAAGGGATGGTTTTTGTCAAAAGAGATTTTGCCGATATTGCGGACGTCATAGGCTTCCGTCTCGACGTTTTTGAATTGATAGCCTTTTTCCGGAGCGTATCCTTCAAAGCCGTTGATATGGGCCATGAAATCGGTATGCCAGAAAGTCCGGCGGAATTCACCGTCCGTGACGGCTTTCAGGCCGACTTCGATTTGCTTGTCGACAATGCGTTTGATTTCGGTTGTTTCCACTTCGCGCAGCTGCTCCGCCGTGATAATGCCTTCTTTGAAATCCTTTCTTGCCTGGTGGATGCTTTCCGGACGGAGCAAGCTTCCTACGTGATCTGCTTTAAAGGGTGCTTTTGCCACTGCTTTAGCTGTCTGGATGGTTGAGTTTGTCATGTGAAATTCCTGCTTTCTGTTTTTAGTTTTTGTCGAACAAGCTTTCATTTTCCAGGTTGCGGTACCGATCTTGCTTTTGAACGTGGCTCACTTAAGTGCCTGCTCTAAATCTTCCGTTTATAACTGGGTTACCCAACTGCATTAACTGGGTTTTCAGGCATTGCTTCAGCACGATCCTCATCCTTTCAAATAAAAAATGGAGCTTTCTTCAAAAAAGAAGAAAGCTCCATTGTATGGAAATGCATTCTTCTTATCTTCTAGGCTAGGGCGCCTACTGGAATTAGCACCGTTTCCTTTAGCAGGACGGTTGCTGAGACATCACAGGGCCAAGTCCCTCCGTCTCTCTTGATAAGAATCAAATTATTAAATTGTATGTGATGAGATGTTTTTAACCTTAGAACAGTTTCCAAACAAAAGCAAGGCAAAAGTGGGAATTGCGTGATAAATTTCAGCTGCGATAAAAAAGCCTTCCAGCATCAGGGGCGTTTTCTGATTGAAATAGGCCATAAACAATACATTCTAAAAGATTCCTGCCATACATTTAATTTAATCTTAAATTAGTCTTGGCAAGACTTGCCGTCGTATAGAAAAACACCGGCGGATCACCGTTTCTTTTATTCCGCTTCAACGGCGACTTCGATATGCCGGAAGCTCGCCACATCGAACAGCCCGCAATCGGTCAATTTCAGATGGGGGATGACCGGCAAAGATAAAAACGAAAGGGTCAAAAAGGCATTGAACTGAGTCGGCGCACCGATCTGCAGGAGGCTCTCATCGAGTGCCTTGAGCTGGTCGTAAACAGCAGCGAACGGCTCTTCGGACATCAATCCCGCAATGGCAAGAGGGAGGCTGGCCAGCACTTTGTCCCCTTGGACAACCACCAGTCCGCCTTGCAGTTCGTGAACGGCCTCGACGGCTGCTTTGATGTCTCGGTCGTTCGTCCCGACCGCAATAATGTTGTGCGAGTCATGCGCCACGGTTGTCGCAATGGCCCCGTTTTGGAGGCCGAGCCCTTTGACGATGCCGAGGCCGATGTTGCCGGTCGCCCGGTGGCGCTCAACGACGGCGATCTTCAATAAATCCTGGGAGGGATCCGATGTGAAGGAGCCGTCGGCGACAGGCACTTCTCCGATCAGGTGATCCGTGATGAGGTTGTTCGGATTGATGCCAATGATATGGGCGGTGGAGCTTTGCCCCATCGGTATACGGAAACTGTCTCCGGACAGCTCGGCAATGTGCACGGTATCCTGAACCGATTCCGTCGCACTCTTCTCTGAAACCGGTCCTACATAACGCCCGTTCTGCGCCACAAGCACGCCCGCTCGATAAACTTCCGCAATATCCAACTCCTCCAAGTTATCGAGAAGCAGGAAATCCGCATCATATCCCGGCGCGATGGCCCCTTTTTGGCGCAGCCCGAAGCACTGCGCCGCATTGAAGCTGGCCATGGAAATGGCGGTGATCGGCTGGATGCCCTGTTTGATAGCAGTCCGGACATTGTAATCGACGCTGCCTTCTTCAATCAGGTCGTCCAGGTGCTTGTCGTCCGTACAGAACAGGCAGCGCTGGGCATTTTGTTCTGTCACCCCTTCGAGCAGGGCATGGAGGTTTTTCGCAACCGATCCCTCGCGCAGCATGACGTAGAGCCCGCGCTCCAGTCGCGCAACCATCTCTTCTTTTGATACGCATTCATGATCGGTCATGATGCCGGCGGTGCCATAGACATTGATGTCATTTTCCGTAAGCCCGGCTGCATGCCCGTCAATCTGTTGGTTCAGCAAGAGCTTATCGAGCATCGCGTCATCTCCGCGCAGAACGGCCGGGAAATCCATCACTTCAGCAAGTCCAAGCACCCGGTCGCGGTAAAGGAAAGGCGCCAGGTCTTCAGCGGACAGCTCGGCTCCGGCATTCTCAAATGGCGTGGCCGGTACACAGGAAGGCAGCATCAGTTTGATGTCGAGCAGAGCCGGTTCTGAATCCGTCAGCATGAATTCCAGTCCATCCGTCCCGCTGACATTGGCGATTTCATGAGGATCAGTGATGACAGTCGTGACGCCGTGCGGCAGGACGACCTGTGAAAACTGCTGCGGCGTCACCATGGACGACTCGATGTGGACATGGGCATCGATCAACCCTGGCGCAATGAATTTGCCCGTGGCATCTATTTCCTCGATGCCCTCATATTCGCCAATCCCGACAATCATGCCGTCGCTGATTGCCACATCGCCCGAAGTCAGGCTCTTTGTGAAGACGTTGACGATGGAGGCATTGCGAATGACCAGGTCCGCTTTCTTTTGCTTGTTGGCGGCATCGATTCGGTTTTTCAATTGAACTTTCTTCACGGTTGTCCAGTCTCCTTTAGTTGTTTCGATTCGGTCGAATAAAAATGTATGTCTACCTGTTCTCAGATAGCAAGCAAGCTTTGACTCATTCTACATGAATTGGCGGATAAGCTCTAGCGGAAAAAGAGGAGAATGAATCTAGAATCCACAAGAGCTTTTCATCAATTAACCAACTCAGCTGGCCTCGAGGGGCTTGTTCCACAATAAAAATCTCACAGCACCGGCGCGCCTTAGGACTGGGCGGAGCAATAAGACGAGTGGGCTTCTCGGCTTGTTGTGGGAGCCTTGTCCAAAGCGTCGCTGCGGCATATAAGAGTTGCTTCTTCGTTTCTTAACTATGTGAATAGGGACCAAATAAATAATTCCCCGATAATATTCAAATTTTTTCAATTTTAGTACATTCTCCTGCAAAAATAAGGTAGCATTAGAAATGGTGTGAATACTTAGACAAAGGGGAGTAGGAAAATGAAAGGAATTATACGTTTTTCGAATAATTTAATGGAGCGCTATTTGCCGGATCCGTTTTTATTCGTCATCATCTTGACGCTGGTGGTTTTCGGATTGGGGCTCGGGTTGACCGATTCCTCGCCGGTCGAAATGGTGGCGTTCTGGGGTGAAGGATTCTGGGCGCTGCTCGCGTTCTCGATGCAGATGGTGCTCGTTTTGGTCACTGGATTCGTTCTGGCGAGCAGCCCGATTTTCAAAAAGGGGCTGGGCAAGCTTGCGAGCTTTGCGAAGTCGCCGGGTAGCGCAATCATTTGGGTCACATTGGTGTCGCTTGCAGCGAGCTGGATCAACTGGGGATTCGGCCTGGTTATCGGCGCGCTGTTTGCGAAAGAATTGGCGAAGCGCGTCGCGCATGTCGATTACCGTTTGCTGATTGCGAGTGCCTATTCCGGGTTCTTGATCTGGCACGCGGGTTTCTCCGGATCGATTCCGCTGTCGATTGCGACAGAAGGGCATCCGTTTGCTGACCAGATCGGCATCATCCCGACGAGCCAGACAATTTTTGCAAGCTATAACCTGATTATTGTGGCGGCACTGATTATTATCCTGCCGCTATTGAACCGCTTGATGATGCCGAAAAAAGAAGAGACCGTCGTCGTCGACCCGAAAGTGCTTGTCGAACCCGAAGTGGAAGAAGAGACGGCCAAAGCGGTGCGGACACCGGCGGAGCATTTGGAGAACAGCTGGATCTTGTCGCTGGTCATCGGCGGGCTTGGGATTGCATTCATCGTTTATTATTTTGTCCAGAACGGGTTTGCATTGACGCTCGACCTGGTAAACTTCATGTTCCTGTTCCTTGGAATCCTGTTCCACGGAACGCCGCGGAAATACTTGATCGCGGTGCAAGAAGCGGTCAAAGGGGCGGGCGGCATCATCGTCCAGTTCCCGTTCTACGCGGGAATCATGGGCATGATGACGGCGTCCGGCCTGGCAGCCGTCATGTCGGAAGCGTTCGTCAGCATTTCAACCGTGCAGACCTTCCCGCTATTCGCCTTCCTGAGCGCGGGGCTCGTCAACTTCTTCGTGCCTTCAGGCGGCGGGCAGTGGGCGGTCCAGGCGCCGATCATGCTGGAAGCCGCGAAAATGCTCGGCAGCGATCCCGCGAAAGTCGCGATGGCGGTTGCATGGGGCGATGCCTGGACGAACATGATCCAGCCGTTCTGGGCATTGCCGGCACTGGCGATCGCCGGGCTCAAAGCGAAAGACATCATGGGCTTCTGCCTCATCGTGCTGCTTGTCAGCGGTGTCGTGATCGGCCTCGGTCTTTTGTTGCTGTGAGGAAGAGTTTTTAGATTTAGTTCATATGAAAAATGAAATGCGCCGGATTCTCATGTCACAGAGAATCCGGCGCTATTTTTAATGCGTTCAAAAAGCTTAATGGATATCCCGCTTTTTGAAGTTCCCGCCTCTGACTTCCGCTACATCGTAGACGGCGATGAAAGCGTTGCTGTCGATTTCGTAGATGATTTCCTTCATCTTGCTGTCTTCGAGCCGGTTGATGATGCAGGTGATTTCCTTGTATTCTTCATTTGTATAAGCGCCTTTGACGACATTGTAGGTGGCGTTTCGACCGAGCCGGTCGTAGATGGTCTGGACGAGGAGCTCCGGCTCTTTCGAAATGATTTTATACGTTTTGGAGCCGCTGAACCCTTCTTCGACCAGGTGGATCACTTTGGATGCGATGAAGTACGCGATACCTGACAGGAACGCGCCTTGCAGGCCGAAAACGAACGACACGACGATGAAGACGAAGACGTTCAGGAACAGGATCATGTCGCTCGTCCCGAACGGCATTTTGCGCGACAGCAGCACGGCAAGCATGTCGATGCCGTCGAGCGCACCGCCGTTCCGGAGCGCAAGGCCCATGCCGAACCCGATGATGATCCCGCCGATCACGGTGACGAGCAGCGTGTCGCCTTCGATGATGGCCGGAACGTGGTGCATGAGCGTCGTCGCATAGGCGAGGGACGCGATGCCGATGATGGAGTAAATGGCGAAGCTTCTGCCGATCTGCTTATAGCCGAGGTAGACGAATGGGATGTTGAGGACGGCAATCAGCAAGCCGAGCGGCAAGCCGAACAATTGGGAGCCGACGATGCTAAGGCCTGTGACGCCCCCGTCTGATACGTTGTTCGGAATCAGCACGGCTTCAAGGCCGTAAGCGGTGATGAACGCTCCGATGATGATTGGAAGCGCCCGCTTGAGGATTCTGGTTTTGTTCATTTTTCGATTTCTGTCTGTTGCGCTCATTCTATGTACTCCTTCTTTGATGGATTGCGAGGGGATTTTTTCACGCTAACTTTTAAATATACCTTTCTTTTAGCTGCTTTGGTAGCGAGAACTGGCAAGAAGCCCAGGTTGCTGATCCAACGAGGGGCTTTATTCGAAAAAAGGGTTTGGGCACGGCCATCTTGAATTTTATGTTAAGGAAAATCAAAATCAGCGGCAGGATTAAAGGACTGCAGCCTTACCAAGGAGGAGATTTCATGCTGTTTATGCTGATTGTCAAAGCGTCGCCCAGTTCGGAAGGTGGGAAGCGTCCAAGCACTGAACTGATGGACGCCATGTCGACGTATAACGAGGAGTTGATGGAGGCGGGCGTCCGGGTGATGGCGAAAGGGCTCCATCCCAGTTCGAACGGGATTCGTCTTTCATATGTGAAGCCGGGGGAAAAGCCCTTGATGACCGAAGGGCCGTTTGCAAATCCGAAAGAAGTCATATCCGGTTTCATTTTGATCGATGTGGAATCGAGGGAAGAGGCGATCAAGTGGGCCATGCAGATGCCGGACCCGATAGGTAATGGCGAAGGGGAGGTTGAATTGCGCCAAGTGTTCGGAGGGGAGGACGCAAGATGAAAGCCATGGTCTGTACACGGTACGGGCCGCCGGAAGTGTTGGAGCTGCAGGAGTTGGAGAAGCCCGTGCCGAAAGTGGGTGAAATTCTTGTGAAAGTACAGGCGTCCACCGTCACGGCAGGAGATTGCGAGATCCGGGGCTTCCGGTTTCCCGTGGCGCTGCGGATTCCACTGCGGCTGCTTTTCGGTGTGCGAAAACCGAGAGTGAAGGTCTTGGGGCAGGAATTCTCCGGGGAAGTGGAATCCGTGGGCGCGGGTGTGGAGGCTTTCAAGAAAGGCGACCGTGTCTACGGCGCGACGGGTTTGAAGCTTGGCGCGTATGCTGAATACCTCTGCCTTCCCGCAAACTATGCCATTGCCCACATGCCGGAAGGGCTCGGTTTCGAACAAGCTGCCACCGTTCCGACAGGCGGAATGAATGCCTTGTTTTTTCTCCGGAACGCAAACATCCGGGCAGGTCAGAAAGTGGTCGTCATCGGAGCCGGCGGGAGCATTGGCACGGTAGCCGTCCAGCTCGCCAAATATTGGGGCGCTGATGTGACAGCCGTCGACAGCAAAGAGAAGCTGGACATGCTCTTATCCATCGGCGCGGACAAAGCCATGGATTATCGGGAGGAAGACTTCACTGCAACTGGCGAAACGTATGATGTGGTCTTCGACGTGGCAGGGAAAAGCCCTTTTTCAAAAACCATCCGTTCAGTGAAGCCGAAAGGCGTCTACCTGATGGGCAATCCTAGCTCCGCTCAAATGTTTCGGAGGCTGTGGCCGACAAGGAGAGGCGGCAGGAAAATCTTCGCAGGCGCGGCGGATTACCGGGCTGAAGATTTACGCTTTCTGAACAAACTGTTGGCTGAAGGGCAGCTCAAGCCGGTGGTCGACCGGGTATTCCCGCTGGAAGCATTGCAGGAAGCGCATCATTACGTAGAGAGCGGCGTGAAAAAGGGGAATGTGGTCATTTCCACTAGCTGAGCCAAGTCCTTAAATGGACAACTTAAAAACAGCCGCCATCCCAACGGATGGCGGCTGTTCAACTTTATTGATTCCTACCACATCGGTTCATTTTCATTGCTTAATTCTACGAAAAACGGATAAACCGCCAGGAACGCGGCGAAAACCCCAATGGCAAGGGGCAGCATCATCATGATTTCCAAGTCGAAAAACAAGGCGGAGAGGATTAAAATCGGCGCGGGAAAGATGTTGAGGATCCCTGCTTTTTTGCGGGATTTTTTGGTGAGGTATTGTCGGGTGCCGCAGTTCGGGCATTCCATGCCTACCCCGAGGGTGAACGATTTGCGGACCGTTGATTTCCAGGTCCATTGATGGTTGCAGCTCTGGCAGCGTGGCATCGCGTTTCCTCCGTTCTTCTAGTTCTTATTCTGTCATGTTTCAAACTTCTTGTGATTTTATGTATATAGTACTTATACGATCGGAACAGCTCGAAGTTTCGGACTACTCCCATTTAATTTACAATACTCGTTCTGCAATGGCAGGCTTTCAAGTTGGCACAGAAAAAAGCACCTGCTTGAAACCGGATTTCAGCAGGTGCTTCCAACGTTTCTTGCGGATCAATCGATGATGATCGCTTTTCCTTGTTCGCGCAGGGTTTTCAACGAGGCGAGCATATGATTGATCTCCTCATCGGTATGCCGCTCCCAGGCACCCAATTCCGCAACAATTTTCAAGGGAGATTGGGACCGGTAGGAGCGCGTCGGATTGCCGGGGAACCGTTTATCGGTCAGGTTCGGGTCGTTTTCGAACTCGCCCTGCGGTTCGATCAAGTAGATGCGTTCCTTGGCGTCCCCAGCCGCCAGTTCCGCACCCCATTTTGCCGCTTCCAGGGTGGCCGTGAAATAGATGTAATTCGATTTCTTGTCCTGGTAATTGGACTGGTTCTGCGCTTCCAGCAAGTCGCCGATCTTCAGTTCGGCTTTTGTTCCGTGGAAGAAAGGGCCTCGGTCTAAGACATCTTTTGGTTCATTCATATCGCTCCGCCTCCTATGGGGTTGATGTACCTAACAGTATAGGGGAGGGATCCCGGAAAAAGTAGTCTGTTAATTTTTTTAATTTGGCCGTATAATAAAGGTAGAGAGAACAAGTGAACACTACGATATGCATGCAGAATAAAAGCCGGATTCCCCCATTGGCGGCGGGGATTCTGGCTTTTATTGCGTTCAGGAATGACCGTTCAGGCTGCCGTCGTTTATCCCGAATTGCAGCGGGTAGATAAGGATATGTGCTTTTTACTAAAAAAACCAAAAGAGGTGTTCATCGATGAAACACGAAGTGACGGTCAAGAACAAACTCGGCTTGGGAACAGCGCCGCTTGGCAATATGTTCAGGGAGGTTCCGGAAGCGGAAGCGATGGAGACGATTCAGACGGCCTGGAATAAAGGCATCCGGTATTTCGATACGGCGCCGTTTTACGGGGCCGGACTCGCGGAGATGCGGCTCGGTGAAATTCTGTCTTCCTATCAGCGCGATGACTTTTTACTGAGCTCGAAAGTCGGACGGATCATCCTGGACGAAGAAGAGGAAAAAGAAGGGCTGTTCGAGTACGGCCGCAAAAACAAGATCCGGACGGATTATACCGAAGATGGAACGCTCCGATCCATTGAAGACAGCCTGAAGCGCCTGAAAACGGACCGCTTGGATATGGTTTTTGTCCATGACCTGTCTCCGGACTTTTTGGGAGACGAGTGGATTGGGAAGTTTGACGAAGCGCGAAAGGGCGCATTCAAAGTGCTGGACCGCCTCCGGGACGAAGGGGTTATCAAAGCGTGGGGGCTTGGCGTCAACACGACGACGCCGATCGAAGTGGCGTTGGAGCTGGAAGAGGCGCATCCGGATCTGAGCTTATCTGCGACCCAGTACACCTTGCTGCAGCATGAACGTGCCCTCGAGCGCATGATGCCACTCGCACTTGAGAAAGAGGGCGGGCTTGTCATCGGCTCGGCATTCAACTCAGGTGCATTGTTGGGCGGAGACCATTTCGACTACAAGGAAATCACACCGGAAATCAAGCAGCGGGTCGAACGGTTCCAGGATGTGGCGCAGAACCACGGCGTGCACTTGAAAGATGCCGCAATCCAGTTCTCGACCGCGCATCCTGCTGTAAAAGCAGTGGTGACGGGATCCACGCGGCCTGACCGCATCAAAGAGGATTTGCAGGCAATGCAGGCTGATATTCCAGCTGCTTTTTGGAAAGAGCTGGTCGAGACGGGGCTTCTTTCATCAAAAGCTCCTTTGCCGGGAGAATTCAAGGAGAGAAACCATTCGAACTGATTTATCAAACAAGACAACAAATGCCGCTCCATGGAATCTAAGTTCCTTGGAGCGGCATTTTGTTTATTCAAGACGTTTAATGTTTCCTTTACTTCGTATTCGTGAAGCCGCCGTCGATGCGGATCGTGTCGCCGTTGATGTACTGCGCTTTTGAGGTCAACAGGAACGCGACGAGTTCCGCAACTTCCTCCGGTGTGCCGAGGCGCTTCTGCGGGATGCCGGCTTCGGCGCTTTCTTTCATGTCTGGATTGTCTTCGAAGAACTTTTTGACCATCGGGGTTTCCGTAGGTCCTGGCGCAATGGCGTTGACTCGTAGGCCGTCCTTCGCGTATTCCGCGACCAGACTCTTGGTCATGCCGACGATGCCGTGCTTTGTGGCACCGTAAGTAACAACCGAAGCCTGTCCGGTGACCCCGGCGCTTGAAGCGGTATTAACGATCGAGCCGCCGCCGTTTTTCAGCATCGCTTCCGCCACATAGCGCAAGCCGTAAAGCGCGCCGAGCAGGTTGATGCCGACGATCTGGTCGATTTCCTTGATATCGGTCTCCAGGAAGTTCTTGCCGCTTCCCGAAATGCCGGCGTTGTTGAAGAAGTATTCGATCGAGCCGAAATGCTCGAGCGTTTTGTCTACGTAGTTTTTCACTTCTTCCGCTTTTGAGACGTCCGCTTTGATGAAGATGGCATCGACGCCTTTTGCTTTCAGCTTCTCGACGGTTTCATTGCCGCCTTTTTCGCTGACATCGACTACCGCGATGTTGATGCCTTCGTCTGCCAGGCGCAGCGCTGCCGATTGGCCGAGCCCGCTGCCGCCGCCTGTGATAATTGCTGTTTTGCCCATTGATCTTCCTCCTCTGATTTAAGTGCTTCTTTTAAAGAACTCTACTTTAAGTGGTTTCCCGAAAAGGGGAGGGGTTAATCAGGGAACGAGCAGTTCGTTTCAGAAGTCCTTACTCCATCATCAATGAAATATCCGCCGCTGCTTCTTTCAGCCGCTGGATATACGTTTCAATTTTGTCCCCGTTTATCCGGAATTCCGGTCCGGCAATGGATAAGCCACCCATGATGTATTTTCCGTTGCGCAGGATCGGCGCAGAGATGCCAATGGCATTTTCGTCCACTTCGGAATTGGTCAATGCGTACGCGTTCTGCCGGATGCTTGCCAGTTCCTGTTCCAGTTTTTCTCCTTCTTCAGAAGAAAGGGAGGAGCGGATGAGAAAGTCTCGGTGTTCGTCAGCCAAATAGGCCAGCAGGATTTTGGATGAAGCCCCTTTGAAGATGTTCAGCACTTGGCCTTCTTCATAGGAGTACCGTAAATTGTGTTTGCTTTCCAAATGGGCCAGGACGCGAACTTTGGAGCCTTGGACAGCGGTTAAGTTGATGGACTCGCCAAGGTCGTCATTGAGTTCCTGCATGATGGGCAATGCGGTCTCGACCAAGGAACTAAAAGACTCTTCCTTGACACGGGAAATTTCAACCGCCAGCCAGCCCGGGGCATACAGCCCTTTGCCGGCTGCTTCAAGCAGGCCCGCGTGGATCAAGGCTTTAATTTGCCGGTAGAGCGAACTTCTGGGGATTTTCATTTCCTGCAGGATTTGGTCGATGTGAAGCGGTGAACCGTAGGTATGAAAGAGCTGCAATATTTTAAAGTTCATTTTACGACCTCTTTTTGTCTCATTATTTAAGACATTAGATTTGTCTTAATATTCTTCATACTATACGATTCCAAGTAATACATCAATACATAAAGGGGTTTTGGGATGAGCACAAACATTATTTTATTTTTGACACTGGCGGTCGTGCTGTTAGGAATTATTATTTTTTCCTATTTTGTGGGACGTAAGAAGCAGGGGATTCAGAACTGGTATGTAGGCGGCAGGTCGCTTCCGCTTTACGTGCAAATCGGAACGCAGTTTGCGACTGTGATGGGCGGAGCGGTAATCGTCGGCCTTGTCGGTACCGCTTATTCGAGCGGCTGGTCAACGCTGACGTACGGCTTATTGACAATGGTCGGTTTTTTACCTTTTCTGTTCATGGCGAAATGGTTGCGGAACAGTGAGTTTGAAACAATGCCGGACATCATCAAAAAGATTTACGGCAACCATCCAGTCCTATCCGTCTTGACGATTTTAAGCACGCTGATCGTACCGTTCGGCTGGATGATCACGCAGCTGGTCGGCTTCGGAAAGATTTTCTCGACGATCACCGGAATGGATGCGGGACTCATGGTGACGATTTTTGCGGTGATCAGTCTGGCGTTCGTTCTGCCAGCCGGTATGACTTCGGTTGCGTGGACAGATTTCATCTTTGGTTGTGCGATGTTGGTCGGAGCTGTAATCGCTTTCTTCATGGCGATGGATATGGGCGGCGGATTTCAGACGATCATATCGAATACGCCTAGTGAAATTTCCGATTTCCCAAGCGGACTTGCGGGGATTGGGATGGGAACAGTCCTGTTTTGGGTGTTCGGCGTCATGCCGGGGAACTTGACCAATCAGCAGCTGTACCAGCGCATCTTTTCTGCAAACAACTCGAGAAACGCAACGATATCCATCGGCGTAACCGCGGTCCTATTTGCGCTCGCGACGTTCTGGTCCTCCACGATCGGCTTGACGGTGCGTTCGCTCAACCCGAATCTCGACAGTCCGGAAAATGCCACCGGCTGGTTTTTGACCCAGACGCCTGAATGGTTCCTGGTTATGTTCGCGGTGTTCATCGTTGCAACGATCATGTCGACCTTAAGCAGCGCCGTTCAATCGGTCGTGGTGACAATTACAAAAGACATCTATACGAATTACGTCAATCCGGACATCGAGGAGAAGAAATTGGTTTCGGTTTCCCGGATTGTCTCTGTCGGAGTCTTGACGCTCGCTGTCATACTGGCGAACTTTTATCCGCAGGCTCTTAGCTGGATTGTCGCGTCATTCGCGTATTCGGTGTCGGCGCTACTTGTACCGATTCTCGGCGGCTTTATCCTGAGAGACAAAAACATTCTGGATCACCGTTCAGGCATTGCGAGCATCGTCATGGGTATCGGCGGTTCTGCGATAGCCCATATGCTCGGCTCGGACCTGTACGTGATGTACGGGTTGTTCGCCTCATTGGTTGGCTTACTTGCCACATCGTATGGACTGGCTGCAGTCGGAGCAACAAGAAAAGCGAAGGAGAGTTGAGATGAAATACGATAAAGTAATCCAAGGAACTATTGTCACACCGCAAGGGAAATTCCCGGGCGAAGTTGGAATAAACGATGGGAAAATAATGGAGATATCCGAAACTGCCGGCGTGCTGCAAGGCGAAGACATCCATGATTTCGGAGAGGATTTCGTCTTCCCGGGATTTATCGATGCCCACGTCCATTGCTACAGCAACCCGAACGAAGGCATCAAACGTGCTTCTTATGCAGCGGCGAAAGGCGGCATCACGACGTTTTTGGATATGCCGTATGATTTGCCGGTTCCGGTCGCAAGCGGCGAGGTGCTGAAAAAGAAAATTGAGACAATCAATAGCGAGTCGGTTGTCGACATTGCGTTATGGGGCACCATCCCGAAACAAGACGGCGCAAGCGTGATCGAAGAATTGGTAGAAGGCGGCGTGGCCGGGTTCAAACTGTCAACATTTGAAACCGACCCGTACCGATTCCCGCGGATTGCGGATGCGGACATCCTTGAAGCGATGAAAAAAACGGCAGAAAGGGATCTGGTTGTCGCATTCCATGCGGAAAACGATGAATTGCTGTCGACGTATATCGAAGAAGCGAAAGCGGAAAACAACTTGGAGCCGATCTTCCACAACCGTACTCGGCCACCGGTCACAGAGACGACGGCTGTCATCAAATTACTGGACATGGCATCCTGGACAGATGCAAAGCTGCACATTGTCCATGTCAGCCATGCGCGGAGCCTCGACTACATCAATTGGTTCAAGGAACAAGGGACGGACGTGACCGCGGAGACGTGCTATAACTACTTGCTTCTGTCTACGGAGGACTTGGAGAAATACGGACCGAAAGCGAAAATCAACCCGCCGCTTCGGGAGCCGCAGGAAGTGGCAGCGTTGGAAGCGCAATTGCTGGACGGCAGAATCGACTTTATTACATCCGATCATGCACCGTGGCAAAAAGCGGACAAATCGATTGGCGATGACGACATCTTTAAAGCGAAATCCGGTACGCCGGGCCTTGAAATCATGGTGCCGCTCCTTTTCGACCGTTTAGTTGGAGAGAAGAGTGTCTCCTTGAGCCGATTTGCGGATCTGCTGGCACTTGCGCCTGCCAAACGGTTCAACTTGATTCAAAAAGGGTCGATCGAGCAGGGGAAAGACGCGGATTTCGCGATCATCAAAAACCCGGCTTCCTGGAAAATCGATGAAAACGAATTTATCTCGGTATCCGATGTTTCCCCTTATCATGGACATTCGGTCAAGAACCGGGTTGAAGCGACGTTTGTCCGGGGGCAATTGGTTTATTCCCATGAAAAGGGTATAGAAGAAGAGGCGATCGGACGCTTTGTAAAACCGAATGAATAAATGGGAGGTGAAAAAAGGTGAAAGTAAACGGGGAAAGGTTAATGGGCATGCTGGACGAGGTGAACTGCATCACCTCGGATGGCGAAGGGATCACCCGCCTCGCCTACACCGAACAAGAAAAATTGGCATTGGATTGGTTTATCGAAACGTGCGAGAAACATTCCATCCGTACGTATCGCGACGCCATCGGCAATGTGTTCGGGACAGTGGGGCCGGAAAGCGGAAAAGGCATCTTGATCGGTTCGCATCTCGATACTGTTAAAAACGGCGGAAAATACGACGGCGCTCTTGGCGTAGTGGCAGGGTTGGAAGTATTGCTCACGCTCGCCGAAAAAGAGGCCGAATTGGCAAAGCCGGTGACGGCGGTTTCGTTCCGCGGAGAAGAAGCGAACCTGCTCGGCGGGACTTTCGGCAGCCGTGCGATTTGCGGCAGCATCCAATTTGATGACGATTTCATCAAGCGGCTGGAAAGCACACCATTCACGCCTCAGCAAGTGAAAGAGACCGCGGGAGCAGAACAATTCAGCAGCTTTTTGGAACTCCACATTGAACAAGGGAAAAAGCTGGAGGCAGGCGGTACGGACATCGGAATCGTTCATTCAATTGCAGGCATCAAGCGGCTGGACGTGACGGTACACGGCGAAGCGGCGCATTCCGGAACAATGGGAATGGGCGAACGAGACGATGCGTTGATCAGCACAGCGAAAATCCTCTTGGAATTCGACCGCATCGTCAAAGAATACGGTGAACCGAATGTCGGAACCGTCGGTGAATTGTATGTGCATCCGAATCTGCCGAATGTGGTGCCTGGAGAGGTTAACTTCACCCTTGAAGTAAGAGGGACGGATATGGAGATGATGCACCGGATTACGGAGCGGTTTTCGGCGTATGCCCATGCCAATCATCATGTGATGATCAAACCGAATATTGAGAAAAACCCGTCCGAGCTGTCGAAAAAACTGATTGACACGGTCGAACAGGTTTGCCTGGAAACGGGTGTAGATTATTGCATGATGATGAGCGGGGCCAATCACGACGCCAATTCACTGGCGTCCGTCATGGATTCCGGCCTCATCTTCATCCCATGCTTGAACGGCGTGAGCCATAATCCGAAAGAATTTGCAGAAGCGACCGACATTGAAAACGGTGCGAATGTGTTGTTGGGAAGCGTTTTGAATCTGGCGAGATAATGTGATCCATTGCAGCCAACAACAGGATTTGTTAATTTCATAAACAATTAAATACATCTTGCATATAAAACAGCCGGAGAAAAGAGAGAGCATGTCTTTTCTCCGGCTGTTTTTCTGTTGAAGGATAGCTTACAATTTATTACAAGAGAAAAATTCAGGAATGTTAGAATGAAAAAAGGGAGAGAACCAGGGTGAAAGTATCACGCAAAGAGGTCGATAAGCAATTGCGGTTCAGAGGGATGCTGCTGAACCGGCTGGTGATGAAAAAGAGTGAAGACGAGTTCATTCAGGCGATGCAAAATTCCCGGAAAGTGATGGACAAGCGGTTCCGGGGCAGAGACATTGACGGGCTTGACTGCAGCGAGGTGGAGGTGAGTCGGGTGGACGGATCTATGATACGCGTGCGGATCTACAAGCCGCTCCATCCGGTGGAAGGGGTGCCCGGCGTGTTATGGATCCACGGCGGCGGCTATGCCCAAGGCGTGCCGGAGATGAGCGGGGACATGTACAAGGAGCTGATCAACGCGAGCGATTGCGTCATCGTCGCGCCGGATTACCGGCTGTCGATCGACGCACCTTATCCGGCAGCGCTTGAGGATTGCTACGTGGTGCTGCTGTGGATGAAGGACCATGCAGCGGAACTCGGGATCCGGGACGACCAGCTGATGGCAGGCGGCGAGAGTGCAGGCGGCGGCTTGACGGCAGCGCTTGCCCTTTACGCGCGGGACCGAGGCGAAGTGAAGCTGGCTTTTCAAATGCCGCTTTATCCGATGCTCGATGACCGGATGGCGACCGAATCGGCCCGGGAGAACAACGCCTATATATGGAATTCGGATATGAACCGTTGGGCATGGAAGCTGTACCTGGGTGAGCGCTTCGGAACAGGCGTGCCGTCCTACGCTGCAGCAGGAAGGGCAGTGGACTACCGCAATTTGCCCCCGGCCGTTACGTTCGTCGGCGACATCGAACCATTCCGGGATGAGACGATCCAGTTCGTGGAGAACTTGAAGCGAGCGGGCGTGCCCGTTGATTTCAAGATTTACAAAGGCGCCTACCACGGCTTCGATATCATCAACCCGAAAGCCGAAATCAGCCGGACGGCACGGGACTTTCTGATGCAGTCGTTCAAGCATGCGGCGCAGCATCTTTTTGCCCGGCAGAACTGATTTATCGTATAAGAAAACACTTATTTAGACAGAAACCATCTTTCTCCGGAAAGGTGGTTTTATTTGCGGAAAAGTATTTAGCGGCCCGAAGTAGTTAAGGAGTCCTGCGCCGATAGATACAAGAAAACAAGGTCTTTAGGGAGTCGAATAATACATAAGAACTGAATATTCTAAATATATTTACTATTATTTCTTTTATTGCTATGCTCTTTTTGGGTAAAGGTAAATTTCAAAAAAGGAGGCAACAAAGAGGCGTCAAATTTTGCAAGCGAATGCAGGCAATTAAAAATTTGAGGGAGTGGATGTTTTTGAAGAGAAGATGGGCGAGTACAGTCGGAGTTTTGAGTTTGTGTACAGCATTGGCGATGCCGGTTTATGCGGCTGATCCGGTAACGAAGACCGAGCATCACCATGACAATAGTATTTCCGGATTTATCGACTATCAGGAGCTGCAAAAAAGCCTGAAGCAAATTGCGGCAAACAGCAAAGGCACTGTCCAGTTGGAAGTGGCAGGGCAGTCGCATGAAGGATTGGATATCTATACCGCACGCGTCGGGACAGGCGATAAGGTCCTTTTGGTCCAAAGCGAAATCCACGGCAATGAAAAAACAGGCACGGTGGCGATCCTTAATTTATTGAAGACGCTGTCCGGCAATTCCAAAGAGGCTAAAGAACTCCGCGAACAAGTGACGGTCGTCTTCATGCCGATGATGAACCCGGACGCTTCGGAAGCGGACAAACGCCGCAACAGCCTGACATGGAGCGAAGTAGTGGAAAGCTATCCGCAATTGTCAGGAGCTGCGCCGTCTTGGAACTACCTGGACCGCGGCATCAGCCAGAGCTATGATTACGGTGCGAATCCTGGATTTGACGTGAACCGCGATTTCAACCCTGACCTTGATTACGTTCCGCAAGCGGAAGATTTCCCGGGCGCGTCCGATGAGCCGGGCTGGTTCATCACACCGGAAGCCCAAGTTTCACGTGATGTCTATAAATCCCTGCAGGACGAATTCGGCAAAGTGGATGTCTTTATCGACTTGCACCACCAGGGACTTTACTATGTGGACGGCACAGCGGATCCTGTAACATTGTCCCTGTCGGCTCAATTCGTGCCGGATCCGAGCACGCCTGAAGGCGCGGATTATGCGGAGTACGCGGACAACTACAATTACGATTTCTCGAGACAGCTGAACTTGCTGGCGTATAACGAACTGCAGTCGTACGGCGACTCGAAGTTTACGAACATCTCGCTTTATTCGCAAGGGCTCGACCTTCCAGGTACTGCGCTTGGCAGCTACGCCCTGAACGGCAGCGGCACGGTGCTGTTTGAAGTCAGAGGCCAAACGCAGTCGCTTGGACAGAAGGAAAAAGGCCAGTTGGTCAAATCGGTCGAACGCGGCCTTTCCGCCATCATTGAAGGCGTCGCAGACGGTTCGGTCGAAGAACTGGATCCAGAAGCATACGAAGACATTCCGCTTACGGCTTACCGCCCGGCGTTTTGATCTTTGAATAAATCCTGTAAAATCTGATGGTACAAAAAACACCTGCAATTCCATCCCCCGGAATTGCAGGTGTTTCTCGTTTAATGGAACAACTCATAGCTGTTTTATTGCTTGGAGATAGCTTACAATTTATTTAAAGAAGACAATATTCCATGAATATCGGATAGAAGAGGAGGCCGACCATGAACATTGGAATCATCGGAACAGGCAATATCGCGTCGTTTTTATTGGAACAGGTGAATAAGAACCATCTGGCAAATGGGAAGGTGACCGCGATTTTCGGCCGCAACGTGATTGTTGGCGAGCGATTGAAAACCCATTTTGGCGTCGAGTTTTACACGGACATCCAAGACTTTTTGGAGACGCCGCTCGACATCGTAGTGGAAGCTTCGACGGTGGAAGCGGCCGGGCTTTATCTCGGAGATGTGGCGGCAAACAACATCGATCTTGTCGTCAGCAGCATCGGCGTCTTCAAGGACGCGGCGTTCCTTGACGAAATCAAAAGCCTGGCGGAGGAGGGCGGCTCGCACATCTTCCTCCCGTCCGGTGCGATTGGCGGACTGGATCTTTTGCAGTCGGCGAAAGCGGCCGGCGGGCTGGAGAAAGTCCGGATCACCACGCGGAAATCCCCTGCATCGCTCGGGATCGAAGCGGACAGCGAAAAGGTGATCTTCGAAGGGTCGGCATTTGACGCGGTCGAACGGTTCCCGAAAAACGTCAACGTGGCGCTGGTATTGGCGCTTGCCGGAATCGGCGTCGAGGAAACGCGGGTGCGCATCATCGTCGATCCGGCCGTTGAGCGGAACACCCACACGATCGAAGCGGAAGGGATTTTCGGGAACATGCGCCTTGAGGTCGAAAACAACTCGATGCCGGACAACCCGAAGACAAGCCTGCTCGCAGCCCTCAGCATTCTGGCGGTGCTGCAGAACAAGGACCGTGCGCTGCGGATCGGCAACTAAACGCAAACGAATGAGAGGTGGAGCCATGGAAATCAAACGAGCGACAGAAAGCGATTTGGCAAAATGCACCGAGACGTTCACCCAGGTTTTCAATGAAGCACCTTGGAATGATCGGTGGGTGCAGGAGACAGCCGCTCGATATCTGCTGGACTTTTTTCGCACGCCTGGATTCACAGGGATGCTAGCGACAGAAAATGGGGAAGTCCTAGGTTTTTTGTTCGGAGCGAAACGCACCTGGTGGAGCGGAGATGAATTTTTCATCAATGAAATGTGCGTCCGGGGAGACCGGCAGAACCGAGGCATCGGCACAGCCTTGCTTGAACGGCTGGTGAAGGAACTCGGTGCGGACGACGTCACGCATCTATCACTTTTGACGGACCGCGGGATCCCGGCTGAGGAATTCTATCGGAGGAACGGGTTCAGTGAAATCGACCGGCTAGTGTTCATGACCAGAGGGCTGGAATAGACACTCTATCTGCTTATTAAGGTCTTCCGGAGGGACGTCCTTTTAGACAATGCGCCCTGAACGCGTTATGCTTGCGGGAGTTCGCCTGTCCGCTAAAGCCAGGCAGAACGGAAGGATGATTGGAATGGCATTTCTCGACAAGCTGAACGCATTGAAAGACAAGACGCTGACACACTGGGAAGAAAACAAGGACGACTACAAGGAAAAAGCGGCAACCTATAAAGATCAAGCCATGGAAATGAAAGACGAAGTGGCGAACAAGATCAAAGAGAAGACAAAAAAATAAACGATGCAGCCGGGCGGACTTCGCCCGGCTTTTTTTGTGGGAAAGCGGCGGGGATTCTTGCTCTGTGTTAGTAATTCTTTTCCTTCTACTAATAGTATATAATTATTATACAAATGCTATGCGAGAAAAGTTTTAAGAAGCAGCGAGAAGGGGAATTAAGAACCTAAACAGGTTTTATTCAGCTGGATTTCCGGCACATAGGCAAGCTGGACTTTGAATGGAAGCAGGAAATGAAGCGGCCGTTCACGAAAGGGATGGAATGAAAATAAATTGGGGAAGAAGGCGTTTTGTTTATGAAGAATCCTAGAAAATCCGTGCTCGTAATCGGCGGCGGCCTCGGCGGCTTGTCGGCTGCGATCTCCCTCGCCCAAAAAGGGTACGCGGTTTCGATATATGAAAAGAATGACCATATCGGCGGGAAAGTGAACCGCCTGGAGCAGGACGGCTTCGGCTTCGACCTCGGCCCGTCCATTTTGACGATGCCGCATGTGTTCGAGAAATTGTTCCAGGGCAGCGGCAAGCGCATGAGCGATTATATCCCGACGCAGCGCCTTGAACGCGAATGGCGCTCGTTCTTTCCGGACGGCACGGTGCTGGATCTCTACCATGACCTTCACTTGATGGAACGCGCGAATCCATCGCTGTCGAAAAAAGACATCAAAGAGTATTACGCGTTCTTGAAGTATGCGAAAAAGCTCTACCAGACGACGGAAGACGGCTATTTGGCGGAGGGCTTCGAGACGCCGAAAGAGGCAGTGGCGATCCACGGCGTGCGTGCGACGCTGACTGGGTTCGATTTGGCCTCGACGATGTACAGCGCGATTGAGAAGCGCATCTCCAATCCGCATCTGCGCGACATGATCGCGTATTTCATCAAATACGTGGGCTCGTCGCCGTACAACGCGCCTGCCGTGCTCAATATGATGGTATATATGCAGCATGCGCAAGGCTGCTGGTACGTGCCGGGGGGCATCAACAAACTGGCGGAAGGCCTGACAAAGCTCGCTAAAGAAGAAGGCGTCGAGATCCACACCGGCATGGGCGTGATCCGCGCGTACACAGACGAAGCCAAAGGCATCAACGGCGTCGAACTGGAGGATGGTTCATTCCAAACGGCTGATTATTACGTGTCGAACATGGAAGTGATTCCGTTCTATAAAAAGATGGTCTATGCCGACAAGGAGTATGTCGGGAAGCTCGAGAAGACATTCGAACCGGCAAGTTCCGGCCTTGTGCTGCACCTTGGTGTGAAGAAGGAATACCCGTTCCTGAACCATCACAACTTCTTCTTCTCGGAGAACCTGCACGAACAGATGGAGAAAGTGTTCGAGAAACACGAACTGCCGGACGACCCGACAATCTACCTCGTCAATACCAATAAAACCGATCCCACCCAGGCGCCGCCTGGGCATGAGAACTTGAAGATCTTGCCGCACATCCCGTATATCCAGGACCACCCGTTCACGCCGGACGATTACCGGAAGTTCGAAGACCGCGTCATCGACAAGCTCGAGCGCATGGGCCTGACGGGGCTGCGCGAGAACATCGTAACGCGCGACGTCTGGACGCCGCACGACATCGAGCGCATCTACGGATCCGACCGCGGTGCAATCTACGGCACCGTATCCGACAAACGGAAAAACGGCGGCTTCAAGCATAAAAAGCAGAGCGAACTGTACGACAACCTGTATTTTGTCGGCGGCACGGTGAACCCGGGCGGCGGCATGCCGATGGTGACACTGAGCGGCCAGCAGGTGAGCGACAAGATCGTGCAGCGTGACGCGGCAGAAAAACGATAACCAAACAAATAGAAAAACCGATTCTCCTGTCTAGCAGGAGAATCGGTTTTTTTGTTCAGGCATCCTGATCGATGGTTTTGATCACTTTGGCGGGCACTCCGGCAGCTACACTGTCCGGAGGAATGTCTTTTGTGACAACAGCTCCTGCGGCAACGATGGAATTGTCGCCGATGGTCACACCGGGCAGTATGGTCGCGTTGGAGCCGATCCAGGCATTCTCACCGATCACGACGGGCTGTGCGTAAGTCGTGCTGCGGGTTTTCAACGGGAGGCCGTGGTTGAGTGTGGCAATCGCGACGTTCATGCCGATCTGGGCGCCGTCGCCGATCCGGATGCCCCCGCGGTCTTGGAACGAGCAGCCCGTATTAAGAAATACGTTCTTCCCGATGGTGATGTTTTTGCCGAAGTCTGTGTAAAAAGGAGGGAAGCACATGAACGACGGGTCCACCTCCTGGCCAGTCAGTTCGCTGAAAAGAGCCGTAATTTCTTCTTTTGTGTGAAAGGACGTATTCAGTTCCATGGTCACTTTTTGTGCATCGAAACTGCATTGGACCAGCAGGCCGTGCAATTCCGTGTCATCTCCGGATATCGAATTTCCTTGCCGGCAAAACTCGATGAATTCATTCATGTTCATGGCATGACGCCGCCTTTCTGATGGTTGGTTTCCGGCCAGACATCTGGTGCCGTCCGGTCGGATGGCTATTCGCTGAATGATTTGTCTTTTCGGCTTTATTATAGAATGGTAAGATTCAGAAAGCGAATGCCTATATCAAATAGACCAACATGCCTTTTGGGCATATACAAGGGGAGGGGTTCGATGGACATTCGGGTGCTGCGCTATTTCATCGCAGTGGCAAATGAAGAAACCATTTCCGCCGCGGCCAAACGGCTCCATTTAACGCAGCCGACGCTATCCCGGCAATTGAAAGAGCTGGAAACCGAATTGGGGATCACGCTGTTTGTCCGGGGCAAGCGGAAAATTTCGCTGACGGAAGAAGGGCTGTTCCTGCTGAAAAAAGCGAGAGAGATCGTCGAATTGGCGGATAAAGCCGAAGCCGATTTAAAGCGTCCAAAAGAGGCCATCGGCGGCGATATCCATATTGGAGCGGGAGAGACGCACGCCATGCAGCTGATCGCCAAAGCTTCCCGGAAATTGGCGGCGCGCCATCCGGATATCCGCTTCCATCTCTACAGCGGAAATGCAGACGACATTGCCGAGAAATTGGACAAGGGGCTGCTGGATTTTGGGGTAGTCATTGAACCGGCTGACAAGCGGAAATACGATTACTTAAAACTGCCCGCTGCAGACGTCTGGGGGGTGCTGATGCGAAAAGATAGTCCGCTGGCCGACAAGCCGTCCATCAAGCCGGCCGACCTGGTTGGTCAACCGCTGCTAATTTCTCGCCAGACTGCAGTAGGCAATGAAATCAGCGGATGGTTCGGCCGGGATGCCGGGGAATTGAACATCACGGCCACGTACAACCTGCTATACAACGCGGCCTGGTTTGTGGAGGAGAACGTCGGCTATGCGCTGTGCATTGACAAACTGATCAACACTTCAGGAACTAGCAATTTCTGCTTCCGGCCGCTGGAGCCGAAGCTGGAAGCAAACTTGAATATCGTCTGGAAAAAACACCAGGCGTTCTCAAGCGCCGCCCGTGCGTTTCTGGACCAAGTGCGCGAAGAAATAGCAAGAGCCGATGGGGCAGGCTGATGCCGCTGACGGAAAAGAGAGAAGCTTTTCGCAAAGCTTCTTTTTTTCATGCCCAAAAGCTCCTGGCCAATAAAAGAAGGGAGAGTTCTGGTAAAAATTTTATAGAAGTACTTGCAGTTTCTTGGATAAACTTATATGCTATAAAACGTAATGATTACTATTTGCAGTTTTATTGTGCAACCGAAAGGAGTTGGGTGGATGGATAACAGGATTCCGGTGACCGTGCTGAGCGGCTATCTGGGCGCCGGCAAGACGACGTTACTTAACAATATCTTACATAACCGGGACGGGCTGAAAGTGGCGGTCATCGTGAACGACATGAGCGAAGTGAACATCGATGCTTCACTGGTGGAACAGGGAGGTTTTTCGCGGACGGAGGAGAAGCTCGTGGAGATGCAGAACGGCTGCATCTGCTGCACGCTGAGGGAGGATCTGATCGTGGAAGTGGAGAAGCTGGCGAAGCTTGGCTCGATCGATTACATCGTCATCGAATCGTCCGGCATCAGCGAACCGGTTCCGGTCGCCCAGACGTTTTCATACGGCGATGCGGAATTGGCGATCGATTTGCCGGACCTATGCCGCTTGGATACGATGGTGACTGTGGTGGATGCTGCCAGGTTCTGGGCCGATTTTTCCTCCGGGGATACGCTGCTTGACCGGAAAGAAGCCGCCGCGGCAGATGATGTACGCGAAATCGCAGACCTGCTGATCGACCAGATCGAGTTTGCGGACGTCCTGGTCGTCAACAAGCTCGACCTGATCAGCGCGGAAAAGGGCGAAAAGCTGAAAGCGGTGCTTCGGCGCTTGAATCCGGATGCCCGGATTATCGGCACCCGGTATTCAAAAATCGATCCAAACGAAGTGCTGAACACGAACCGCTTCAATCTCGAGCGGGCGAGCCAAAGTGCAGGGTGGATCAAGGAATTGAACGAGGAACACGTGCCCGAGACAGAAGAATATGGCATCGGCTCATTCGTCTTCCGGAGCCAAAGGCCGTTCCACCCTCAGCGGCTGATGGAATGGATCATGGAATGGCCGGTGGAAGTGGTCCGCGCGAAAGGCTTTTTATGGATCGCCACGCGCGACGACGCAGCTGCCCTTTTATCCCAGGCAGGGCCTTCGCTCAGCATCGAGCAAGCGGGGATGTGGGACACGGAGTATGGCCTGAAGATGACGGAACTCGTGCTGATCGGCATCGGCATGGACCAACAGATGATAACAGAAGAACTGGAACGCTGTGTCTTGACCGAAGAAGAAATGGGAATGGAATGGCAGGAGTTTCCTGATCCATTGCCGGCATTCTACGCAGAAACGGAAGGAGGCGACATGGACCATGCGCATTAACATCACCCTCGCCTGCACTGAAACGGGCGACCGCAATTACGCGACAACTAAGAACAAACGCAACAACCCGGAGCGGATCGAATTGAAGAAATACTGCCCGCGACTCCAGAAAGTCACGCTGCACCGCGAAACGAAGTAAAAATTTTTACGCATTTGTAAAACGTAACGATTACACATTAGGAGGAGAAGTACCGATGGCCAAGAAATCTAAAGTCGCAAAAGACTTAAAACAGCAGGAATTGGTGGCCCGCTACGCAGCGGTTCGCCAGGAGCTGAAAGATAAAGGGGATTACGAGTCGCTGAACAAGCTGCCGCGGAATTCTTCGCCAACGCGCTTGAAGAACCGCTGCCAAGTGACCGGCCGCCCGCGCGGCTTCATGCGCAAATTTAAGATGTCGCGCATTGCGTTCCGGGAACTAGCCCATAAAGGACAATTGCCTGGAATTAAAAAAGCAAGCTGGTAAAATAGAAGTATAAGAGCAGTGGACAAGGGGGAAAAGCGATGAACGAAGGATTGTTGGACTTTTTGCGGAAGAGCGAAGTGAAACGGCTTCCGGAAGATAAAAGGAAACTATACGAATTCATCACGGAGGCCGAAAATGCTTTGGCGGATAAGGCGACGACCGTCGATGAATTCTTTAGCCTCGTCTTGGCGGATTCCCCCGTCAACTCGGCGATGGCCCGTTTTGGATTGCCGTACCTTGAAATTGTGATGAAACTTATGGAAATCGAAGAAGAACTGCATATCCGAATCGAACAGCGTGCCCAGCGCGTGAAATGGATCGATTTCAGCGGAAATGCCGACTCGCGTTCGGACGGAGAAGGGCAGAAGCAGCTGTTTCTGTTCATTCACTGATCCGCAGGTGCATCTTCTGCTTTTTTTAAAATTGTGCCCGGAACTTCCTTACCGATACACCGCCCTCTCAATTTCTAGTTTTGAGAAGGCGGTGTTTTTTAGTCATGCAGCAATTCAGAGCAGACAGGGGTAAAAGAAAGGCTGTTCCCATCTATGTTACAATAATTGAGACAAATCAGAAAAGGGAGGGATTGGGTGGTTAGCCAAAACCATACTGCCGAACCGAAAAAGAAGAAGAAAATGAAAGTACCGCACATTTTCGTAATTTTATTCCTGATGATTGCGGTGGCCTCATTGGTCAGTTACATCATTCCTGCCGGCCAGTTTGAGCGGGTGGCGAATGAAAGCGGCGCTGAAGTGATTCAGCCGGGAACATTTGAATACATAGAAGCTTCTCCAGTTACATTCCTCGAGTTTATGTTTGCGATTCCGGACGGGTTTATCCAGACCGCGGAAATCATTTTCGGAATCATCATGATCGGCGGGATGTTCGCCGTCATTGAACGGACCGGCGTCATCTCCCTGGCCGTCAACAAGCTGGCCAGCAAATTTTCCGATAAAGGGCTATGGATCATTCCGACGCTAATGATCCCGTTTGCGTTGTTCACGACATTCACGGGACAAGTGGAAATGTCCCTGATTTATTTGCCAGCGATTCTGCCGCTCGTGCTGAAACTCGGGTTTGATAAAATCACCGCGACAGCAATTGTGCTGGTGTCGACGATTGCCGGCTTTACGCTGGCGTTGGCGATTCCGGCCAACCTCGGCGTAGCGCAGGAAATCGCCGAGCTGCCCTTGTACTCCGGCATGTGGTACCGCATCATTCTTTTGGCGATCGTTTTGACGATCGGAATGGCTTATGTCTGGCGCTATGCCAGGAAAGTGCAGCGGAATCCGGAACTGAGCATTGTCTTCGATAAAGAGGATGCGCAACCGGAAATGGAAGAAATGAAAGCAGTGAAAGCGACAAAACGCCAGATGTGGACGGCACTGACGTTATTGGTGGCGTTCGGCGTCCTGTTGTTCGGCTTGCTGAATTACGGCTGGTACTTCCGTGAGCTGACCGGGCTCTACGCGTTGATTGGTGTAACGGCAGGCCTCGTAGCCGGCTTAAAGCCTTCCGAAATAGCGGATGCCTTCAATGAAGGATTCAAGAAAATCCTGCTCGGGGCGATCGTCGTCGGGATTGCGCGCGGTATCGCGGTGGTTCTTGATGCTGGAGATATTATGGATACAATCATTTACGCACTGGGTGAACTGGTGAATATCATGCCGGATTCGTTGACGGCAGTATTTATGCTCATTGTCCAGGCGGCGCTGAACTTCCTGATTCCGTCCGGAAGCGGGCAGGCGATGGTGACGATGCCGATCATGACAGGGCTTTCCGATATCAGCGGAGTGACGCGGCAGACAGCCGTGTTGGCCTTTTTGATGGGAGACGGCTTCACCAATATTTTCTACCCGACATCCGGTTACTTCATGGCGACGCTTGCTGTCGGCGGTGTCCGTTGGGAAAAATGGCTGAAATTCATCTTCCCGCTATTGATCGTGTGGTATGCAATTGCCGCAACCGCCCTGATTATTGCGCAGTTTATTGATTATGGACCGTTGTAAGAAAAGCCTCCTTTAATTAGGAGGTTTTTTTGTTTCAGCCATTTCCTGAAAAATAAACGAAACGTTTCGAGAGGCTGCCGTCTCTAATAAATAAAGGGAGGATGAGGTGGATGCAGCATGATGAGGAAAAGATTGCAGCGGCGATCCGGGGCGACCGGCTGGCGCTCCAGCAATTATTAAAAGCGGAAAAAGAGAAATTGTACCGCATGGCATTTACATACGTGAAAAACGAAGAAGACGCCCTGGAGATTTTCCAGCAGACGGTTCTTCAAGCCATCGAATCGGTGCACCAAGTGAAAGAGCCGGCGTTCTTTTCTACGTGGCTGACACGGATCTGCATCAATAAAGCATTGGCAGTGATAAAGAGAAACAAGAAATTGGTTGTAATGAACGAAGTGGAGGAACAGAGCGCCGAACAGGACGCTTCCGCGGATATTGCCCAGCAGCTCGATGTGGCAAACGCGCTGGGTTTATTGCCCGAGAAGTACAAGACAGCTTTGATGCTCAGGTTTTACCAGGATTATACGGTGAAGCAGATCGCCGAAGTCATGGATTGTCCCGAAGGAACCGTGAAGACGATGATCCACCGGGGGCTGGGATTGCTGAAAAAAGGCTTGAAGGGAGTGTATGCAGATGAATGGCAACGAGATTTCAATTAAGAAAGCGATGGAGCAGATAGAAGTGCCGGATGAGCGCTTGAACATGATCATTGAAGATGCATTTTTGGAAACCGCTCCGCCTAAAATCAAGAAGCGGCGCAACTGGCTTCTCCCGGCTGCTGCGGCAGCCGTTCTGGCCGTAGGCATTTCGACAGCGGCCCTCACCGCTTCTCCGGCACTTGCGAAATATATGGCTGAACTGCCGGTCATCGGCAACGTGTTCTCAATCTTCGCGGAAGAAGAGGAAGGGCTCCTGCAATACGAGCGCTTCAGTGAAGAAGTGGGGCTGTCGCAAACGAGCAACGGCATCACGATTTCAATTGACCAGGCGGTGTACGATGGCACCAATGTGACGTTCACCTATACCGTCACTGCGAAAGAGGAATTGGATGATTCGGCGCATGTGACGGGGATCCCTCAATTGCTTGAAGCAGACGGACCGAATGCATCGATGACGTGGGAAGTGATTGACGGCCAAATTGCCGGCATGAGTGCAATCACGCATGTCAGCAAAGACACAGCCCAGGTCAACGTGCTGTGGGAACCGGAAAGCCTTGCCACCGAAGAAGGAGAGATCAAGGGTGACTGGAAATTTGCGTTTGCCGTGGATCAGCTGACCAAAGAACCGATTCCCTTGGACGAAAAAGTCACAGAAAGCGGCGTGACGGTTCATTTTACGGAAGTGACGTTTACAGGTATTGCGGTGAACATCGCCTACCAGCAACTGGTCGATCCGGCCTTGCTTGAAGAATGGGAGCATGTAGAAGCGGAATTGATTGCCAAGGACAATTTGGGGCATGTCTACAAAGTCCCTTATAACGGAGGAACCGCATACGGAGGGGCTCGGACGCGGGAGGACCTTTTCTGGACAGCGACCATGAGAGGGTTGGACCCGACGGCCACTTCGCTGACGTTTTATCCGATTGCTACACTGAGCCGGATGATTGACGGCAAAGACCCGGCGTCGGAGAGGATTGCGTTTGACGCACTGGAAATCGACATCATCGAAGGGACGTACAAGATCGTCGAAAGCTCTGCGGTGCCGAAATTGCCGGAAGAAGAGGAAAAATAGAAGAAAAGCAAAATCCGCTGCAGAAAATCTGTAGCGGATTTTGCCGTAGGGACGGTTCATCGAAACAGCGTTCACGTCACAGCAATTCCTGCAGCGCTTCTTTTTCCTGGTTGATTTCTTCCGTCGTCCTCATACCCATGCGGCGGATGACTGAAAGCGGCGGGCACCAGCCCTGGATGGCGTGCTGCAGCAGGAACGTGTCGACCACGCCGGAAAGGATGTTCCAGCGCTTGTTGACGGTGGCGCCGAGAACGCTGCCGACGATGATGAGCGTGCTGGCGTTGGCTTCCAAAACGCGTTCAGTGTCCCATTCCTGGTCCAATTCATCGATGCGCTGCTGGATTTCCGTCGGGCTCTTGCCGCGGTAATAGGCGATGCTTTCCTGGATGTCCTCCTGGAACTTCCGGTTGATGGGTTCTGGCGTCTGGTCTTGGACGCGCGACATCGTATCAGGTAAATTCGGCAATGGAATCAGCCTCCTTGAAATTTGTTGGTTGCCTATCAATTATCGCGCTCAAGGAGGGCTAAACATCGGATGCGCCATGCCGAATAAAACCTGTCATATGCGGATGGGTTTTTTGGATTAGTTTGTGGTTGGCACGGCTCAATCGGACGAAATGATGATATGATGAGATGTAAACAAATCGGATAGGCTTGACGAACGGCCATCCTTCTTCCGGCAGGAAACGGGCCGGAAAATGTCTTCAGTTCTACAGAACAGGTGATGGAAATGGCAATGGCAAAGACAGATACATATAGAACATCGTTACGAATGACAAACACCGCTTCAGAAAAAATGAGAGGGTTCGGCATCAGCGAACGCTCCTTTTTTAATGCGGCCGAACCGTTCCGGGTGTTCATGGAACGCTATCCCGCAAGTGCGGATGGCTCGCTTTCGGTTGCGCTCATTTTCGGAGGAACGGAAGCGGAACGCTTGGCGTCGAAGAAGCTGGACGGCTCGGTCGTCCTCCACTGCGTGTTCCAGAACCACCGTTTGCTGGTGACGAACGTGACGCTGCGGAAATCCTACGGGGCGCTCGGGACGAACTGGCAGCGTGAGGAACAGATTGTATTCAAGGATTCCCGCGAGCCGGCCCCTGTGGAGTTTGTCAATTTGATCAACCGGATGACGCCGGCGAAGGAAAAATCGGATTATGTGAAAAAGCGCATTTCAAGTTGGGAAGGCTACCTGAAGATCCAGGAACGCGGCATGGACATTCCGGACATCAAGACCGGCTACTCGAAACTTGCGTTCAGCCATGATTTCAGCCGCATCACGCTCACCGGCTGCCAAATGAAAGACACCGAATGGAAGTCGCTCAAGAACTTGAGCGTGCGGCTGACCGGAATTGACGGTGACGTCGGCACGGTCATCAAGGCGGCAAACCGGACAGTGGAGATCGAGCTGCAGAGCTATGCGGTCAAGCAGCTCCGGGAAAAAGGGCATGCGCTGGCGAAAAAAGAAGTGGTGTTCAGCAATTTCGCGGCGCTCAGCCAGATCCGGAGGCTGCGCCAAGGCATCACAAACCTTGAAAAAGGGCTTGCGGTGAATCCGAAGCTCGACCGCCTGTTATTCGAAGAGAAGCCGCCGGTCGCTGCGCTGCAGCCGCTGGAGAAACTGGCATTCCATAACCGGCTGAACGAATTCCAGCAGCGGGCGGTGTCAGGTGCTGTCGCCGCGGAAGACCTGTACGTCATCCAGGGTCCTCCAGGAACAGGGAAGACAACGGTTATTGCGGAAATCTGCCTGCAGAACGCGAAAAAGGGCTTGAAGACGCTTGTCGCATCGCAGTCGAATCTCGCGGTCGACAATGCGCTCGGGCGTTTATTGGCCCATAAGGATATCCGGATTTTGCGGGTCGGCCGGACGGAGAGCATCGAAGAGGAAGGCAAAAAGTTCATCGAGGAAAACGTCGGCCAGTATTGGAAAGACAACACCTTGAAGGAAATCTCTAGCCAGTACGAAGCGCGGAAAGCGCGTGCTGCAGGGCTTGAAGGGGAACTCTCGGGAACGGAACGGGCGTATGCTGAATTGCAGCCGGTCTTTGAACGGCTGGCGGAAGCTGTCGAAGAAAAAAAGGCGGCCGAAGAGAAGCGCCGGAATATCCAGGCGCTGCTTGAAAAAGATCAGCACAAGCTAACGGCATTCGAGTCCGTGAAAGCGGAAGCGGCTCTTGAAGGGGAAAGAATTGAACAGAAGCTGCAGGCGCTCGAGAGAGCGATCCAAAAAGATGCCGAGCTCTTCAACAGCAAAAGTGCCGAGTGGTTCCGCGATGAATTCCGGCGCATTTCAGCTGCAATCGGGCAGCTTGAAGAGGCGAAGCTTGCACGGACGCTTGCTGAAGAACTTTCCGGCATGGAGCAGGATATCTCAGCGACCTTGGACAAACGCCGAGAGGTCACTGCGGTGATCGAAGAGAAGAATACGCTGGTGGCAGGGATTGAAAGCATCAAAAAAGTGGACGGCCTGCTGCAGGTGATGGCAGAGCAGGAAATCGAGGAAGGGCCGGCAATCACGTATTCGCTCAACAAGCTTGACCTCATCCGAGACAAGATGACGGAATGGGAAAAGCTGCGGAAATACAATGAAAGCATCGCGTCCGCCATCGCATACGTAAAGGAACTGCTTGCGCCAACCGCGATTTCGGCTGATAAGGTGAAGCAAGATGCACTCACCAACCCAGGAGTGTTCACTTCTGCGGATGTGGACTTCTTCTTGGAACGGCTGAGAGGGGTATTGAAAAGTGCGCAGCGCAACGATCCGGCGGTCCTTGCCAAAGGACTCAGCGGCCTTTACAAGCGGCAGAACAACCTGTGGCAGCGCGGTGCGAAGCTGAAGTCGGCGGAAGAATACATCGAAGACTCCAAGCGCACATTCCAAGGCTTGCAAAAAGCGATGGCCGACAGCATCTTGAAACAGCAGCAGCATTACATCGAACTCGACCGCAAATGGCTTGCGGAACTCGAACGACTCGAAGGGGAACGGGATCCGCTCCAAACGCGGATCAGCGAGCTGAATGTCGCGTCCGGCTTGCCGGACGATTTGGAAGGGACGATCCGCGGCCATAAAGCGGATCTCGCGGAACTGCAAAAGGACAAGACGGCTTTTGAAGCGGCAGAAAAACGCGCAGCGGAGCTTAGTGCACAGGCGTCAGCGGAGCGAGAATCGTTCGCGAAGCACGAAGCAAGGGTGAACGAAATCAAAGCAGAGATGGCCGTCTTGCAAAATGCCATTAGGCTTCGGGACAAAGAGCTCGATGCGCTCTCCGAAATCCTGTCGTCCGACCCGGAAACGGCATACGAGGAAACGGCGAAACAGCTTGCGAGCCTTTCATTCACATTGGAATCGCTCAAACAGGAGCAGAAAAGTTTGCCGCTCCTGCAGTCGGTCCAGAAGAAATGGCTCCAGTTGCTGGACGGCGCGAACGACCACGACTTGGACGAAATCCGCAAACTGTACATTAAGCACGCAAACGTCATCGGCACGACATGCGTCGCTTCGGCGCGCAAGGATTTCATCGACAACTACCCGGAGTTCGACGTCGTCATCATCGACGAGGTGTCAAAAGCGACGCCGCCCGAACTCCTCTTGCCGATGCTCAAAGGCAAGAAAATCATCCTGGTCGGCGACCATCATCAGCTGCCGCCGCTTCTAGGGAACGATACGCTGGAAGAAACGCTTGAGGAAATGATCAAGGAAAACAGCGGCTTCGAGGAAAAGCGGGAGCTCGAGAAGCTATTGGAAGAATCGTTGTTCGAACGGCTTTACAAAAACCTGCCGGAAGCGAACAAGACGATGCTTGCGATCCAGTACCGCATGCACGCGGACATCATGGAGACGATTACGCCGTTCTACAAAGGCGAAAAGGTGCAATTGCAATGCGGGCTCCAGGATTCGGACCACGAGCGCGACCACTTGCTGGAATCCCGTTCGGTCACGCGCAGCAACCATTTGATGTGGCTCGATTTGCCGAACGAACCTGCGTATTTCGAAGAGCGGATGAGCGGCGGGAAGAGCTTGTTCAACCCGGCGGAACTCAAGGAGATCAGCGCGCTGCTCGTGGAAATGAACGAAGCCACTGCAGAAGCGAAAGCGGCCGGACGGATTCCGGCGGATGAATTGAAAAGCGTCGGTGTCATCTCGTTCTACGGCGAACAAGTGAAGCGCCTGCAGCGCATGATTGACCAGGAACTGCGCCTGCCGCATCTGACGATCCGCACCGGCACCGTCGACCGCTTCCAAGGAAGCGAAATGGAGGTCATCCTCCTCAGCATGGTGCGCAACAACGGAAACAGCCACGGCGACATCGGCTTTGCGAACGATTACCGCCGGCTGAACGTCGCGCTGTCGCGCGCCAAAGAACTATTGGTGCTGATCGGCAGCTCCGAGATGTTCACAGCGCGTGCGAAAAAAGAAGAGACGAAACGGATGTATCGGCACGTGCTGGACACTGTGAAACAGAAAAACGGCTTGAAAGCATTGGCAGGAAGCAGGGGGTGAGGGAATGGAGAAACTGAAGAGCGGACTGCGTGCGGGTTTATTGGAGAATCCGGATGTAGTGGTTCTGAAGGAGCAGACATGGCAGCTGCCGGTCGTCTTGTACGATGTCCGCTTTACCCGCGTCAAACGGCTGAAGATGGACATCCTGATGAAGATGCTGCTGTTGAGTTTTCAGGAAGCGGACATCCGCCGAGCCGCGGCACTCGCTGACATGCTGTTTGTAGAAGAGCTGTTCATCCGCGACCTGATCGACAAGATGCAGCGCACGGGCCTGATCGGGCTCGAGAAAAAGGGCTATAAGCCGACAGCGAAAGGCATGGATTATTTGGAGCGGGGTATCTTTGACGAAGAGATGGAAGAGGACTCCGCCCAGGCCACTTTCAGCGCTGTGCACGATGAATACCGTCTGGCCGGGGAAGACGTGGACATCGAAGCGGGCGACGGGCTTCCACCGTTCCGCTATGCCGTGAAAGGCAACCTGAACAAAGAGCGCATGCAAGGGATGCTCACCAAAGAGCTTGTGTATCCGCCCGAAGACAGCTTCCAAGTCATCGCTACCGGAATCGCCGGCTGCATCGAGCAGGAGACGCGCGCCGTCCCGTGCATCGAGTTCCAATTGTACGACGAAAAGCAGGACATCTTTTATGCCCGCGTCTGGAATGCCGAAAGCGGCAGCTGGGACGAAATTCTCGCGAAGCGGATCGAGGAACGCGAAGTGGTGTCGTGGCGCAAGGTGATGGAAGAGCAGATGGAAGCGTAAACTGTATATGTTGTACTAATGAAGAGAAGGTTTATATGCCGCTTCGACGCTTTGGGAAGAGCAAAGACGATTGTTTCTGCATCGCTTCGCTAGCTTCGAAACAGAAAAGGCATTGCTCCTGCGCAAGCTCGTCGCAAAAGAGGTGCCCAAAAACTTTTGTACACCTCTTTGGCTTTCGCAATGAGCCGAGAAGACCGCTCGTCTCATTGCTTCGCCCAGCCCTTGGACGCGCCGTCGCTATATATTTCAATATAAGCTGACAGCGTTACCCGGTTTTGTAGTGCTCCCTTAAATATGATACAAAAAGACAAAGAGCTTCCAGCGGTGAATCACACCTGCTGGAAGCTCTTTTGTTTACGACCTGTTTTCAAGAAAGTTCGCAAGATTCCCAAGCGAGGAATTCATGCCGTTGTCATGGTCTTCCTTCCGGATTCCCGGAGGAACGTTTTCAGAAACGATGGTGACCTTGGTGCCTTCCGGGACTTCTTCGAGGTACCATGTCTGTGTCATCTCACCGGCGAACGCTGGATCTTCGGAATCGAACACGCCAGCTGTCACGATTTTGGTGTCGGGCACCAGTTTAAGGAACATGCCGCGGGAAACGTCGGTATTGTCCGAAGTCTTTCCGACGTAAGAGGGATCGGCTTCGTAAGTGAGGGTGAGCTGATAAGTCCCGCCTTCGCGAGCGTCAAACTCGTCGATACGGGCCGACATCCCTTCCGGGGGGAGCCAGGAAACCAACGATTCCGGATCCATAAATGCCTGGTAGATGGCGCTTGGCGGAGCTTGGATCACCCTAGCAGCAGTGTCAATTCGGGTTTTTGGCGGATGGGACATGGTGGAAGACCTCCTCATTTATTTTTTATTTATATACCCTTTTTGACTGGAAAACCATTCGCTGCCCCATTAATTTATCGTATAACTCAAGCATTAAGATAGCAGGGTTACGAAATCTGCACATATACATTAAAATAAAACCAGAACCGCATTCATCACACGTATCGGAGGCGAAAACCATGAAGCTGATCGATGAGTTGGCTGACCAGTATTTGATACAGACGGAAGAATTCCAAAGCATGTTGAATGTGAAGACAGGAGAAATCATTTTCGAACCGAAAGATCCGTTTGAAGATGAATTCTACGATGAAGATGAAGACGATACCGAATACGACGACGAATTTGAAATGGACGAAGAAGTCGAAGCAGCGGACGACCTGATCATAATCCCGGAGTTCACTTCGCCGGAAGCCTATGAGGCAAGAGAAATGTATGCAAGACAATTGCCGGACACGAGCCAACGGAAAAAACTGCTGGAGTCGCTGCAACGAAAAAAACCGTTCCAGCAGTTCCGGAACCAATTGGATGCGCTGGACTTGACGGAAGACTGGTACAAGTTTGAACAGGAATTTGCCAAAGAGCGGATTGTGGAATGGCTGAAAGAGGAAGGGCTTTACGAGAAGATTGTGGAGCTTGAGAAGACGGACGGTAGTATGTAGCAACACTAGTAAAGGCAATAGTGAGTCAGGTTTTGCGTGTATTGGCTATTGGCTTAAATTGGAATAGCAATAGTCTGTCATAAAAATATTATGCCAATTAATGAAGGCAGCTGCTTCAGGATTCTGAAGCAGCTGCCCTTTTTATACGGTTATATTCGCCTCTGACAAAATGGTTTGAGTAACTGTCAGGAAAGTATCCACATCCTGTTTGGTGTGGCAATGGAGCGGTGATACCCGTACGATGGCATCGAGGCCGATCGCTTCTAGTATTCGCTTGGAGTAGTGGCTGGTCGACTCTCGGGCGTAGACGAGAATATTATGGTCACCATATTTTTTTACTGCTTTTGAGCAGGACATATTGTCGAATGTTAATGCCAAAATCAAATCCTGATTTATGTTATTGACTTGTTCAAAGTGAATAGTGACACCTGGTAAATTTTTAATTCCGGTTGCTTCTGTCGATCCGTTTATAAACCGGTGGAGGATTGCTTGTTCTTGTTGATGAATGCGCTCCATTCCTTCGACGATTAAGGTTCTACGGTCTTTTGAAGCATTATAATAGCTGCCGATGTCGCAAATATAGTTGATGATTTCTGTAAATCCTGCAAAATGTGCAGGAGTCGGGCTACCGACATGCCAATTGTCTGAAGCGGTCGCCAGCAGACGATGGTGCGGCAAAGAAGCGATGCGGTCAGAAAGATACGCAAAACCGATTCCGCGATTGCCGAACATTTTATAAGGTGCGATGTTCAGGGCGTCGATTTTCCAGTCTTCAACATCAATTACACCGTGGGGAGCCCCTTGAACCGCATCCACGACAATTACGGTGTCCGGATTCTTTTCTTTGATTTTTTTTGCGTATTCCTTAATATCATGCATAGCCCCAGTGATATTGGAAGTCAAAATAACAGACACAAGAACCGTCTGCTCATCGATCAGTTCCAAAATATTCGAAAGCGGAATGCTTCCTGACACCGGATCAGCTGCGGCAACACGCAATTCGTGCTGGTATTGTTCAGCAGCAAATTGGCATGCATCATAGGAAGATGGATGTTCAATCGCCGTAGTGACAAGGTTTCCTGCAGATGTTGATGCAGCAACCGCAGTGATGATTTCAAACATCAGCTTTGAAGCGGTCAGTGATGTAGCGATGGAGCCGCTTTGTGCATTCAAAAACAAGCGGATGTCTTCAGTTCCTTTATCAATCACATTCCGAATATCTAATGCGACGTCATGATTACGTTCCGGGCAATCCGGAAATGCAGAGTACTTTGTTTGAGCCTCTACTGCAGATTTTAATCGCAAAGAACCGCCAGCATTTTCAAAAAAAAGCCGCTGTGTACCGTAAACGTCCTGATTCAAAAAGTAGAACCGGCCGTTAAGCTGGTTTTGCAGGTCTGCAGGGAAAAAATCTGTATGGCGTTCTGACATTTGAAGCACGACCTTTCGATAAATTTATTAGAATACTTCTTCGCTTGACGTATCCACTTTTGGATTGTTCGAAGAGTTAAAAACTGCTTCGTTTAAATCGTTATTCTTTTTAGCAACTACAGTGGTGCCAGTCAAGTCACCTGCAATATTCAGCGTAGTATGCCCCATATCAATTACCGGCCAAATAGCTGCCAGGATCGGAATGATCAATAAAGGCATCCCTAATGCCTCAAGAAGGACGATGGACATGACAATCCCTGCACCCCGGACACCTGCTGCGCCAATAGACAAGACCAAGCCTAGTAAAACGAACTGAAGGATCATACCTAAAGTTATCGGGATGTTATATAGATTGGCCGCAAAAACCGAAATGACCCCGATTGCCACTGCGAAACCATCCATATTTGCTGTTGCTCCGAAAGGAATAGTGAAGCCGGATGTTTTTTGGCTAATGCCTAAATTATTTTTGGTAACTTGTAAAGAAACCGGGATTGTTGCTGTGCTGGTCGATGTAGTGAAGGCAAAAAGCATCGACGGATAAATGTTTTTGTAGAATTGAATCGGATTTAAGCCAGTCGTTACCTTTAAGATGATTGGATATACGATCAAGAGCACCAAGATCAATGCAATATAATCAGCAATGACAAATTTAATGACAGCTGATAGCATGTCTGATCCGAACGTTCCTACTAGACTTGCCAGCAAAGCCAAAATACCATAAGGAGCCAATTGAATGATAAAGCTCGTCAGCTTGAGCATGATATTGGCACTTTCATTTACGAATTTCGTAACGGTCGGCACATTGTGTTCGCCAAGTGTAATCATTACTAAACCAATAAATACTGTGAACAAGATGATCGGAAGCATCTCCATATTTGCAAGAGACTGAAAAATATTTGTTGGAATCCAAGTCAAGAAATGATCAACAAAGCTAAACTCGGCTGCTTCGACTGTCTCTCCATGAGCCAATAAAGATTGAAGCCCTTTTCCGGGTTGTAGAACGAGAGCCACAAGCACCCCGATAGATGTGGCGATAAAGCTCGTTAATATGAGATAAAGTAAAAATCCGCCTCCGATTTTACCTACCGACTTGGCGTCTTTCATTTTTAGGATGCCTGCTAGAACAGACGTGACAACCAATGGAATAATAAGCATTTTCAAGAGATTTATAAATAACGTTCCTACAGGTTCAAGATATTTTGCGTTTTCTCCCAATAAAAAACCTAAAGCGATACCAATTAATCCCCCGATTGCGATTTGCGTGTACAACGGCAAATTGAACCACCATTTCATAATGCTTCCCCCTTTGTAAGAAAATTAAGAAATAACTTACTACTGTCAGTATAAAGACCACTTTATATAGTGTAAAATTAAATTTATTAGTATTAAATATAAGTAAAATCGATATTAGAGGTGAACAAGTGAATTACATTCAGATAGAATCTTTTCTTACAATTATCCGTTTGGGGAGTTTGTCGAAAGCGGCTGAACAATTGTATGTCTCCCAATCGACGATCAGTCAAAGACTTTATTCTATTGAAAAAGAATATGAAGTGGTTTTGTTGAACCGAGAGAAAGGGGTTAAAAGTGTGACGCTGACCCATGAAGGGGAGCGGTTTTATCAACTTGCCCTGAGATTTGAAGCCCTGTATCTAGAAACGAAAAATCTAAAGTCAACGAGCGGGGAGGCGACGATTAGTATAGGTGCAGTAGACAGTGTTCATAATTATGTCCTCAAAGATATTTATTCAGTAGTATTTCATCAAATACCAGACATCAGATTGGCAATCCATACACATCAGTCCAATGAGATTTACTATCTGATTGATCAAAACAGCATTGACATCGGGTTTTCCCTGCAAGACCGAATCTTGAAAAACGTCAAAGTGCAGAAATTATTTGAAGAACAGATGGTTATGATTCAGAAGAAGAAAATTGAGTCAACTACATACGAAATTGATAACAGTCTATTAAGTCCAGAGCAGCAGCTCTTTATTAATTGGGGAATGGATTATCAAATTTGGCATGAAAAGCATTGGGGACCGACGAGCAACACCTTCATTCAAATAGACACTGCAAAAATGCTGAAAGATTTTCTGGAAGAGGATGAAATGTGGGCGATTGTTCCAGTCTCAATTGCCAGAGACTTTCACAAGCAAGGATTAGTAGATGTATTTACATTAACGGATCCGCCGCCGAGCCGTTCCTGTTTTCAGGTTGAGAAAGAAGGTATTAATAGCAGAGTGAAACAAGTTAGCGAGTTGATCCTAAAGTCCAAACCGAAAATTGATGAGATTGTCAGGCCTTGGGAAGTATTGGTTTAAGATAGGAAGCCTAGATTGTTTTAGTCCTAGAAATATTACTTTCAATAACTTTTCGAACAATACTGCGACTACAAATATATTAAAAAGAGCATTTGTAAAAATAGGAGGGAAAATAAATGGCGACTTATAAAGACATACAGGCGTATATCAAGAAGGAAAATGGTTACACAGCGAAATCTTGTTGGATTGCCCATATGAAAGAAGTACATGGACTAAATCCCAGAATTTCTCCGAGAAGAATTTCGAGGCACAATAGAGTGCATCCCTGTCCTGAAAGTAAACAATCGGATATTCTAGCTGCATTTAAACATTTTGAAATGGTATAACCAAAGCGGAGTAATGAGATTAATATATTTATTTGCTAAGAAGATGACTTGAGAAATGAAGAAAACCGGAGAAGAACCTTTCATTTCCGCAAACGGAACTGCTGAAGTTAAGCTTTTGGAGTTCTGGCAATGGAATCAATCCGATCTGCTGAACAATGCGCTGCGAGGGATGGTTGCGGAGTTCATTGTTGGAAAAGCTTTGGGCGCGGTGGATGGTGTGCGCTTGGAGTGGGATGCTTATGATCTGGTTACAGCGGACGGGATTAAAGTCGAGGTTAAGTCTGCTGCTTATATTCAGTCTTGGGCACAAACAAAACACTCGGCGATCCAATTCAGTATCAGACCGGCCATGTCGTGGGAAGCAAGCACCAATACATACGCGACGGAAATGGGACGGAGTGCGGATGTATATGTGTTCTGTTTATTGAAAGAGCAGGACCGCACATTGGTGAATCCCCTGAACCTCGAACAGTGGGAATTTTATGTGCTGGCTTCCGGACAAATCAACCGGGAAAAAGGCAGCCAGAAATCCATCGGCTTGAACGGCTTGTTGAAGATGCAGCCGATCGTTACGGAATTCGAGGGGATTAAAGAAGCGGTTCTAACGTGCAGAAGAAATGAACTTCTTTCTTCGAAGCGGAATTTGTAAATCCTGAACCGTCCTGGCTTAAATCGGTTTGCCGCTGGATTAATTAAAGCTATTCGCTGCTGGAACGTCTCGTGCTGAACGCACGGGACGTTTTTTTATTGCCAAAATTCTTAGCGGATAAAAGGCATATTCCGAGCAGTTTCTGCCAATGAAGGGACCATCCGCTTCTATACATCAGCCAAATTATCAAGTAAACTTTCCCGGTAGAAGTTTTTAGCATTTATCCTAACCTGCATTACAGAACGAGGTGGCAACGATTTCTAAACGGTTTAAATTGAGTACGATTATCGTGTTTTTTGTATGTTTGGTTGTGCTCGTATCCTTGATCATCACGAACCTGCTCATTACGGATACAGCAAGCAGCAATATCGAGGGACAGTTGGAAGATAAAGCGGTCAATATATCCCTGACAGCGGCCGAGTCCCAAGTGATCCGGAACGGATTGCAGGACAGGGGCGATGAAGGTGCAATCCAGGACTACGCAATGGCGATCCAGAAGGCTACGGATGTTTTATTTGTCGTAGCTATGGACATGGAAGGCATCCGGAAATCCCATCCGAATGCCGAACTGATCGGAGAGGCGTTTGTCGGCGGGGACGAGAAGCGGGTGCTCCGGGGCGAAGCATATACGTCGAGGTCAGAAGGGACACTCGGGGAGTCCGTGCGGTCGTTCACGCCGGTCTTCGACCAGGATCAAAACCAGATTGGCGCAGTGGCGGTGGGCATTTCCCTGCAGGAAGTCGAAGCGGCCGTCGAGGAGAACCAGAAAAAGATCCTGATCGGCTCGCTGATTGGGTTGCTGGTCGGGATTCTCGGCGCTTTCTGGTTGGCGCGCTACATCAAGAACAGCCTGTTCGGGTTGGAGCCTTACGAGATTGCGCGCATCCACGAAGAGCGGAACCAAATGCTCCACTCGGCTTACGAGGGGATCATTGCGATCGACAAGGAGTCCAACATCGTGCTGGCCAATAAATCCGCCAGGCAGCTTTTGCAGAAAGCGGGCCTAAGGGGCCGGGAGCCAGTCGGCATGCCGATCCGTGAAATTCTGCCGGGCGCTACGCTGGACCGTGTGCTGGAAAAGAAAAAGACGGTGCTAGACGAAGAGCAGGACCTCAACGGTTTATCGATCATTTCCAATCAGGTTCCGCTATTGGTGAACGATGGCGTCATCGGCGCAATGGTCACCTTCCGCGACAAGACAGAGCTGAACCGGCTGGCCGAGCAGCTGACCGGCGTAGAGATGTATGCGGAGACGCTGCGCGCGCAGTCCCATGAATTCATGAACCAGCTCCATGTCGTGCTCGGCATGATTAAATTGGAGGAGTATGAGCAAGTGGCCGGCTTTATCGCGAAGCTCGTCGACCATCAGGCCCATGAAGTCGGAACGATTGCGCACCATCTCAAAGATGCGGTGTTTGCCGGTTTTATGATCGGCAAAATCAGCTATGCCAGGGAAGCGCATGTCGAGCTGTCAGTGGGCTGTGAAACAGAAATTCCGAAGCCCAAGAATCCGGAAGTGACCCATGAACTGATAACGATTGCCGGCAATGTCATCGACAACGCGATTGACAATGTCGCTGGAAGAGGAAGCGGGCGCATCCAGGCTTCGTTTTCCTATATTGATGACTTGCTGACGATGAGCATAATGGATAATGGGACGGGCATCCCGGAAGAACAGCAGGACGCCATTTTCACAAAAGGGGTTTCGAACAAGTCGGGCCATGACAGAGGATACGGGCTTTACTTGGTGAAAATGGCTGTGGAAAAGCTCGGCGGCTCGGTTGAAGTACACTCGGAGCCGAATAAAGGCTCGACATTTGAAGTTATAATTCCTTATGAAGCAGGAGGTGACGGCGATGATTAAAGTGATGATCGTGGAGGACGACCCGATGGTGGCGGTGCTGAACCGGCAATACGTCGAAAAAGTCGAAGGCTTTGTACTCAGCGGCCTTGCAGAGAATGCGGAAAGCGCTATGGCGTTCCTGGCTGAAACGGATGTCGATTTAATCTTGCTCGACATCCACATGCCGGGAAAGGGCGGCATGGAGTTATTGAGATGGATCCGGGAACGAAAACAGGACCTGGATGTCATCCTGATCACAGCCGCTTCCGAAATCGCTCAAATCCAGCAGGCGTTGCGCCTTGGGGCAGCAGACTATTTGATCAAGCCGTTTGAATTCAGCCGCTTCCAAGAAGCGCTGCTCCAGTACAAAAATAATTATGACAAATTCAATCAGGACAAACGGGTCAGCCAGCAGGAACTGGACCGTCTGCTCCGGAGAAAAAGTGCAGCAGTGGCCGAGCTGCCGAAAGTCCAGGCAGTGCCGAAAGGGCTGACGAAAACGACCCTTCAAACTATCAATGAAGTGATTTTGATGAACCGGGAAAGAACATTCTCGACAGAAGAGCTGGCAAAAGCCGTCAGTATTTCCCGGGTATCGGTGAGGAAGTATTTGAAATTCCTGACCGAAATCGGCTATCTCGAAGAAGACCTGATCTACGGCGTCGGCCGCCCGATCTACCAATACCGCCTGGATCCGGCAGGCTCACACCGCCTCGATCCGTATATATGACAAGCAGCCCATGCAGTTGCTTCAGACTGAAGACAAAGTCTGCTTATGATGAATAGAGAAGTATAAGCCCGACCGGGCTGGCCACTTCGCTTTCCGTGGGCTCGGCTTCAGTCTCCTCGTCACTGAAAAACCATGCTCCTGCATCGCTGCGCTAGCTTCGTCGCAAAGACTTGGCAGGCCAAGTCTTTCCTGCGGGGCCTTCAGCTCGAGTCGCTTCGCTGCTCCCACAGGAGTCTCCGTGGCCAGCCCAGTCGGTAGCATCACCTATATCTAAAAAAGGGTTAAGACGCTTACCCTGCTTTGTGTAGCTAGGTCCAAGCCGCTGGCTTTAGATCCGGAACGGAAGGCGGCGACTCCTGCGGGATAGCGAAGTGCCGAAATCCACTCGGACGCCAGTCCGAGTTAGTTCGGTGCGAGCCCGCGGAACGCGTCCGCCTGAAGTGGAGGATCCAGCACCGTTTCCGTTCGGTTTAGTCATTTAATTGAAAAATAATTATTCTTTTGTCTAAAAGTTCAAGCAGCCCATGCGGCTGCTTTTTTTAATTACAATACTATCAATACTTTTAAAAGCTATAAGTTGTCTGAAAGTTTGTCTAATATGAAAACTACGAACTGAAAGCGCTTACGTATTTTGAATAAAAGATGAAGAGGTGGACAACATGAAAGAAACAACTCAACAGGCACCGCCGGAAGTGCCAATGAAGAAGACGGGTGGGCGGTTTACGATTTTCAGCATGCCGGTTCTATGGTTCGGCATCTTTGCCGCCATTGCCATTTATGCGATGTATACGGAAAACCTGCCCGCTGGCATGATCGGCGGCTTGCTGATCATGATGGTGCTCGGGGAGCTGTTCGGCTGGCTAGGCAACCATACACCGATCGTCCGCACGTTCTTGGGCGGCGGAGCGATTGTCGCCATTTTCGCTTCTGCATACATGGTCTACAGCGGACTGATGCCTGAGAGCACATCCACTGCCATTTCAGAATTTATGAAAGACGGGGATTTCCTGAACTTCTATATCGCCGCGTTGATTACCGGAAGTATTTTAGGTATGGAGTCGAAAATCCTGGTGAAAGCCGGGGTCCGCTATGCACTGCCGCTTTTGGCTTCTGTGCTGGGCGCTGTGCTGCTTGCAGCACTCGTAGGCATGGTCCTCGGATTCAGCGTGCAAGAAGCGGTGCTTGTCATTGCAATGCCGATCATGGGCGGCGGTATGGGGGCAGGCGCTGTGCCGATGTCGCAGGTCTATTCCGAAATGCTGGGCAATGACCCGGGCTATTACTTATCGATCCTGGTGCCGGCTTTGGCGCTCGGAAACGTATTCGCCATCATTTTGGCAAGCGTCCTGCACATGATCGGCAATAAATACCCGAGCTTGACGGGCAACGGCCAATTGATCCGGAATTTCCACTACGAGAAAAAAGAGTCGCCAGCTTACGATTTGGCGAAGATGGGCATCGGGGTGCTAGCTGCCGTGTCTTTCTATATCCTCGGCAATATCTTGGGTGACTTTATTCCATTGCATCCTTATGCCATCATGATCGTGCTGGTCGCATTCCTAAAAGTGGCCAATGTCATGCCGGAAGTGATTGTCGAAGGGGCGAGCCAGTGGTATGAATTCGTCGCGCGCAACTGGACAAACGCACTTCTCGTCGGCATCGGGGTTGCCTATACCGATTTGGCGGCGGTACTCAATGCGTTAAGCATCGAGTATGTGCTGATCGTGCTCGCTGTCGTGATTGGCGCAGTTATCGGCTCTGGCGTGGTCGGGAAATTCATGGGCTTTTATCCGATCGAAGCAGCCATCACCGCCGGGCTTTGCATGGCGAACATGGGCGGAACCGGCGACGTAGCCGTATTATCCGCAGCCAGAAGAATGGAATTGATGCCATTTGCGCAGATTTCTTCCCGCCTCGGCGGCGCATTGATCTTGCTGCTCGCCAGCCTCTTTATTCCGTTTTTCATTTGACGGATTAGGAAGTAGAAGCTTTTCCACAAAAATAGCACAAGGCTTTCCTTGGGTCATTCAATATGACCATGGGAAAGCTTTTTTTGTTTGTGCTCCGGTTTCTTCATTCGAAAGCTGTAACCTCCATCCAACTGACTTTCCCTCCGAATCCTCCAAAACAGAACTCCACTTCGGAAGGGGAAATCCTTTCATCCGTAGGTTCTTCCCAAGAAATCTTGAAATAATTGTGACATAAGAACCTTTGGTTGTATGTATATGGAATTTATTCATTTCTTTATTTGCTCTTTGATGATACTATTTACTCAATGTGCAAAAATAGTCAAAAAGATTCAACTGCAACACTAAGGGATTATCGGAACACAAAGATCAAGAAGCAGAAAGAGGGACAGAAATGAAAATTCAATTCAAGACAATGTCTAAAAAAGTGGTTTTATTCAGCATAATGACAAGCATTGCGCTGACCGGCGGAGCAGGCAGCACCTTCGCACAAGGATCACCGGCGAATGCCAACCCACAGTCTTACGAAGTGCAGCATGTAGACCAAGCAACGAAGTATTCGAAGCACGTAATGCGGGCGGTGAGAGAAAGCCTAGGCGTCGATTCGAAGTCCACGCAATTGGACAACACGATCGAGACAATGCCGAAACTCCAAGTGATGGACCTGTACCTCGCTTCATTCGGCAAAAAAGTGAAGGGCAATGAAATCCGCCGGGCTGTAAAAGAGATCTTCGATATCGATTTAGATGTCGTATCGAAAAACGACTACGGTTCAAAACTTTCCATTTATCCGAAAGGGCTGATGGAGAGCCTGCGTGCTTCATTCAACGTGGCACCGGATTCCACCGAGCAGGACGCGCGCATCATGGGACTGACGAAAAACGCCGCGATGGACCGCTACATCAAAGAGCACGATTACAGCTTGACGGGTGCTGAAAGCCGAACACTGATCAACCAGATTTTCGGAGTAAACTTGAACGGCATCTCGACACTTGAGCATATGCAATTAGGGATCCTGTCGAAAGGCCAATGGATTGTAAAGAGCGATACGGATTTGTTCATCTTGGAATCCAGCTTGGACGATGTGGACGTTTCCATCTATGCAACACCTTATTTTGAGAGTCTGACCGGCAGCCGCGAATTACCGGAGTCGATGGTTACGAAATTAACGGCGATGGGTTTTACTTATTATGAAGAATCCGCGCTTCTATATTACAAAGATCCGGAAGGCGGATCTGTTCCGGATGCATTCAAAGGGCAAGTAATGGGAGTCCTTATCGGGACGATTTTGGCGGAGTATAAGTAATAGAATAAGAATCAAGAAGGACCAAGAGCGAACTCTTGGTCTTTTTTATTTGAAATCTATCTTGAGTAATTTTGGAGAAAAAGGAGTTTAGAAAATCGATAGCGAATATGCATTTATCTAGCCATATCGTATATTCCGCAACTGATAAGGAGATGTGGTTCAATTTCCGAAAACTTACACATACTATACGAGGAGGAATAGCTATGAAAATTTTAATTCTCGGAGGCACCCGCTTTTTGGGGCGTTTCTTGACAGAAACCGCTCTTCGAAAAGGGCATGAAGTCACTTTGTTCAACCGGGGAAAAGAGAATCCGGGGTTGTTTCCGGAGGCCGAGAAGCTGGTTGGGGACCGGAACGGGGATTTGAAAGCGCTGGAGGGGCGGACATGGGACGCGGTGATTGATACGTGCGGATTTGTGCCGTGGGTCGTCAAGGAGTCGGCCGGGCTGCTCGCTGGGGCGGCAGGGCATTATACATTCATCTCGAGTGCCTCCGTCTATGACGAACTGAAGAATCCGGGAATAGACGAAAATCATCCGGTTCGCCTGCTGCCGTCCGAAAAAGTGGAAGAAATGAAGAAAGAAACAGGGGTTCCCATATACAATGAATATTATGGGGAATTGAAGTATTTATGCGAGAAGGAAGTGGAAGGGGCTTTTCCGGAACGAAGCTTGATTGTCAGAGCGGGGTTGATCGTCGGGCCCTATGATTATTCGGACCGCTTCAATTACTGGGTAAACCGCGTTGCACGTGGCGGCGAAGTGCTCGCGCCCGGCCGGAAGGACAAAGGCATCCAGTTTATCGATGTACGCGACTTGGCGGAATGGATCATTGCGATGGCCGAAAAAAAAGTCAGCGGCACTTTTAACGCGACAGGCCCCGAAACCCTTTTAACGATGGAGCAGTTTCTGCAGGAATGCCAGACGGCTGTTGAGAGTAGCGGCGAATTGGCATGGACCGACGAAGAGTTTCTGTTGGAGAACGGCGTCCAGTGGTGGTCGGAAATGCCGTTATGGGTGCCGGACCGGGAAAAGATGGAGGGGTTTCTGGCGCTTGATATCACAAAAGCACTGGATGCAGGACTCGAATTCCGGCCGCTGAATGAAACCATCCGGGATACGCTTGCTTGGGAACAGGGACGGACGGATGAAGGGCGGAAAGCAGGACTGGATTCCGAGAAAGAACGAGCAGTGCTAAACAAGTGGAAAGAACGGACGCTTTGAATTCAAAGAGTTCTGGACCGGATGATTTTTACTGTTTTCAGGAGCTGATAGAAGCAACTAGCTTGGGAGGTGGAGAAGATGGAAACATCTGCTCGAGAAGAAACGATGAAGCGATTGGAGTTTTTCATCGGCAATTGGAAGATGGAAGTGATCCATCCACATCTTCAGCCGAATCCGATTTTAGGCGAAACGAATTTTGAATGGCTGGAGGAGAAGTATGTCCTCCAGCGCACGCATATAGATAAAGCGGAATTTCCTGACAACATGATTGTTTACGACTGGGATCCGAAAACGGGCGGGTATTTAGCGCATTATTTTGATTCGCGGGGTGTGACGCGCTTGTATCAAATGAGTGTGGAAAATGGAGTTTGGAAAATGTGGAGGGACGCACCCGATTTTTCGCCATTGGACTTTTTTCAGCGTTTTGCCGGAAGAATCGATGAGGCAGAAAAAGTGATCGATGGCTCATGGGAAATATCAGATGACGGGACCACCTGGGACCATGATCTGAAGTTCATCTACAAGAAAGTAGAAGGCGGAACCTGAAACGGGACATCCGATAGCTTTTTGGAAGGCTTAGCATTAAGGGTAACTAGTAGCCGGCAGGAAAGGGGCAAAGAGATGGCAGTAATCAGGATTCGACCTTATGAACCTCCCTACGCCCATGAGGCGGCAAAGATGTGGCGGTTGAGCAAGGAAGAGGCGATCGGGCAAAAAGAGATCCATTCCTTTGAAAGCCACGTCCAATTTCTGGATGAGGTGCTGCCGAAGGAGTATCAGATCCATTTGGCGTTTGAGGATAAAGAGGTAGTGGGGCTGGTCGTGTTCTATGCAGATGAATTGAACCAGCTTTACGTGGCGCCTGCACATCAAGGGAAAGGGATTGGCAAGCAGCTGCTCAACTTCGCCAAAGCCCATTCTGGCGGCAGCCTGTTCCTTTATACATTCGAAGTGAACAGGAATGCCCAACGCTTTTATGAAAAGAACGGCTTCGTGGAGATTGGCCGGGGCTATGAGAACGAGGAGAACTTGCCGGATATCAAATATGAGTGGAAGGAAAGCAATGTGTCCGATTAAATGAAGAAGAGCTTCCGGAGGGCATGCGCCTCTGAAAGCTCTTTTTTCATTAAACCCGGAGTGTCCCTCGGAACCCTCGAGCTCCGTAATACGAGTCGGCGCCGTTATGGTACAGGAATACCTGGGCATAGCGGTAATCGCAGAACAACGCGCCGCCGCGGGTGCGGACTTCTTCAGGAGTCTGCACCCAGCTGGACGTTTTCTGGTCGAAATGCCCGAGCTGCTGCAGGAACCGGTACTGCTCTTCCGACAATAGCTCGATGCCCATTTCACGCGCCATGCCGATGGCGCTGTGTTCCGGCTTGTTTTTCTTCCGCGCCTCGAGCGCTTCCGGATCGTAGCAAACGCTTCTGCGGCCGGCTGGGCTTTCCGCTGCACAATCGAAGAAGATGTATTCGCCCGTTTCCGCGTCGTAATCGACCACATCCGGCTCTCCGCCGGTCCGTTCCATTTCATAGAGCGACCACAATTTTTCTGGATCTGCTTCAAGCTTGGCCTGAACTTCCGCCCAGACGAAGTTTTCGTGGCGGTTGATGTTTTCCTCAAAACGCTCCTTCAAAGTGCTGAGCAGCTCTTCGCGCGCTGCCGCATCCAATTCTTTTGTCGCCTGATTGCCATTTGTCTTAGCCATGGAAAATTCCTCCTCAAAGTGATTTCTTCTAATGCTTTCAGTATAGCGAAAAATGGCGTGCATTAGGTGGAAAGATTTTAAACTGCATCAGTTGAACTTAATGAGTTCATAAACGATATGCTGGATGAAAAGCGGGTTTTGTTTTGAAAGAGCAACCTCAGCGCCGGCGCGTCCAAGGGCTGGGCTTCTTGCGGGAGCCATGCCCAAAGCGCCAAAGCGATTTGTAGACCTTAACTTTTAAGTTCAAGAAATATAGCAGTTTTCTTATTCTTCAACTGAAACCTTTTTTATTTCATTCCGTCTTAAATAGGGTGAATAGAATAGATTTTATTCCAGCCGATTTCCAGGCGGAATCAAGAGAAAGCTGATAAAACCACGGAATTATCACATTTGACCCACATTTCGAATAATCTTTAAACTATCAATTTCCATAGATATTTAGTAAAATAGAACTTGTCATTCTATTAAAGAAGCACTTGCTTGGGGTTAAAGGGCTTCAGGCTTTTTTTAATCCCGCATCCGGAAGAACCATCTGAAGACCAACTATGAGAAGGTGTAATATGAAAACAATCACAAAACCCACTAAAGAAACCTTCAGCAAGTTCACGCCGCTGTTTTTGCTGGCTGTGTTTATGCTGTGGATGAAAACGTATGTAACGCAAAAAACGCAATTCAAATTGGAAGTCGGCGGCGCGCTGCAGGAGTTCCTGCTGTTCATCAACCCGCTCGGCTCGGCCCTCCTGTTCCTGGGCGCCGCCTTGTTCTTCAAAGGGACGCGCAAGTACGCGGCCCTGTTCGGCATCTATGCGCTGATGTCGGTGCTATTGTACGCGAACGCCGTGTACTACCGCTTCTTCAGTGATTTCATCACGCTGCCGACTTTGTTCCAGACGCAGAATTTCGGCGACCTGGGCGGCAGCGTCATGACGCTGATCCAGCCGACCGATATCCTGTTCTTTACTGACGTTTTGTTCCTGGGCTTTTTGGTGTTCACAAAACGCATCCAAAAAGACTCGCGGAACTTCAAGAAGAAAGTGGCGATTCCCGTCATCACGGCAGCACTGGCCATTTCGTTCTTCAACTTGGCGCTCGCTGAAGCGGACCGCCCGGAACTCTTGACGCGCGGCTTTGACCGGAGCTATATCGTGAAATACCTGGGCATGTACAATTACGCGCTGTATGACACGGCGGAGACAGTGAAGTCCTCTTCCCAGCGCGTGCTCGCGGACAGCGACGAAGTGACGGAAGTCCTGAACTACACGAAATCCAATTACGCCTCGCCGAACGAAGCCTACTTCGGCAAAGCGGAAGGCATGAATGTCGTCTACTTGCACCTGGAATCGATCCAGACGTTTTTGATGAATTATAAATTAAACGGGGAAGAAGTCACGCCGTTCCTAAATTCATTGACGAAGGACCAGAACACGATGTATTTCGATAATTTCTTCCACCAGACTGCACAAGGCAAGACGGCGGATGCGGAATTCATGATCGACAATTCGCTGTTCGGCCTGCCGAAAGGGTCGGCGTTCATCACGAAAGGTCAAAACACCTACCAGGCCGCTCCGGCCATGCTGAAAGACGAGGGCTATACGTCCGCCGTCTTCCACGGCAATAATGGGACGTTCTGGAACCGTTCAGAAATCTATAAATCATTCGGCTATGACCATTTCTTCGACATCGAATCGTATACCGGCCTGACCGAAGCCGACATGGCGGAATACGGCGTCATGGACAAGCCGTTCTTCAAACAGTCGGCGGAGCTTCTTAAAACCTTGCCGGAGCCGTTCTATACGAAGTTCATCACCGTATCGCACCATTTCCCTTACCACATCGATCCTGAGCTGACGACGATCGGCAAAGGGACGACAGGGGATGCGAGCGTTGATAATTACTTCCAGACGGCACGCTACGCGGACGAAGCGCTCAAAGAGTTCTTCGAACAGCTGGAAGCGTCCGGGCTTATGGACAATACGATGATCGTCATGTACGGCGACCATTACGGCATCTCCGACAACCACAACGAAGCGATGGCGCAGGTGCTTGGAAAAGAGATCACGCCGGTTGAAAATGCTAAACTGCAGCGGGTGCCATTGTTCATCCGTGTGCCGGGCATGGAAGGCGGCGTCAACCACACGTACGGCGGCCAGATCGACTTGCTGCCGACCGTCATGCATCTGCTTGGCGAAGAAACGCAGAACAACATCCAGTTCGGGACGGATCTTCTGTCTCCTGAACACGAAGAATTCGTGACCTTCCGGAACGGTGATTTTGTCAGCCCTGAAGTTTACGCGATCGGCGACACATTCTACGATCCGGAAACGGGCTTGCCGCTTGAAGAAAGCGAAATGGCAGCGGCCGAGGAGCTGCAGAAGTTCGGCAATTACGAATTGAAGCTGTCGGACCGCGTCGTCAATAGCGATCTCTTGCGGTTCTATACACCACCCGAGTTCACACCGATCGACCCGGCGGATTACAATTACCTGGGAGATTCGGTGAAAGAAGAGGAATAAACGATCCAAGAGGCGTCCTAGCGACCGGTTGTACCGGTCTTGTGGGATGCTTCTTTTTTAAGAATTTGCTTTCCATGAAAAAGTTTTGCATTTTTCTTGTACCCCAACCGGGCAGAACCATGTAAAATAGGAGAGCAAGAATAAACTGGCCGGAAGAATCGGCAGGAGGAACACAATGAAATATTTTACAAAACAATGGTATGACGAAATGCAGGTATCCGGTTATCTGGCCTACCATGAGACCTTGGAAGAATGGCAAGAAGAGCTTGCCTACTATATAGAAGAAGGCATCGATTACGAAGAGGCGAACCGCAATAACCTGGAAGACATGCGGGAAGATTTGCTGAAGTTCCTTCCTGAACCGTTCCATCCGTACATCTACGATGGCACGATCGGCCACGGTTTCCCGCCGCAGGAATTGCGCGAGTTGGCGAAAAAGTGGGAGTTGGAGCACGAAGCGCGGCTTGAAGCGCTGAGCGACGACTACAGCCGCCACTACGAATCGATCAAAGGGGAACTGCCTTCAGGCGCAGTCCAGTTGATGGAGCAGAGCCTCCATGATGCGGAGGTGCTTTCAGTCGAGAAGTCGGAAGGGACGCTCGCCGTCAAGCTCGACCTGAGCGGCGGGTTCCATTACTTCACCGATATCCTGCTGACGTTCACGGGCGTCACGGAAGCCGAGATGCCGGACGACTTTGCCGGTGCATGCTGGCTGTACAATGAAATCTACCTGGCGGACGGCGGATTCGATCTCCGCGTCCTGTTCGACGGCCCGATGGTCGAAGTGAAAATCAAAGCGCAAGATGTGAAAATTGAAGTGTTGGAATAACAAGGAAAGCCGGACCCTCCTCTTTAGGAAGGTCCGGCTTTTTTTGGCTTATTTTTCAAAGGCTTTCTTCAGCTCGCGTGCCCCTTCGGCGACAGCTTTCCGCGCTTCCGGCACAAAGCTCGAGAAGTTCGCAAAGCCGTGGATCAAATCATTATAGTTCTTGTAATAGACTTTGACGCCATGCGCCCGCAGCTTTTCGGCATAAGCGGCCCCGACGTCGCGCAATGGATCGTATTGGGCAGTCAAAATCGTCGCCGGCGGCAATCCTTCAAGTTCATCTGAGAGAATCGGCGACAAATACGGATGGTGCCGGTCTTCCGGAGAGCTTAAATAATGGCGCTGGAACCAGCCCATCATGTCGCGTGTCAGAAGATACCCTTCGGCATTCTCTTCCATGGACGGATATTCGGCTGCCGGACCGGCCGACGGATAAAACAGGAGCTGGTGGACAACGCGCGGGCCGCTGCGCTCTTTTGCAATCAGGCAAGAGACAGTCGCAAGGTTGCCGCCTGCGCTGTCGCCGCCGACGGCGATCCGATCCGCATCGATTCCGAGTTCGCCTGCATGGGCGACAATCCATTCAAGCGATTCATAGGCGTCCTCGACAGCGGCCGGGAATTTATGTTCCGGCGCCAAGCGGTATTCCACAGAAACCACCATGCACGAAGCGAGGTTCGCCAGTTCACGGCAGATGGCGTCGTGGCTTTCAATGCTGCCGAGCACCCAGCCGCCGCCGTGGTAGAACACGAGCACTGAAAATGGCGCAGTGCCTTTCGGCGTGTAGATGCGGATCGGAATTTCGCGCCCGTCCAAGGGAATCGCGCGGTCTTCGACGCTTTCGACGGGCTCTTTTTGCAAGGCCACAAGTGCGGAGTTCTCGGAGTTGCGCATCGCTTCCGGGGTAAGCCGTTCAAACGATATCGGGACGGTGTTCATCTGATTTAAATAAAATTGGATTTTCGGGTTTACCGGCACATTTCATTCCTCCCATTTCTCTGTTCATGGAGCCCTAATTGATTTCGCTATTTATCCAGATTATTCCTTCTGCGCGAATAAAAAAACAAGCATGGTTACTCTAGGATGCGGGTAGAGTCAAGGAAAGGAGTGATTGGAATGTGGACTCAAGAATTAATGGACAGGCTGGATGCGAAAGAAGAGCGCATCATCGGCATACGCCGTTTTCTCCATGCGCATCCGGAGCTGTCGTTTGAAGAAGAGAAAACAGCTGCTTACATTGAAGATTTCTATAAGGAAGTACCGGTGGATAGGGTCGAAACGAATGTCGGCGGCCACCGGGGAATCGTCGTGACGATCAACGGCGCAAAGCCGGGGAAGACGATTGCCATCCGCGCCGATTTTGACGCGCTGCCGATACAGGAAGAAACAGGGCTGCCGTTCGCTTCCGAAAACCCGGGCGTCATGCACGCATGCGGCCACGACGGGCACACTGCGTATATGCTGATTCTCGCAGAAACACTGGCTGAGGGGAAAGCGGGGATGGCCGGAACGGTGAAAGTGATCCATCAGCCGGCCGAGGAAATGCCGCCGGGCGGCGCAATCGGCATGATCCGGGCAGGTGTGCTCGACGGGGTGGATGCGGTTTTCGGAATCCATGTCATGTCGACGATGGAAACCGGGAAAATCTTTTACAGGAGCGGCAACACCCAGACCGGACGGGGCCGCTTCAAGCTGCGCGTCCAAGGGAAAGGCGGCCATGGTTCGTCGCCGCATATGGCGAACGATGCCATCGTTGCGGCGAGCTCGTTTGTCATGAATTGCCAGACCATCGTCAGCCGGCGGATGGATCCGTTTGATACGGCAGTGGTCACGATCGGTTCGTTTGACGGCAAGGGGCAGTTCAACGTCATCAAGGACGCCGTCGAACTTGAGGGCGACGTGCGGACGATGTCACAGGCGTCCCGCGAACTCGTCGAAGCGGAAGTCCGGAATCTTGCCGAAGGGCTGGAAGCGTCGTTCGGTGTGGAGACCATGCTGGAGTATGAAAATGACTATCCGGTCCTCTACAACGATCCGGCTGCGACGGAACGGGTGCGGCAAGCGCTCGTGCAGGCAGCACTCCCTGAAGTCACTGCCGTCGCCGAAGTTGAGCCGCAGCCGCCGTCCGAGGATTTTGCCTATTACCTGCAGGAAAAACCGGGCTGCTTTTTCTACGTCGGCGCCAAACCCGAAGGCGAATGGCATCCGCACCACCACCCGGAATTCGACATCGATGAGCGATGCCTGCTGATCAGTGCGAAGGCTATGGCGGCGGTGGTGGACGCTTATTGCAATCTTGAGAAATAAGCGTTTGCTAGTAGATTTTATTGCCTCCATAAGCATTCGGATTGGCTCATTCTTTTAATGTAAGAAGCTTTTTTATTTCCCATTCAGAAAGTCTCTTGCGCCCTAGAATCTTCCAGAATATAATAAATCAACCGCATATGCGGGGATGAGAGAGAAATGAGGTTCGGAAGCGATATGAAAGCTAATGAAATCAAGACAGCTGGACAATTGATCGAAGCGATCTGCGGGTTATGGGACACGCGTTCGATCCGAAGGCTGCACGAATGGCTGAAGGAACTAGAAACAGAAGAAGACTATTACCGGCTGATCGGCCTTGCGGATCAGGCGGACCTCTATAAATACAGCAATTTATTGTCGACGCACGCTTACAAGCGGTTCGGGACGCTGCGCCCGTTTGCCTGGCACTGCACGCGGCTCCTTGAGACCGGGAAAAGCCTGGAAGCGGAAGAGCGCATGAACGGACGCCTCCAAGGGATTGCGGAAGAAACATACGCGCGGGAAGAACGCGCTTCGGCCCATCAGCTCCTGCTGCGGGTGTACTGCGAGCTGAACCGCCTGACGGAAGCGAAAGAGCAGCTGGAGAAAATCCGGGAAGCCAAAGGGTTCGTGTGGGCGGATCTGGAAGCTTATTACTTCCTTCACAGCGGGGAGTGGGACAAAGCGGAAGCGCTGCTGAAAAATGCGCTGGCTGAAGAAACCGAAGCGCGGAACGAATTCGCGCGCCAGCTGTACGCCGATTACCTGGCAATGGACGGTCGCCAAGCGGAATCGCTCGCCGTGCTGCGGGAAGGGCGGGCGAAAGATCCGGAAAACTGGGCATTCCTCATGGAGCAAGTGAAGCGGCTGTTCCACCTGGGCCAATACGGGGAGACGATCCGCCTGATCGAAGAGATCAACGCGAAAAATCCGTTCCATATCAATCGGGACCATTACATCTTCTTGACGGCGGAGAGCCTTTACAAGCTGGAGAAGTGGGACGAACTTGAAGCGTGGATTGCGGAGCATAAAGACGTGCTGGAGCGGACAATCTACGGAAAAACCGCCATCCGCCGTGACGGCGCGTTGAAGCAATTGAAGCTGACGCCGACCGTCCAGAAGCTGGATTACTGCGTGCCGGCTTCGCTTTCAATGATGCTTCAGGCATATGGGGAAAAAGCGAGCCAGGACGACATCGCTTTGCATGTCTTCGATGTGACGGGCACCAAACTGCGGACCACGATGGCCTATATGGAATCGCGCGGAATGAAAGCCCGCTATTTCAAAGGGTCGGTGGATGTCTATCAAACGATCCTCGATGCCGGCGTGCCGGTGCTGCTCAGCATGATGATCGAAAATACGGCGCATGTGCAGGTCGTGACAGGCTATGACGACCGGCTCCAGGCGATGATCATCCAGGATCCGAACGACCAGTCTCCGTTCCTGATTCCATATGCGGACATGAAAAATGCCTATAAGATGACGGATTCGCTCAGCATGGTCTTCCTAACAGAAGAGCAGGAGCATCTGCTTGGGCTGCTCGATGAAGGCGAGCACCGCTTCTTTAGCGGACTGTACGAATTTCTTGATGAAGAAGAGGAAGGCGAGAGCGAAGCGTTCATCGACTTCTTGAAAGCCCATCAGGAAGAGCGCTACACCGCGGTAATCGGAATTTCCGCCCTGTTTTCAGAGCGGGCCAAGGAGCTCCACGGCGTCTGGCTCGAGCGGCTGCGTGAGGATTTGGGTTCGGACGATGCGGAACTTGCGCTGTTGACGGCACATATGCATTACCAAAAGAACGAACTGCCCCAGGCGCTGGCGAGTTTGGAAGCGGTCGATGAACGCCGCAGCCCATATGCCCTCTTTTTGCGTGCCGTCATTCTCATGAGCCAGGACCGCCATTCTCAGGCGATTCCGCTGCTGAAGCGTTCCATCGAACTGGACCATTACCAGCCGGCTGCCTACAGTCACCTTGCCCGCTGCTATATGGAAACGGGGAAGCTGTACCAGGCCTTCAAATGGTCAGGCATCGCCCTTGAGCAGGTGCCGTCGGACGTTTATATCCAAATTACGCACAGTTTGATCCAGTATGAAACCGGCGCGTATGAAGGCGCGTTGGCGCGATTCCGGAAGCTGAGCGAAGATGCGCCGGAGGACGGCTATTTCATTTACGAAATCGGTCGCTGCTTGCTCGCGCTCGGTGAGAAAAAAGAGGCGATGGCAGCTTTTGAACGCTCCGTCGAACTCGACCCAGCGCTGCCGTTCTCCTATTTGCGGATTGCGGAGATCTACATGGAAGCCGAGAAATGGGAGCTTGCCGAAGAGGTCATCAATCAAGGCATCGAAGGAGCGGCGCAGACGGACATTCTCCATGTCTACCGAGGGCATATCGCTACCGAGCGGGACCGGTTCAAAGAAGCGGAAGCCGATTACCGGAAAGCGCTCGAGCTCGATCCGGAAGATCTGTTTGCGGTGACCTATATCGCCCATTCCTTGGTCAAGCAGGAACGCTTCGGGGAAGCGGTTGAGCTCATCGGCCAATACGCTGAAAAAGGGGATGCCGCTTATTTCATCCGCACGGCAACGATGCTGTGGGAGGAATGGCCGGCCCATGCCGGAAGGGAGCAGGCGGCAAGCTTGCTGGAGAAAGGACTCGAAAACCGTGAACTTGCGGATTATCTGGATATGGCAGAAACCTATGCGGAATTCGGCGAAGACTCGCTGTTCCTTAACCGTGTGCTTTTGACGTTCAAAGCGCTGCGGGAGGAAAGCCGGGACGAAACGCTGCTGTGCCTGGAAGGGCAGCTGCACGAAGCGGCCGGAAACAGCCAGTTTGCCCGTTCACTCTACGAAGAGGCCGCGGAGAAATCGCAGCATCCGCCGGCGTTCTATCGCCTGGGGCTGCTCGATGAAGAAGCCGGAGAGCCGAAAGGAGCGGTGCAACACTTCAGCCGCTGCGTCGAACTTGACCCGGGACATACCACGGCTCGCGAAGGGCTCATGCGGGCTTACACGGAAACGGGCAACCGGAAAGCGGCATTTGCAGCGGCGCTCCACGTTCTGCGGCACGATCCGCTCGAAGCCGATTTTAAGGAATTGTTCAGCCTAGCAGCGGCAGAAGAGGCCGTCACGGCGATATCGAAAACGCTAGATGATGTGGCCGGCCAAGTGCCGGAAGAGTGGCTCTTCGCCGCGAAGGCGCTTTGCGCAGAAAAAGAAGGGCGGCTCGATGACGCGGAAGCGCTGTTCAGCAAGGCGAAAGCCGTCAACGGTGCGTTTCCGTCCCGCTATCAGCATGTCGAGTTCTGCATCCGCAGAGGTCAGTTTGACCGCGCTGCGTTGCTTCTTGAAGAGTTGATTGCGGAGCGTCCGGAAGACGAAAGGCTTTACGGAGAATACATCCGTGCCTTGGCGGAAACCGGCAAGACGCACGAAATCAGCAAGCGCCTGAAAAAATGGCTGGGCGCCGAAGAGTTGGCGATTGCCGAAACCTACAGCGCCGATGCACTGGCGTTGTGGTTTGATGAGCATGTCGAAGAGGCGGAAGAAGCGAGGCAGAAAAAAGGCTTTTTCGGCAAGCTGTACCAGAAATCCCGGCAGCTGCGGATGATTTCTACAATCATCACGCTTTACGAAGAAGCGGCCAAACGCCTCCCGGAAAGCGAGGTGCCGGTAATCCGGCTGGCTTCGGTTTATCTGAGCCGCGGCATGGCAGAAGAAGCCGTCGATGAATTAGCGCCTTTTGTCAAACGGACCGGCAATTATGAAGCGGCTGTTTTGCACCTGCAGGCGGTGCTGCAGCTGGCGGAGGAAAAGGGATCGCCGAAACTTCATGAGAAAGCCGTTGACCTGGCCAAAGGCCTTCATAAAGAGCAGCCGGCCGATGCCGCCGTTTTGCTTGCTTGGGGCGATGCATTGCTGGAACTTGGCGAGATTGACAAGGCGCTTGAAAAGTTCGACCACATTCTCCGCCTTCAGCCATACAACGGCGAAGTGTACATCCGGGTCCTGCACATCCTGCCGGAACACCGGCCGGAAGGGATAGAGGCCGTCGCTGCGCAGATGCCGGAAGAGCTGCAATTCCATGAGTGGGTCGAACTGGCCCGCGGCAGAAGATGGATGATGCAGCACGAAGCCGGAAAAGCGAACGGGATTTTGAAATCGCTGACGGAACAAGAACCCGACTTCCTGCCGGCCTTCTATGAACTGGCCCGCTGTCAAATGATGCAAGGCGACAAGCAAGGGGCGTTGCGGACGCTCCGGCAGCTGTTCAAGAAAGAAGATGGCGATGACTTTTTGGAGTTGATCGCTGAAGAGCCGCTGTTTGAACCGGCTTACGAAGAGATTGATGAACTGGCCGAGGAAATGGTCGGAACAAATTAATCACAGCCGGCAAACGGCTGGTAAGGGGCTATCTAAAAAGCCTAAAATGAAAAGGTTAGAGGAGAAAAAGCAATGCTTTTCTCCTCTGGCCTTTTCGTTATTCTATAACGGCTGATGGGAATGGAGGCGGCGAGTGCAAACATTGTGCTCCTGTCCCTGCATCGCTGCGCTAGCTTCGGGACATGAAAAACCGTTGCAGTGCTGCGCACTTCGTCGCAAAGCCAATGACCGAACTACCTTCGTTCATCGGCTTTCCAGCGGGACAGCGAAGTGCCGAACTAACTCGGACGCGAGTCCGAGTTAGTTCGGCGCAAGCCCGCGGAAAGCGTCCGCCGCAATGGACAGCAGCCCCTTTTTGGACACTCCCTTTTTTATTCGCTTTTTGCAACTTTCGAAATGCCGGAAAGGGATTACGTTTGGCCGCAGCGGGTAAACTGTAGGTAAACGTTTTAAGAGGAGGAACAGCAATGGCGCGAAAAGGCACAGCCGGGCGGATGCCCGAAAAGCAATTAGGCTCGACTGAATCCGGAATCGACAAGGCCGTAAAAAAGACCAAAGAAGTTTTTGACGGCGACAACGAATCAACGGAATACGAGGACGTCAAAGGCAAAGGCGAAATGGAAGATGCTAAAGAGTACTCGAAAAAACCGCAGGAAGAAAAGTCGAGAGACACGCAGCCCGGCGAGTAATCAGCATAGAATTGGCAGCAGAATGAACCGGCAGTGGAAAAGTATGCTGCCTGCCGAGCTTTTATTGAAATAATACCAGCAAAAAGGAGGCGTCTCCCATCGCAGAGACCAGGAAATACCGCGTTGTGTATCATTTGGGGCAAGGAGTGGAAGCTGCCCAGATCGTCGAAGCCGGAAGCCATAAAGAGGCTTCGACCATTTTGGATAAGGAAGGCTTGAAAGAATTCCTTGGAGAAAACGAAACCTATTACCAATTCAAACTTGAAGAAGTGAAAATGATCAGTGTCCAGGAAGCGGACTGAACCCGCAAGAGAAGCCTGCCAGCATCCAGTGAACGAACGGGTGCCGGCAGGCTTCTTTTGAGTTTTGTGCGAACCAGGCACGCATACAACTTAAAATGGCGCTGCGGTTTTGAAATCAAGGAAGGATTCTTGACGGAAGCCGAGAATGTTAAAGGGTAGGGAGGTGAAATGATGAAGAAATATGTCATCCAGTATACCTTAGAAAAAGGACTTACGGTTGAACGGACGGTGGAAGCCGGATCGCGGGAAGAAGTGGCCGAAATGGCGCTGTCGGAACAGATCGTCCAGTTTGAAGATGTTTTTGGCGAGTTGAACTTGTTCAACAAAGACGATATTAAATTAGTGAAGATAAAAGATTATACCGAACCGGTCAACACATCGCGAAGAGGCGGCTGATCAGGTACGGATTTTACCAATAGGGAGGGCCGGGGAAATTCCCGGCCCTCCCTATTGGGATTGCTTCAATGCGCCATCATCTCATGGGCAATGTCGTGGCCGTCCATATCGGAAGGGTAGTAGGTAGGCCAGTTGACGACTTCCTCGAGCAGCGCTTCGCGGTCGTCGCCCCAGTACAGGTGATAATGGGAAGCATCAGTCGGGGAAATGCCGTGGTCGCTGAACTGGATGAATTGCGGAAGGCCTTCTGCTCCGCCGGCCAATTCAAAAACGAACCGGACGCCGCGGTTGCCTGCTTCGTAGATCAGAATCTCATAGCCATCGTATATATAGTCGCCGGCAAGTTCTTCGCCTTTTTTGAAGAACGTCACACGATCGCCTTCTATGACGACGCGTTCCACATCGGTCCGGTAGCCTTCGGTATAGTACGCTTTGTACTCTTCAGCTGTCATGTCATCCGAGTGCAGGGCTTTATCCGCAAGCACTTCATCAAGTGTGCCGTTTTGGAGGAGTGGATAGACCGATTGCCAATCTCCTGCCCAATCCGATAGAGGGCGGTCTTCGACTTGGCTGTCTTCAAAAAAGCCGTCGTAGATTTTCTGGGATTCTTCGCTAGTTGAATGAGCGTGGTCATGATCAGACTCGTTTTCGTGCGAATGCAATTCGGCCCCTTGTTCGCCGGTTTCGGTGGAATCGGAAACGGCGCTTGTGCTTGCGGCAGTATCGAGTTCAGTGGTTGGCTGGCAGCCGGCAGCGAGCAAAGCGGTGAGCGAGAGAAGAGCCAGACTTGTGTTGAATGAATGATGCATGTGAAACACTCCTTTTTATAAATCGTAATGATTACAATTTATGATTATACACATAGAAAAGCCGTGAACCATAAAAAAGATTATTCTGACTATATAAGAGGCAAGCGTGTGCAGAATCCCATTGTTCCACAAATAAACGAAAACGCTCTTCTGAGAAAGCTTACAGTCAGCCATCCATTACCACATGAATGTCCATGACGTTTAATAGAATATCAAAATCACAGAAGGCTACTAGCTAAGTTCATGATCGTTCAGTATATTAAATAATAAGAGCAATACTTTCAAGAATGGGAAATTTGTCCATGCGATTGAAATTTTGCTGGAAAGGCAGGTGTATTCTATGGTTTCATCAAAAGACGTGGCAAAGTATGCCGGCGTTTCCCAAACAACCGTTTCGCGCGTTTTGAACACGCCGCATTTAGTAAAACAACCCACATTAAATAAAGTGATTGCGGCTATCGAGGATTTGAATTACATACCGGACGGCAACGCAAGGTCGCTGGTCCAAAAGAAGACGGATACGATTGCACTGATTTCGGGGCCGCTGTACAACCCGTTTTTTGTCGATACGACTACTTCAATCGTGAATTACGCCAATGAAAACGGCTATCGGATCAACGTCCATTTTTCAAACGACAAAAACCTGTCAGAGCTGTACAATACCATTTTTGAAAATAAAGTAGACGGCATCATTCTATCGTCCATTTTGCTGGAGGATCCGGCATTCCATAAATTAGAAAAATCCGGCATACCTTTCATCACCTATAACCGAAAACATCAAAGCAATAAGAATTTTGTCGAAATTGACAATGAACAGGCCGGCTTTTTGGCTGCAGAGCATTTAATAGCTCTGAACCACAAGAACATTTGCTGGATTGGCGGACCTTTAGAAATCAGCACATTTAAAGGGCGCTATGACGGATTTTTAAAGGCGTTGGAGAGACATGGCGTTGGGCCGGACATGAAGCACGTGTTCATCACAGATACGGGCAAGGAAGAACTGCACCAGACTTTTAAGGAGATAGAAGAGTTTGCCGAAAAACCGACCGCCATATTTGCGGCTACCGATGCAATCGCGATCCAGATGATGGATTTCTACATTTCAGCAGGTTACCGGGTGCCGCAGGACATTAGCATCATTGGAATTGACAACGTCGAAATCAGCCGTCATGCCTCGATCAGCTTAACGACGGTGGGCATTTCATCGGCTGCAGATTTAGGGCAATTGGCGATTGAAAAGCTGATTGAAAAAATTCAGGGAAAAAATAAATCTTGTATTCAAATCACAAAAGCTGTTAGACTATTTGAAAGAAAGACAACAATAAAAAAATAGAAAGGATAAGGTTTCTATTTTTTTAATCCAAAATGGTTACGTAACCATTTTGGATTAAAATGATGGCGCTTTCACTGGCAGCTAAGTGTGTAAAGAAGTTGAACAAAGGGGTACGACTAATTCTAATAGGAAAACGAGGGATGTTTATGAAGTGGAAAGACCGCAAGTTTGGCGAAGAATCGCCTTATATTCCAGCAGGGCCGTTTAAAATTCGATTGCCGTTCATCCATTACAGGTTTGAATGGCCGGATTATGTGCAGGGGCTTTTAATGTGTGCTGTGGATTTGGCAGCTATTCCGTTATTGATCGAATTGCTTGGCATGCCGTTCGAAGTGGCACTGGCCATCGTTATTCTGAATGGGTTCTTTTATTTATTGCATCATTTGCTTGGCGATCCGGCCGTTCCGGGATGGATCACACCGGCCATTCCGTTGATCATGCTGTACTGCACGCAATTTCCGGAAGGCCCTGAACGGGTGCATGCATTGATTGCGTTCCAAATGACATTAGGATTATTTGCAATTTTCCTGGGTGCCACCGGGTTGGCATCTAAAGTGGTATCAAGCATTCCTGCGGCAATCAGGTCGGGCGTCATTCTGGGCGCGGGTTTTGCTGCAGTGGTCTCCATTTTTGAAGTTGGCGGGCGTTTTGAAACGTTCCCTTGGACCATTTCCATCGCTGTCGGAATCGGCTTCTATTTACTGTTCTCGAAGCATTTTGACAAACTGAAAACCAGAAATAAATTATGGGGCACTATTGGGAAACTGGGCATTTTCCCGATCATCATCATTGCCATTATCATTGCGCCGATGTTTGGCGAGGCGCCGTGGCCAACAATTGAATGGGGCATCAGCTCGCCTGATTTTGTCGGCTTATGGACCGGGTATACGCTGTTTGGTTTAGGTTTCCCGCCGTTGATGCTTTTTGTGGCGGGAATTCCGACTGTACTCGCCGCGTATATTGTGTTGTTCGGAGATGTACTGCAGACAAAAGCATTGGTGAAAGAAGCGGATTTATCGCGTCCGGATGAAAAGCTGGATTATAACCCGAACCGTGCCCACCTGATTTTCGGCACAAGAAACTCGGTGATGAGTGTGATCGGTCCGGATGTGACGATGGCCGGTCCGCTATGGGCAGCCATGCAAGTGGTAGTTGTCCAACGATTTAAGGATGGAAGAAAAGCGATGGATTCCTTTTTTGGCGGCGCAGGCTCTTTCCGCTGGGGGACGAATACCGGGTTATTGCTGCTGCCGATTGTCAGTCTGGTGGAGCCGATCCTTGGCATTGCCCTTGCTCTGACACTTTTGATCCAAGGGTACGTCAGCGTAAAAGTCGGCATTCTGGAAGCCGGAAGCCAGAGTGACCTTGGGATTGCCGGAATCATCGGCGCCGTTTTGGTCATCAAAGGAGCCGCATGGGCTTTCGCTATCGGGATCGGCTTGTGTCTGCTGATCTACGGCAAAGACTTCTTCAAGAATGAAACCGATGAAACATTCACTAAAGATCTTCCGAAAAAGGCGAAAGAAGCTGCTTCGGATTTATAAAAGAAAGGGTGGAAGTTATGAAACAGAAACTTTATATCGGCGGAGAATGGAAAGAAACTGAAGAATATTCCGAGTTGTTTTCGCCGTATTCAAAAGACAAGATTGGCGACATTCCGAAAGCTGAACAAAAAGATGTTGAATCAGCAGTTGAAGCGGCCGCGGCCGCCGCTGAAGAAATGGAAGGCCTGACGGCGTTTGCCCGTGCAGCCATTCTGGAACAGCTGGTTTCTCTATTCACTGAACGTAAGGAAGAGGCAGCCCGCATTATTGCCTTGGAATCGGCAAAGCCACTGAAATATGCATTGGCAGAGATCGAACGCACAATCGAAACTTATAAATTTGCAGCGGAAGAAGCCAAGCGATTATCCGGAGAGATGATTCCGATGGATGCAGCAAAAGGCGGCGCTAATCGATTAGCCTATACCTTGCGTGAACCGCTCGGCGTAGTGGCAGCCATAACGCCATTTAATTTTCCGCAGAATTTGGTTGCCCACAAAGTAGGGCCGGCTATTGCGGCAGGCAACACGGTAGTTCTAAAACCGGCTTCCCAGACGCCATTATCCGCATTTTTCCTGGCGGAGCTCTTGGATCAGACTGATCTGCCGAAAGGCGCTTTCAACTTGGTGACCGGCAGTGGACGGACGGTTGGCGATGTATTGGTCGAAAGCGAAAAAGTGAAAATGGTCACCTTTACCGGCAGCCCGGCTGTTGGCAAAGGCATACGCGATAAGGCAGGCTTGAAGAAAGTGGCGCTGGAATTGGGCTCGAACGCCGGGCTGATTGTCGATGAAGGCGTGGACATCGATGCAGTCGTTGAAAAGGCGATTACTGGGGCATTTTCAAACCAAGGGCAAGTGTGCATTTCGCTGCAGCGGATATATATTATGGAAAGTTTGATGAAAGAGTTTCTTACGCGCTTCCAAGCGGCGGCAGGCAAACTCATCATTGGCGATCCGTTAGATCAGCAGACAGATATTTCAGCCATGATTTCCACACAAGAACAGGAGCGAGCCGTCAGTTGGGTACAGGAAGCTGTAGCGGCTGGCGCAACATTGATAGCGGGAGGCGAAGTCACAGACGGTGTTTTCCAGCCAACGATCCTTTCCAACGTGGCTTCTGACGCAAAAGTTTCTTGCCAGGAAGTGTTTGCGCCTGTCGTCATTGTCAATCCAATCCAATCGGTTGAACAAGGGATTCAAGAAATCAACAACTCAGATTTTGGCCTGCAGGCAGGCATCTTCACGAATGATATCAAGACTGCCTTTACAGCATCTAGACGCCTGCAAGTCGGCGGCGTGCTGATCAACGACATTCCGACTTTCCGTGTGGATCAAATGCCGTATGGCGGCGTCAAAGAAAGCGGCAATGGCAAGGAAGGGTTAAAATACGCAATTGAGGAAATGACCGAAATGAAATTGGTCATTTGGAATCAATCCTAGAATTCCTAGCAGGGAAGAAAAACAAAAAGGAGTGGATGGAGTGTCGAGTAAAATTACTTTTATGCCTATCAGTTATACAGGATGGAATTCATTGGAGCATTTGGTGGAGGAAGCCAAGCGTTTGAATGCCAGCAACATTCTCATTGTCACAGATCCTTTTCTGGAAGATCTGGGCATGACCCGGAAAATCATAGAACCGCTCGAAGCCGAGGGGTGGACAACAAGTGTTTACACAGAAGTCGTGCCGGAACCTCCACTGGCGGTCGGTGAAAAATTAGTGGCTTACACAAGAGAGCATAAATTCGACTTGGTGATCGGCCTGGGTGGAGGAAGTGCACTTGACTTGGCTAAATTAGCCGGAGTGCTGGCCACACATGAAGGCAAGGTAGCTGATTATTTGAATTTGACAGGCAGCCGTTCGCTGACCCATAAAGGCATCCCGAAAATCCTGATTCCAACGACCTCCGGAACCGGCTCTGAAGTCACCAATATTTCGGTATTGTCACTGGAATCGACGAAAGATGTCGTAACTCATGATTTTCTTTTGCCGGACGTGGCAATCGTCGATCCGGCACTGACAACATCACTGCCGCCGAAAGTGACCGCTGCAACCGGCATCGATGCGTTGACCCATGCCATCGAAGCCTACGTTTCAAAAAACGCCAATCCTGTAACGGATGGACTTGCTTTGCAGGCGATCCGCTTAATGAGCGGTTCAATCCGAACGGCTGTGGCGGACGGAGAAAACAAAGAAGCGCGCACGAATATGAGCTATGGCAGTTACCTGGCAGGATTGGCTTTCTTTAATGCCGGGGTAGCCGGTGTACACGCGCTGGCCTATCCGCTAGGCGGCCAATTCCATATTTCACATGGCGAATCGAACGCTGTTCTTTTGCCGTACGTGATGGGCTATATCCGCCAAAGCTGTGAAAAGAGAATGAAGGATATTCTTGAAGCCATGGGCTTTAGCTCCACACAGTTATCACAAGAAGAGGCTTCGTATAAATGTGTGGAGCAATTAACGAACCTGGTCGCCGATGTGAACATCCCAGTGTCATTGAAGGGCTTTGGCATCCAGGAAGAAGCGTTGGACAGTTTGGCGGACGATGCAGTCAAACAGAAGCGGATTCTGGCGAGAAGCCCGATGCCTTTGCTAAGAGAAGATATATATGCCATTTATCATGCCGCTTATACAGGAAAAGTGGTTGAAAAAGAGACGGTTTGAAATTAAACTGTATTACTTGAATGAAGAAAAAATAAAGCCGCTGCTTCCGGTGAATCAACATTCCGGAACGGCGGTTTTTTTAATGTCCCTAATGTAAAGTTTAATTTGAAAATAATGTATATTAAGAAATCCTTTCGTGCTATTATAATTGAAGCGAAAAGCAAGGAAGGAAGATACGATGAACGCTTCAAAGATTCAATCTGAAAGAGAAATGCTTTATTTTGTACTCAGCGCAATTGCCAGTGTCCTGGTTTACATCCTGGCGGCTTTGTCGATTTTCGGCATCGCCATTGTGCTGATCGTTTTTGCCTTGATGCTTTACATGAATGCCATGATGATGGGCTCGATTCGCGGTAACGGCGTGCGCATCCATGAGCGGCAATTCGGCGATGTCTATAGCCGCGTCCAGGCATTGTCCAAGGAAATGGGGCTGAAGAAAGTGCCCGACGTTTTCGTGATCCAATCCGAAGGCGCATTGAATGCGTTTGCGACCCGCTTCTGGGGACGCGACATGGTCGTCCTTTATTCGGAAGTGTTCGAATTGGCACGTGAACAGGGACAGGATGAGTTGGACTTTATCATCGCCCACGAATTGGCGCATATCAAACGCCGCCACGTCTGGAAAAACCTTTTCATCATTCCGGCAGGGTTTATTCCATTCTTGGCACAGGCCTACAGCCGTTCGTGCGAATATACATGCGACCGGCATGCGGTGTACACCATCGGAAACGCGGCAGCGGCCAAACGTGCGCTGACGCTGCTCGGCATCGGCAAGAAGATGTACCTGGAAGTGAACGAGGAAGCCTACCGTGAACAGATCGAAACAGAGTCGAACGGCATCGTCTGGTTCAGCGAAGTGCTCTCAACGCACCCGCACCTGCCAAAGCGCATCCAGTCGATTGAAGAGTTTGCAGGCGGCGAAAGCTACCTCTACAAACCGAACACCGGCAAGATCGCCGTTGGTGCAGGAATTTTAGCGGCCGTATTTTTCGGCGTCTACATCGGCAGCATCGCGCTGTTTACAGGCGGCGGGCTTGTCTATTCGCAGCTCCTTCCGAATGCTTTTTCAGAAGAATCCTTTTTAGCGGTTGAAGGCGAGACGCCGTTGATGAGCGCCGCTTTTAATGGCGAGATGGGCGGGGTTGAAGAAGCTCTTGCGGATGGGGAAGACCTCCATGCCAAAGACGTGGATGGAGCGGACGCGCTCATGTACGCAGTCGAAGGCGGGGAAGCGGCGATTGCTGAACGGCTGATCGAAGCCGGGGCGGAAGTCAATACAAGCGATGATTATTCGACCGCGCTTGAAACGGCTGTCCTGTATGAAGATTATGAAATGGCCCGCTTGCTTGTTGAAAACGGAGCAGATCCGCTCTTTATGAGCCCGGCCGGATCCACGGCCATCGAAGCGATGGGCGTGAACGACGAAGCGGAGTTCATGGCGGCGTTGAACGAATAATATCCGGCATCCATCGCCGGTCCATAAAGAGGGGACGGCAGCCAACAGCGCTGCCGTTTTTTTGTTGGGGAAAAGGGCAGGTTCTTGTCGATATGTTGAACGCGGATGTTGAACCTGTTCCGTTAACTGTCTATTCATGTCCGCGCATAAACCATCGTGTCAACCTTGATTTTAGCCCGTCAAGATGCATGATTATCGAAGCCGGCTAGTAGTTATGACAAATGCTGAAAAACCGGAAGGCTTCAAGCGGTCCAGAAGGGCCGAAGATTCCGCCGGAGTGCGGATGGACTTGGGGTTTGCCGGTAAATAAAGCTTGCTTTCCGTCCTCCGCATCCCCTATAATTTGTTCTATTGTGCCAGAGACATAAAGGTCCGAGCGGAACGTGCCGGCCTTTTTTTGATGGATTTTTCCTGGCGAATAGTATACGGAAGAACGGAGAATTTACATGGATAAACTTTACAGCGCATTGATCATTTTCGCGGGATCGGTGCTGCTTGGATTTGCATTCAATATGCTGCTATTGCCGCATGAAATCTTATCAGGGGGCATTACGGGGATTGCGATGATCTTCAGTTTGATGGTGCCGGTCAACGCAGGGATCTGGCTGATCGTCTTGAACATCCCGATTTTGATCTTGGGCTGGATGAAGCTCGGCAAGATGTTCATCCTCAATAGCATCTATTCGGTAGCAGTGACTTCAATCTCGATGCTTTACATCCCGGTCATGAAGCTGACAGAGGACGCTTTATTGTCTTCAGTATTCGGCGGCGTGCTCGTCGGTGTCGGCGTCGGCTTCATCATCCGCTTTTTCGGCTCGACGGGCGGCTTTGACGTCGTCGGCCTGCTGTTGACGATGAAGCGCGACATTCCGCTCGGCTTTTTGGTGTTCGGCCTCAACAGCCTTGTCGTTTTCGTTTCAGGCTTCATCTTTTCATGGGAGCTTGCGATGTACACGATGGCATCGATCTACATCACCGGACTGGTCGTCGACCGGATCCACACGCGCCACATCAAGCTGAGCTTGATGGTGGTCACGAACAAAGGCGATGCCGTCAAAAAGCAATTGATCGAGAACCTGTACCGCGGCATCACTGTGACAGACGGCGAAGGCGCGTATTCAGGCAATAAAGTCAAAGTGCTCTACAGCGTCATTTCCCGCTACGAGCTTGCATACGTCCGGCCGCTCATCAAAGCGGTCGACCCGAACGCATTTGTCAGCATCAGCGAGACGATGGAAGTCATGGGCAATTTCCGCAAAGACGATAATTTCCGGAAAATCCCTGGCGTCTATACGGCGTATGATAACGTGCCAAGCAGATCGGAATAACGCCATATGAAGCAACAAATAAACCCTTCTCATTTTCCAGTTTGAGAAGGGTTTATTCGGTGGATAAATATTGTCTGAATAATCAAACTAAAGTATGTTCATTTCTGCTCTTTAGGTATATGATGGAGATAAAAGGAGGAGGAGTAATAATGGAACCGACCTTTGGGCTTGTACCGATGCTCGTCCTTTCCGCCATTGTTGTTGTGCTCATCATGGCCTACTTCTACCTGCACCACTGGGCAAAGTGAATAGCGCGACGGAGAGAGCCGCCATGTGCGGCTTTTTTGTATTCCGGTATTTCTTCAACGTACAAAAAATCTACTGAAACAAAAATGCCCTTGCTCCATATGGAGGCAAGGGCATTTCGATATGCATGGCCTTTTCTTTAGATCGCTTACGATGTCCTGCAAGAAGCCGGAATTATTTTTGTGGAAGGGATGAAATGTATTCTTTCACGACTTCATATACGTAATCCTGGTTGGCTGCTGCTGTATCCGGATTGTAAGCGCCATTGTTCGTCTTGTTGTTCGACAAGACCCGGATGCCGAGGAACGGGATATCATAAGCTTCAGAAATTTGAGCTGCGGAAGCGGTTTCCATCTCTTCGACTGATGTACCGTACTTTTCGTGGAACCAATTGATCCGGTCCACTTCGTTGTTCCAAACATCAGCAGAACCGATAGTGCCCTCGACAACCTTGCCTTTCGTATACGTGTCTTTCACGGTGTGTGCAGCAGCCAGCAACTCAACATCCCCTTCGTAGTAGCGGATGTTTTCAGCATTAGGATCTTCTCCTGCACTGCCTTCTGATGCCATCAGGTCCATAGGCTTCCATTGGGTCGGTTCAATTCCTTCGCCTTCTTTCAAATCGCCCGTTTTCAAGGCTCCTACGCTAACAGAGCGTTTGCCAAGGACAATATCGAAGACATCCAATTCGGGGTCATGGCCGCCTGAAGTCCCTTGGTTGATGATTGCGGCAGGATTGTATTTTTCAATCGCCATTGCAGTAGCCGCGGCAGTGTTGGCCATGCCTTTCCCCGTCTTCGAAACAATTACCGGATACCCTTCCACTGTTCCAATATAAAATTCATATGTAGAACCCGAAGTTTCCACTTCCACATTTTCCAGGCGTTCTGCAAACTTCTCCGCTTCAATAGGCATCGGCCCTTGGATCAGAATCGGACGCTGTGGTTGTTCTTTCGCTTCAGTTTCAGCAGCCGAACTGCATCCTGCAAGGCTCAATAGGATAGCCAGAAGCAGGGATAAAAGATGAAAAGCTTTTAGATTTTTCAAGATGTGTTCCTCCTAGTTGTCGCTTTTCCCGTTGCCTAACCAATAAAAAAAGGCCGAATACGGAAGAATATGCTCCGCCTTTCGGACCCGCCAAGTCGAAACCAGTTGCCGCAATTTTCCAAGGTAAATCGGATGTGACGGCAGCTGTTGCTCCAACTCGTAGTCCAGTCCGTTTTTGGGGACTTGGTAGAAACGCCCGGACCATATTACCAGGCATATACGAGAATGATTAAGCTTGTTTTTGACACTTCGCAACTATAGCAACCCGAAACTTTGCCGTCAACCCCGAAAGCGAACAATTAGATATAAAATACCATATATAGTTCGTGTATTAGAATAAATGCCTATGTATACTTGCTTAAAACTCTTTTGGAATCGCCTTTTAGGGCTTTCTGTTTGGTGCGTGGATGCAGATCGGAAATGAAGAAGACAGCGCGCCAGGAATCTCCCGGCACGCTGTCTTCTGTTTTCATTGCCCATGCAGAAATGGAACGTCTTTGTAGAGTTCTCGTGTACCTGACGGAAGAGCGGTGAGTCCAAGAAGCGCTTCAACCACCTGCTTTCTCGTCTCGAAGTCGAACGGTTCACCGCATGGCCGCCCCATTTTAAAAGGGACCTGCAGCGTCCGCGGAACGCCGGCTTTGTCGGTCACTTCCGAGAATAGCGTCACCATGGCGGTTGTGATGCCGGATGCTTCTAAAGCCCGGGCATACAGCCCGAGTACGTTGTGGCAGGATCCTCAGCCGGGCACAAGCAGCGCGACATCGATTTCCTCGCGGCGCAGAAGTTCCACCACTTTCGGAATCCACTCGCGTTCCACTTCCGCCGTATCGAGGATGCCGCCGTTCAGTCCGATGTGGATAGGGGAGACGGATCCGATCATTCCGTCGGCTGCCAATTCCTTCAGCTGGGGAAGCGGAAAGACGATTGTGGGATCCCTTTTGGCATGCTTGGTGTCGATGAAAAGATGGGTCACCGTCAATTGGTCTTCCTGCGCATCCGCCGGGATGATCCGGAATGTAGGGTCTCCGGCAGGATTATCCACATCGAATGGAGAATCCGTTACGAGATGAATGCCCGCGGTCGACAGAAGGGCAACTTTGCATTCGCTCAGCGGCTTGTTCAAGCGTGCTTCCGGCATGCCGGTGTAGTCATGCATGTGGCTCATCGTGAACTTCTTATAAGCTTCCGGGAAATTGCCGGAAAAAGTCCGCGACAGCTTCGACTTGATCTTTGTCTTCAGTTTCATGGCTCGCTTTGCCTCCCTTTCCTCTAGCTTTCTGTAAAATTCGACAGCGTACAGAAAACTCCTGTCTGTTTCCAGTGGGAGATGGGTTAATAATTGGGCAAGGGCCAGCTTTGATTGACGCGCTTTCCTATGGTTAAAGCCGCGGGTTAAAGGGTATTTCGGATTTAAGAGGCTGCCCGGCAACCGAAAAAATAATGCAAACAAAAAGGAGAATGATGATGGAAATTCTAAAACGGTTCAGAGACATTATGGCAAGCAATATTAACGCGATGCTGGATGAAGCGGAAGATCCGGAAAAAATGATCGATCAGTATCTCCGTGATTTGAACAGCGACCTCGGAAAAGTGAAGTCGGAAACGGCCGCGATCATGGCAGCCGAGAAGCGGGAGCGCCGGGAGCTGGATGAGCTAAAGCGGGAGATGGACGATATGCAGCGCTATGCGGTGAAGGCGCTCGAAGCGAACAACGAAGACGATGCCCGCAAATTTTTGCAGCGCAAAGCGGAGCTCGCCGAAAAGGAGAAAACGATGCAGACGGCGGTCGAAATCGCCGCAGCCAACACCACGCAAATGCGCCAGATGCACGACAAGCTCGAGTCGGATATCGGGGAACTCGAATCGCGCCGTGCGGAATTGAAAGGCAAGGCTTCGGTCGCCAAAACACAGAAGCGCATGAATGATATGGGTTCATCGATCAACAGTTCCGGCGAACGCATTTCGGCCTTCGACAAGATGGAAGAGAAGATCAACCAGGAGTTGGACGAAGCGATGGCGATGACAGAACTGAACAAAAGTTCCGGTACGGACATCAAGGACCTGACGAAAAAATACAGCAGCGACGCAGCAGTGGATGCTGAACTGGATTCGTTGAAATCGGGCATCAATGTGGATGATGAACTGGAGTCGCTGAAAAGCCAGCTGAACAAAGGCGAATAATGGCCGGGAGCAGAGATGACGGAACCCTGCAGAAAGGGAGGAAGATGGAATGATCGTTCAATACAAATGCCCGAACTGCGGGTCGGACATGGCGTTCGATGCCGAGTCAGGCCATCTGTCCTGCCCGAACTGCGGCAGGCAGGACGAGATCGAATCGTTTCCGGAGGAGAACATCCTGCGGAAGCTCGATCCCGAGGAAGCGAAGGAATACCATTGCGAAAACTGCGGCGCGGTGATTGTCACCGAATCGGAGACGACCGCGACGCACTGCAGTTTCTGCGGTGCGCCGGTTGTGCTCGCTGACCGGCTCACCGGCGACCTTGCCCCTGCGAAAGTGATCCCATTTACCATTAGCAGGGAAGAAGCCGAGGCCGCGTTCCGAAAATGGACGAAAAACGGGCGGCTCACGCCAACGGGCTTTATGAGCGGCAACCGGATCAAGAAGATGACCGGGATGTACGTGCCGTTTTGGCTTTACGACATTGACGGCACCGCGGATGTGGCGGCGATCGCAACTAGGGTGCGTTCTTACACGACCGGCGATACCATTTACACGGAGACCGACTTCTACGACGTTTACCGGGAAATCGACCTCAGCTACCTGAAAGTGCCAGCAGATGCATCGGAAAAGATGGACGATGAGTTGATGGACAAACTCGAACCTTACGACTACACAGAACTGAAAGACTTCCGGATGCCTTATTTGGCCGGATACCTCGCGGAGAAATACGATTTCGATGACGAGTCGCTTTTCTCGCGCGTGGAATCGAAGATCGTCCCTTATATCGATTCCTATATCGGCACAACGATTTCGGGCTATTCGACCGTCAGCTATAAGAACAAGCAGATCCATACGAATAAAAGCCGGGTCTACTATACGCTGTTTCCAGTTTGGATGGTTTATTACGATTTTGAGAACAAGGAACATACCTTTGCGATGAATGGCCAGACCGGCAAAGTGGTCGGCAAGCCGCCGATCAGCGGCATGAAAGTGTTCGCGTGGTTCGCAGTCATTGCTGGGGCCACGTTTGCCGTGCTTAAAGGCATCGCTTATGCCATGGGAGGTGTCCTATGGTGAAGAGTTTTAATCAGAAACTGCCAGTGTTGCTGCTGGCGCTGCTGCTGTTTTTATTGGCCGGCGCAGGTGCCGCGTTTGCGGTTGCAGATCAGCACATCTACGACAATGCGGGGCTCTTAAGCGAGCCGGAAGCGGCTGAGCTTGAAGCATACGCTGCGGAACAAAGCCGGGTGCACGGCACGGATTTTATTTTTTTGACGACAGACAGCACGGACGGAAAACCGATTGAGACATATATGGGTGACTTTTTCGACATCTGGGCAGTTGAAAACAACCAGGAAAACGCCTTGCTGCTGACGGTCGACATGGGCAATCGGCAAATCTTCCTGTCCGGTTTCGGAACGGCGGAAGATCGCCTTGACGACGGGCGGATCGACATGGTGCTCGACCGCATCGTACCGTATATGCAGGCCGGGGATTACGGCGCTGCGTTCCGGGAAACCGTTGCGACATCGAACCGCTATATGGAGTACCGGCCGGGCGTCAACCCGGAAAGCATCTTCCTGAAAACCTGGTTCCAGGCAGCAGTCGCTTTGCTGCTTGGCGGAATCGTGGTCGGCACGATGCTTTATAACTCGGGTGGACGCATCACGACTTCGTCCCGCACGTATATGGACAGCGACCACACGCGGGTAAGAAGCAGCGAAGACCGCTTCCGCAACAAGACCGTGACGCGGAGCAAGATTCCGCAGAACAAAGGCGGCGGCGGCGGCGGTTTCGGCGGCGGCGGCATGACTGGCGGCGGCCGTTCCTACAGCGGTGGCGGGCGCGGTTTCTAGTAGTAGAGACAAGAGGGCTTTTGGGGCTTTCTCTTTAGTTTTGGGATACGGTGAAGTAATGATCAGCAGTAGACGATATTCCGCAAAACAGCTGCGCTTGCCTGCGGGCGAGCGCCAAGCCTCCTCAGCCGCGTTGAAGACCTTGTGCTCCTGCAACGCTTCGCTAGCTTCGTCGCAAAGACTTAGCCTCGCAAGCTTCGGCTAATGTCTTGCTTGCGGGGTCTCGGCTGTTTCGTCGCTACGCTGCCCCGCAGGCGTCTCCGCTGTTTTGCTTCATATCTTGGATAGCACTGCTAAATAAGCCAGGTATCAACTTTTAAAGAACTGTACTAGCGCCGGCGCGTCCACGGGCTAGGCGAAGCAATGAGACGAGTGGTTTTCTCGGCTCATTGTGGGAGCCATGCCCAAAGCGCCAAAGCGGCATATAAATATGATCTTCATTAATTCACCGTATCCCGATACAGTGCCTACCCGCTTGAAACGCTTCGGTTTTGTCCGCTAGGGCAAAGAGTGTTAAGTGATTAAAGGAAGGAATGAATAGTATGGGCTTTTTCGGCAATCAATTTTCGGATGTAGTGGAATGGGAAGAATTCAGGGATGATATGATTTTCTGGAAATGGCATAACAACGAAGTGAAAAAAGGAAGCCGGCTGATCATCCGTCCCGGACAAGACGCCATCTTCCTCAATAACGGCAAGATCGAAGGGATTTTCGAAGACGAAGGCGAGTACGACATCGAATCTGAAATCGTGCCGTTCCTATCGACTTTGAAAGGGTTCCGATTCGGCTTCAACAGCGGCATGCGCGTGGAAGTACTTTTTGTGAACACGAAAGAATTCACCGTCCGCTGGGGCACGCAAAACCCGATCAATATCCCCGCTCCGCAGCTGCCGGGCGGCATGCCGATCCGGGCGAACGGCACGTTCCAGTTTAAGGTCAACGACTATGTCGGGCTGATCGACAAAATCGCAGGCGTCCGGGACAGCTATCTTGTGGAAGACGTGAAGATCCGCATTACTGCCATCCTCGACCAGCTCTTGATGCGCTGGATTACCAAAGAAGGCAAGGACATGTTCAACCTGCAGGCAAATGCCAGCGAAATCGGGGCAGGCATCCAAGACGACCTTAATATGGAGCTCATGGATGACGGTATGAAAGTCACCGGCTTCCAGGTCATGAGCTTCAATTACCCGAAAGAAATCCAGGACATGATCAATAAAACCGCTTCCCACGGCATGGTTGGCGACGTTTCGAAATACCAGCAGATTTCGGTCGCAGACGCCATGGCAGCGGGCAAGGGTTCCGGCACCGCTTCGGACATGGCTGGCATGATGATGGGCATGAACATCGCGAAGGAAATGATGGAGAATCAGAAAGCGGATTCAGGCGGCGGGCAAAGCGCCGGAAGCCAAAATGCGCAATCCGGAGGCGAAGAGAAAGCGATTCCGAACTTCTGCCCGAACTGCGGCCAAAAAATCGAAGGCACGAAGTTCTGTCCGAATTGCGGCCAAAAACTGGTTTAATGAATAAAAAATGAAGGCGAAGCGAATTGGAATTTCTCCATACCAGTTCGCAAGCATTTACGAAATTTTTCAGACAAAAGCGTCATCTGGATCCATTCCAGATGGCGTTTTTGGTTGGCTTTTTCAAACAAAGCTACCCTTTTAAGGACAGAGGATAGATGGATTGCGAAGTTCTTTCCAGCGCTTGCCGCAGGTAAAGGAGCCAAGTGGCAATTCAACCGCGTTTAGTGGCAATTCAATGTGTTTTAGTGGGAACTCAACGAGTTTTAGTGGCAACTCGGAAGCGCCAAGTGGAAATTCAGCTATTTCAATTCCCCATGCTACTTTTTTCGGCGAGTAATTGCGTCTGCACCTGGCACGCAAACAATTTATTTTGAAAAATACAGAAAATTTTCCTCCGATATATTGCATACCAGGAATTTATGTGATAAATTTAACAGAATAATTTGAAGTTTAAACTTCAAAAAAGAAAATAAAGACGTCATAACTTCAAAAGAGGACAGAATAATGGACTTAAAACAATTGATCCACAGCCAATTCGATGATTTATCAAAAAGCCAGAAGAAAGTGGCGACGCATATCCTGGATTTTCCGAGGCAAGTGGCGCTGAGTTCGGCACAGGAAATAGGCGAAGCGATCGGCGTAAGTGAAACAACGGTGATCCGTTTTTGCTACAGCCTCAAGTTTTCAGGCTACACCGAGCTGCAAAAAGCTATTCGGGAGCAGCTGCTGTCGCCGGAAAGCAGTTTGTCGGCCTACCAGCAGGCGAAAGTGGAGCTGCAGCAGCAACCGCATTTTTTTGCCCAGGTTATGGAACAGGACCGTGCGGCCATTGCCGAGACGGCGAAAGGGATCGAGGAAGCAGATTACGACTTGGCAGTCGAACGTCTGTCTCAAGCCCGAAAGGTCCATGTGCTCGGTTTGCGTTCATCGTTCGCCGCAGCGAACTGGCTGAGCTATACGCTTGGCCTGGTCCGGAGCGAGGTCCAATTGATCCGGCCGGAAACCGAAGACGTCATCCAGACCTTGAGCGAGATGGACAGCGGGTCGGTGCTGATCGTGATTTCGTTTCACCGCTACCTGAAAGAAACTGTGAAGATTGCGGAACTGGCAAAAGAACAGGGCTGCTTTGTCATCGGCATCAGCGATTCGCAGCTGGCCCCGATTCATGCAGCGAGCGATGTGCTCTTTCCGATTTACTCGCCCAACAAGTCAACGCTTGATGCCACAGCGACATTGTTTTCATTCATGAACGCGCTGGCAGCGGGTTTGGTGCTCAAAGAAAAAGAGGCATTCGGGCAGCGGCAGGAAAAATACCGGGCGCTCGACAGCGATTTTTTATTCATAGAAGGGGCGGGGAAATGATGAAAGCATTGGTACAGGAAATAAAACCGGTCGTGGAAGAGGTGTTCGAGCATTTGCATGCCAATCCCGAAATCAGCTGGCAGGAGGTTGAGACGACCCGCTATCTGAAGGAGTTTCTCGAAGCAGAAGGTGTGGAAGTGGAAACTTTCGGTGATTCGACGGGCCTCGTGGCAACAGTCGGAAGCGGCAGCCCGTGCGTCGGCCTCCGCACCGATATCGATGCGCTGTGGCAGGAAGTGGACGGCGAGTACAAGGCGAACCATTCCTGCGGCCACGATGCGCATATGGCATTGGCCGTCGGCACCTTGCTCGTCCTGAAAAAACTGGGGGTTCCGGAACAGGGGCGGCTGAAAGTGATTTTCCAGCCGGCAGAAGAAAAAGGGACCGGCGCCTTGTCGTTTGTGAAAAGGGGCATTGTCGATGACGTCGATTATTTATACGGCGTCCACTTGCGGCCGATTCAGGAAATCGGGACAGGTTATGCAGCACCTGGGATCATGCACGGCTCGGCAAAAATGCTCCGCGGCAGGATCAACGGGACCGATGCACACGGCGCACGGCCCCACCAAGGGCAGAATGCCATTGAAGTGATGGCGCAGCTCGTGCAGGCGATCCGTTCAATCCACATCGATCCGGTGGTGCCGCATTCAGCGAAGATGACGATGTTCCAGGCAGGCGGCGAGTCGGCCAATATCATTCCGGGCACGGCAACGTTCAGCTTGGACCTAAGAGCACAGACGAACGGCACGATGGAAGAATTGTTTGAAAGTGTGAAGCACGCGATTGATTCGGTTGCGGCTCTGGCAGGCGTCAAAATCACCACTGAGACGGCTGCGGAAATCGCTGCTGCGGAAGTGGATGAAACAGCCGTGGAACTCATGGCGCGTGCGATTGCGGACACGTTGGGAGAGGAAGCCCTCGTCCCGCCGATTGTCACACCGGGCGGCGAGGATTTCCACTTTTATACACTCGAGCGGCCGTCGGTCAAAGCGACGATGCTCGGCCTCGGATGCGATCTTTCGCCAGGGCTCCATCATCCGGCCATGACGTTCGACCGGGACAGCCTCATTCCCGGTATTGAAATCCTTGCCCGGACGGTGCAGGGGACATTCGAAAGATTGGCGCAAGGAGAGTGACAACGATGGTAAAAGAGATCATCATCCGGCGATTGGAAACCAATGACGACATGCGGTTGATCCAAGTCCTGGAACGCGAAGTTTGGGACATGGCGCCAATCCCGACGCATCAGACATTTACAGCGTCGAAAAACGGCGGCATTCTGGTCGGAGCGTTCTTCGAAGGCAAACTGATCGGCTTCAGCTACGGCTTTGCGGGATTCAAGGACGGAAAATCGTATTTATGCTCGCACATGATGGGCATCCATCCTGACCATCAGTCGAAAGGCATCGGCTACCTGCTGAAAGAAGAACAGCGTTCGCTCGCCAAGGCCACCGGCTACGACTTGATTACGTGGACGTTCGATCCGCTGGAAAGCCGCAATGCCTACTTGAATACGACTCGGTTGTACGGCATCTGCAGCACATATCTTGAGAATTGCTACGGCGAAATGGATGACGGCTTGAACCGGGGATTGCCGACAGACCGTCTGCAGATTGAATGGTGGATATCGAGCAGCCGCGTCGAAGACCGCTGGCAGCCGAAGCCTGCGCAGTTCGCACAGCCGCTAAGCGTTTCCAAAACCGCCTCCGGCCACCCGTATATAGACAGCGGACTGGGCCGGCTGCCGCTTCACCCGGAAGCCATCGAAATTCCGGTGCCGGAGAATTTCCAAACGATCAAAAGGGAGGATGCGGCGCTCGCACTCGATTGGCGCCTGAAGATCCGCGAGGCTTTCCAGCGTTTATTCGCAAACGGTTTTGCCCTTGTCGGGGTGCGCAAAGCCGAAGGCGGCATCCATTATTATCAATTCGTTCCACGGGATACGATTCCCTTACCATAAACAGAAAGAGGAGAACCTTTATGCAAATCAAAGAAGTGAACGTACGGAAAATGAAAATGACGATGAAGCATCCGTTTACCACCAGCTTCGGCACTTTCCAGGAAAAGGACTTTCTCTTGCTGGAAGTGAAAGATGAGCTCGGCAATTCCGGCTGGGGAGAATCCGTCGCGTTCCATTCCCCTTGGTACAGCGAAGAGACGGTCGAAACGAATTTGCATATGATCCGCGATTTCCTGGCGCCGCTCGTTTTGGAAGGGAAAATCGGACATCCGGACGAAGTCAGCGAACGCTTCGCCAATCTGCGGAAGAACAATATGGCGAAATCCACCGTGGAAGGCGCCATCTGGGATCTGTACGCCAAACGCAACGAGATGACGCTTGCTGAAGCACTTGGCGGCAAAAGCGAAAGGATCGAAGTGGGCATCTCGATCGGCATCAATGAAAACATGGAGGAACTGGTTGAAACGGTACGCGGCTTTATCGAGGAAGGCTATAAGCGCATCAAAGTGAAAATCAAGCCCGGCTTTGATGTGGAAGTGATGCGCGAGCTGCGCAAGCAGTTCCCGGACATGCCGATGATGGCAGATGCCAACTCGGCTTACCGTTTGGAAGATCTGGAGTTGCTGAAGCAATTGGACGAATTCGGCCTGACGATGATTGAACAGCCGCTCGCTTCTGATGACATCATCGACCACGCGAAACTCCAGTCCGAACTGAAAACGCCGATCTGCCTCGACGAAAGCATCCACTCGCTGGAAGATGCACGCAAAGCAGTGGAACTCGGCAGCACGAAAATCATCAATATCAAAATCGGCCGTGTCGGTGGTTTGACCGAAGCGAAAAAGATCCACGATTACTGCCTGGCACAGGACATTCCCGTCTGGTGCGGCGGTATGCTCGAATCCGGCATCGGACGCGCGCACAACGTCGCTTTGACGACGCTGCCGAACTTCGTGTTGCCAGGCGACACAGCCGGTTCCTCGCGCTACTGGGAAGAGGACGTCATCACCCCGGAAGTGACGGTGGAAGACGGGTTCATCACGGTGCCGACGGAACACGGCATCGGCTATGGCATCAATCAGGATGCGCTCGACCGGTTCACGGTCGAGAAATGGCAATTTAAAAACTAACCGCACAGCCTAAGAGAAATAGAAGAAAACCAGAAGGACGGGGGAAAGAAGATGAAAAAGAGTTTTCAGATGGGTGGCGCGTTTATCGGCGTCATCGTTGGCGCCGGATTCGCATCGGGCCAGGAGGTATTGCAGTTTTTCACAAGTTTCGGGATGCTGGGGATTCTCGGCACGGTGATCGCCACGGCCTTGTTCGCTTTTCTAGGAATGAATCTCATGCAGCTCGGCAGCCGCCTGCAGACCAAGTCGCACCAGCACGTCGTCTACCACATCTGCGGAAGGGTTCTTGGCACGGCTATCGATTTCATCATCACGTTCTTCTTGTTCGGTGTCACCGTAGTCATGTTTTCCGGCTCGGGTGCCATCTTTGAACAGCAATTTGGCATCCCGGGAACTGTCGGCAACCTGTTGATGGCGGTATTGACCATCGCAACCGTGCTGATGAGCGTCCAAAAAGTGATTGCCCTGATCAGTGCTTTCACTCCGTTCCTGCTGCTTGCGGTGATTGTCATCTTGGGCTACTCCCTGGTGAATTTCGACTTCGCTTCTGCTGACTTAGCTGCAGCATCAGCCAACCAGGCGGCGCCGAACTGGCTGATGGGTGCCCTCTTGTATGTATCGTATAACCTGGCTGCCGGAGCTGCCATGATGACAGTCATGGGCGGCACGGTGAAAGATGAGAAAGTGGCTGGGTGGGGCGGCATCATCGGCGGCCTCGGACTTGGCTTGCTGATTTTGCTGATCAACGTTTCGATGCTGACGGACCTCAAAGCCCTTGCAGCTGTCCCGATGCCGATGCTGGTGCTCGCTAATAACATCAGCCCGCTGCTTGGCGGCTTGATGTCGATCATTTTGCTCGGCATGATCTACAACACCGCAGTCGGCATGCTGTACGCGTTCTCTGCCCGCATCGTCAAACCCGATTCGCCGAAATTTAAAATGTCTGTCGGTATTTTCGGAGCTGTTGCCTTCGGGTCAAGTTTTGTCGGGTTTGTCACGTTGGTCGGAACAGTGTATCCGGTAATGGGCTACTTAGGATTCGCTTTGATTGCGGCGATCGTCTTCGCCTGGTTCCGCCGGAAAAAACCAATGGCGGCCAACGAACTGGTGAACTCTTAATCATTTTCCGCACTTCAATAAAAATTAAGAATGGCCTGTCCCTTGAGGGAACAGGTCTTTCGTTTTGCGCAATAAATTCCGACTCAGCACCTCTGGCTGTTCCATTTTAATAAATCCACAAAAAGAAAATCACGGAAGAAAGGTTCGCCAGGAAATGGGCGATTGCACTGATCCATGCGTTATTGGTCTTGTAGAAAACGACGCCAAAGAGGACGCTGTTGATAAAAACAAAAAAGAGATCGTATACCACTACAAGGGGTGCACCGAATGCGATGTGGCCGAGTGCAAACAGCAGCGAAGAAAAGAGAAGGGCCGGGACGATTGGCATCATTTTGCTCACTTGTTTCTGGAAAAATGCGCGCCAGGCAATTTCTTCGCCCAATGCAAAAACGGCCAGCTGGAGGATCAAGAGGAAAAACAAATTCCAGGAAAGGAAAGCCTCTGTCCGGGCAAGGACGTGTTCAAGGTATTCCGGCAAAAAGAGGAGGGCAAGCCCGATGCTGACAGCATTCATGACCACCGGCAAGATGATCCAGAACCAGATGCGCTTTTTCTTCAAGTCCCGTCATATGGACCGGAAATCCAAACCGCTTGCGCGGGCGGTTTGCTTCTCCAGCTTTTTGGCGACGAAAAAGAAAATGATTCCAACAATGACGGCAAGCCCGGCGATGCTTGAGCCTGAAAAGTTTGCGAACGACAGGACCGCCATCACTGCCAGACCGATAAGTGGCAGTGTACCTATTTTCTTCAAGACAACCGGCTCCCCAACTATTTATTTGGTATAGAGTACAGCCTTGCAAGGACAGACTCCATCTAGCTACCTTGCATATGGTTACCATTTTTATTCCAATAATACAATTCGCGGTGTTTCCTCTCCTTTCCTTCCAAACAGCCGCTCCAATATTTCCACACCTGCGATGTCGGAGCTATGAGCAGCCAATTGTTCATGGGCAACCCCATATTTTTTATTAGATGCAGGAAGGGAAGAGCGAAGGTTAAGTCGAATAAGTGTCCGAGGATATCACTGAAAAGAGGAGGGCTGAACGTGTCCAATACGGCTTTATTGGTCATCGATGCACAAAACGAAATGTTTGCCGAAGCGAACCCGGTTTTCAACAGCGAGAAGTTGATCCGAAACATTCAATCCCTGATCCAAGGAGCGCGCGCGTCCAGAGCGCCCGTCATCTACGTCCAGCACAATGACCAGGCGCTTGTAGAAGGGACGCATGACTGGCAAATTCATCCGTCGATCCGCCCTGAAGCAGGCGACGCGGTCATCCAGAAATGGACACCGGATTCATTCCATGAAACCGATCTGCATGAGGTACTGCAGGAAAAAGGCATCGAACACCTCGTTGTTACGGGCAACCAGACGGAGTATTGCGTAGACACGACGACCCGGCGTGCCTTCAGCCTCGGCTACCGCTTGACGCTCGTCGAAGACGGCCATGGCACATGGGATGCCGATTCCTTGAGCGCTGAACAGATCATCAACCATCATAATCGTGTGCTCCGGTCTTTTGCATCGCTGAAGGAAACGGAAAAGGTTCTTTTTGAAGGATGAATCGAATACGCACACATTAAAAACCCCTGCATTGAACATAGCGTTCACTGCAGGGGTTTTGCTATTACACGAATAGATGGCCGAACACAACCAGGATCGGCAATGTAATAATGGTACGAAGCACAAAGATCACGGCAAGTTCCCAGAATTTCACCGGGATATTCGAGCGCAGAATCAACAGGCCGATTTCCGACATGTAGATGATCTGCGTCAGCGATACACCCGCTAGGACAAAGCGCGTCAATTCGCTTTCGATGCCGCTGCCAAGGACAGCCGGCAGGAACATATCCGCGAATCCGACAAGGAAAGTCGGCGCCGCTTCTGCCGCTTCAGGCAATCCGAGCAATGTCAGGACCGGGATCAGCGGATAGGAAATGATTTTGAAGAGCGGTGTGTATTCCGCCACCACAAGCGCAATCGTGCCGAGTGCCATTACCAAAGGAATCAATGCCAGCCAGATGTCGAGTACGGTTTCGACGCCGATCTGCGTCAGCTTTTTCGGGCTTGCGGCGCTATTCGCTTTGCGGCGCGCTTTGTCAAAGCCCCATTTTACCAAGGACACGCCTTCCGGAATCGTGTCGTCGACTCTTTTGCCGACCGGCGCATAGTACTCGTCCTTCTTGCGGGACAGGGGCGGAATGCGCGGCATGATGATCGCTGCGACCAGGCAGGCAACCGATACGGCCAAATAGAACGGCAGGAACAAATGGCCGATGCCGACGACGTTTGCGACGACCAAAGAGAATGCGACAGAAGCAATCGAGAAGGTGGTCGCAATGACGGAAGCTTCCCGTTCTGTGTAATAGCCTTCATCATACTGCTTCATCGTCACCAATACGCCGACCGGTGCTGCGCCCATCCATGAGGCCATGGCATCGATCGATGAACGGCCCGGCAACGTGAATACCGGACGCATGAATTTATTGACCAGCGCACCGACAAATTCCATCAAGCCGAACTCTACAAGGAGCGGCAATAAAATTCCGGCGAACAGGAACCAGGTGAGCAATACAGGAGCCAGGTCGTATAAAACGACGCCGCCTGTGTTGCGGGAAGCGATGGCTTCCGGGCCGATTTCATAAAACGCCATGATGCCGAATGCGAAAGCGAGGGCCCGCACCGCAAGGCCGAAGGGCCCGTTGATGAATGTTGCGCGCAAGAACGGCGACTTTTTCACGAATTCCGGTTTCAGGGCAGTTGCGGCAAGACTCGCAATGGCGGAAAAGCCGAGCAGGAACAGGATGAATGCCGGAATGACCGAACCGAATGTCTTCAATAGGAACGACGCCAGGATGCCGACGCCGATTGTCACTTCGCCGTTATAGGAAATCGGCAGCAAGAACAGCAATGCACCGATCAGTGACGGAATCAAGAATTTCCAGGTGGCCGATGGAGAGATGGCTTTTTTCTCGCTTTGTAGCAGTGTCATGATTTTTCCCCCTAAATTTGTCTAATATGTTTATGAATAATTATACATTTTATAGAAAGATTTATGCAAATAGAATTTAAGGGATTTTCGACAGTCTGCATATCTGAATCAAGGAGCAACCCCCAACAAAAGCTTTGGGTTTAAAATAACGGATAAGTTTAATCACGGAGCCTGGCAGGAAAAGAATAAGGAAGCAAGGTTAGGAGGAGATTGATTCCATGATCATCTACACCATCGGACATTCGAGCCACTCCAAAGAGGTTTTTGAAACGATGCTGAAAGAAACGGGCATCGAGCTTTTGGCAGACGTCCGCGCGTTTCCCGGCAGCCGGAAGTGGCCGCAATTCTCAAAAGACATTTTCCCAAAATGGCTCGAAGCGGAAGGGATTACGTACGAACATTTTCCAAAACTCGGCGGCAGGCGCCGGAAATCGAAGGATGTGGAGCCGGACCTGAACAATGGCTGGCGCAACCAGTCGTTTCACAATTACGCGGATTACACGTTGACCGATGAGTTCCAAGAAGGGATCGAGGAACTGTTGGCAAAAGCGGCTGAGCAGAAAGTGGCTTATTGCTGCTCGGAACGGCATCCTGCCCGCTGCCACCGGCTCCTGATCAGCAATTGGCTAGTGGCGAACGGCCATCAGGTCAAACACATCATCGACGGCAAGGGCGGCGCAGTGGAATTGGTGGACCACGAGCTGGCCATTTGGGGAGCGCCGGCTGAGCAGAGAAAAGACGGCACCGTCGTCTATCCACCGAATGAAGAACCCGATCAGGAAGAAGAGGCAAAGATCTAAATATAGAACCAATCGAAACCCGTGAATTGGCCGGCCCGCCGAATAGCGAATTGTCTGCCTAAAAATCCCAAAACTAAAGGCCGGAGGAGAAAAGCATTGCTGTTTCTCATCTGGCTTTTTCCTTATTCTCTAACGGCTGATGGAAATGGAGGCGGCGAGTGCAAACATTGTGCTCCTGTCCCTGCATCGCTGCGCTAGCTTCGGGACATGAAAAACCGTTGCAGTGCTACGCACTTCGTCGCAAAGCCAATGATCGAACTACCTTCGTTCATTGCTTTCCAGCAGGATAGCGAAGTGCCAAAATCCACTCGGACGCGAGTCCTGAGTCCTATCGGCGCGAGCCCGCGGAAAGCGTCCGCCGGAATGGACAGCAGCCCTTTTTGGACAGCCCCTTTTTTATTTATTAAAAGCCTTAAATTGAAAGGATAAAACTTGTCTCTTCACTATTTCCTGCGGCATTGAAAAAAGTTTTATTTTCTTCTGGATTCAGGTTTTTTTATCCACGCAGGGGTTATATAGTAAGAAACCTAAAAGACAAGAGGTGGCACATCCCCGAAAATATGAACTCTTAGCGAAATATCGGTTCAAAGTATTGGTGTTCCCGTGGAATTCTGCTACACTGTCATCCTGATTGATTTTTTAAAATAATTGTTGCTTGTTAATGGAAAATATATACAATACAAAATCGACAAAAGACACCTTCGGCTGACATCAGTATTACATGCGGATAGATTGGACGGGGAGTGGGCTGGGGTCTTGTGAGGGATCGATTATGAAAAGAAATTGGTGGAAAGAAGCAGTTGCATATCAAGTGTATCCACGGAGCTTCAAAGATTCGAACGGCGACGGTATTGGCGACATCAATGGGGTTACAGAAAAGTTGGATTACCTGAAAGATCTGGGCATCGATGTCATATGGCTTTGTCCAATGTACAAATCGCCGAACGATGACAACGGCTACGACATCAGCGATTACCAAGGGATCATGGAAGAATTCGGGACGATGGCGGATTTTGACCGCCTGCTCGAGGAAGTCCATGCGCGCGGCATGAAGCTGATTATCGACCTTGTCATCAACCATACAAGCGATGAGCATCCATGGTTCATGGAATCGCGGGCATCGCGCGACAGCGAAAAGCGCGACTGGTACATCTGGAGCGACGAGCCGACCAACTGGGAAAGCATCTTCGGCGGCTCCGCCTGGGAATACGACCAGGAAACAAAACAATATTATTTGCACTTATTCTCTAAAAAGCAGCCGGACTTGAACTGGGAGAACCCGGAAGTTCGGGAGGCTTTATACGATATGGTCAATTGGTGGCTCGATAAAGGAATCGACGGCTTCCGCGTCGATGCCATCAGCCATATCAAAAAAGACCTGACGGATATCGAAGATCCGGAGCAGAACCTGTACGCTCCGGCATGGGACAAGATGATGAACGTCAACGGAATCCAACCGCTTCTCGAGGAGCTGCGCGACAAGACATTCGCAGGGCGAGACATCATGACCGTAGGTGAAGCGAACGGCGTCCAGATCGGCGACATCGAGGAATGGATCGGCGAAAAAGACGGCAAGTTCAATATGGTATTCCAATTCGAGAGCCTCGGATTATGGTCGAATGACTCGACCACCGGCATCGATGTGCCGAAGCTCAAGGAAGTGCTGACGAAATGGCAAAAAGGGGTCGAAGGACATGGCTGGAATGCCTTGTTTGTCGAAAACCATGACCGGCCGCGCGTTGTTTCGACTTGGGGCAATGACCGCGAACGCTGGCGGGAAAGTGCGACAGCGATCGCCTGCATGTATTTCTTCATGCAAGGTACGCCGTTCATCTACCAGGGCCAGGAAATCGGCATGACGAACGCGCCGTTCGAAGAACTCGACCACTTCAACGACGTCAAGACGAAGAATATGTACCACTTGAACCGCTCGGAAGGAATGGAGCATGAAGCGGTGATGACGCTGATCAATGCGACGAGCCGCGACCATTCCCGGACGCCGATGCAATGGAACGCTACCTTGAACGCAGGCTTTTCACAAGCGGCGCCGTGGCTGCGGGTCAACCCGAACTATACCCATTTGAATGTCGAAGCGCAGCGGCAGGATCCGCACTCGATCCTGTGGTTCTATAAGAGCATGATCTGGCTGCGCAAGCATAACGATGTGCTGATTTACGGCACGTATGAACTTTATGACGCCGGACATGAATCGATTTATGCCTATACGCGGCAGCATGAAGGAAAGACGTTCTTGATCATCACCAACTTGACGGAATTCCCATGCTATTGGAATGAGCCGGAAGGCGCCGAAGTGCGGCTCGCCAATTACGAAGGGCTTGATCCGGAACAATTGCAGCCGTTTGAAGCACGGGTCTACGAATTGGATGCAGCGGGCAAATAAAACCATCCATAAAGCAGGAAGCGGACACATCCGGCCAGGAAACTGGCGGATGTGTTTTTTTATTGTCCGGACAGATGAAAGGGTATCACGGGCTTGCGGCGAACTTAATAGGTAAGACATTACAGGCAAGCTGTGAAGGAGTGGACATTTTGCGAAAATACGTATTGGATTTTCAAGAAGTGGAAGCACGGGAAGGGTTGCGGGCAGGCGGGAAAGGGAGGAATCTGGCGAAGCTGGTTGAAATTCCGGGCATCCGGGTGCCGCCGGGGTTTTGCGTGACGACGGACGCATACAAGCGCATGGTCAAAAACAATCCGGTCACGGCCGAGTTGATGGAGCAATTGGCCGTGGTCAAGCCGGGGGATTGGGGAAAGGCACGGGCAATCAGCCAAAGATTGCGGAATGCCATCGAAGAAACGAAGATTCCGGAAGAGATCAAACAGGAAATCACCGATGCCTTTGAAGGGCTCGGGACTTCGGAAGCTTATGCGGTCCGGTCAAGCGCTACAGCGGAGGACTTGCCGACAGCCTCATTTGCCGGCCAACAGGATTCTTTTTTGAATATCCACGGCAGGGAGCAGCTCCTGCGGCATATCCGCAAATGCTGGGCTTCTTTGTTCACGGAGCGGGCGGTAGTGTACCGCATCAAGAACGGCTTTGATCACCGGAAAGTCCATTTGGCGGTCATCGTCCAGCAAATGATTTTTCCGGATGCAGCGGGCATCCTGTTCACGGCCGACCCGGTGACATCGAACCGCAGCATGGTATCGATCGATGCGAGCTTCGGCTTAGGGGAAGCGCTTGTTTCCGGCATCGTTTCTGCGGACCATTACAAAGTCCGGAACGGAAGGATCATTGAAAAGGCAATATCGACGAAGAAGATCGCTGTCTACCCTCAGAGCGGCGGCGGCACGAAACAGCGGGAGATTCCCGAGGCGCAGCAAGATCAACAGGCAGTTTCCGATGAAGAGATTCTGGCGCTCGAACGTATGGGGCGCGAGATTGAAGCCCATTTCGGCCAGCCGCAGGACATCGAATGGTGCCTGGCGGACGGGCAAATCTTTATCGTGCAAAGCCGGCCGATCACCACGCTGTATCCGCTGCCGGAAGAGGGCGATGGCCAGTACCGGTTGTATATGTCTGTGGGCCATCGGCAAATGATGACCGAGCCGATCTATCCGCTCGGGATGTCGTTTTTCGGCTTTCTGGCCGATTACGGGATGGCGCGTGCCGGCGGTCGGCTGTTCATCGATCTTTCGCATGAGCTCGCCTCCCTTTCGAGCCGTACGCTTATCATGTCGACTTCAGGGCTTAACGACCCTTTGATGAAAGATGCGCTGGAAAACTTCATGAAACGGAAACCGCCGCTTCCGAAAGGGAAACGGATGTTCAAATTAGGGGCTGAACCGTTTCCATGGAACTTTCCGGCGGAAATCGTAAAGCTGTACCGGAAGAACGACCGCCGGCTGCCAGGCCAGCTCATGAATTTCAATGAAGCCTCCATCCGTGAGGCGACATGGCGCATTCAATCGGTTTCAGGGGACGACCTGTTCAGCTTCATCCAGGAAGACCAAAAACAATTGAAAAAAGACCTCTACAACACGGAAAGCCTCGGCGTGATCGTGGTCGGCGTCTATGCGGTCAACTGGCTGAATAAACAAATGGAGAAATGGCTGGATGAAAAAAACGTGGCGGATGTCCTGAGCCAATCGGTTGCGAATAATGTGACATCCGACATGGGGCTTGAATTGTTGGATGTGGCAGACGTGGTGCGGGACTATCCCGAAGTGCAGGCCTATTTCGACCATCCCCGCAAAGCGTCGTTTTTCGAGGATCTAAAACCCCTCCACGGAGGAGAGGCGGTCAGTGCCGCCCTTCGGGAATACCTGGACAAATACGGTATGCGCTGTGCCGGAGAAATCGATATCACCAAGACGCGCTGGAGTGAAGACCCGACGATCCTCGTTCCAGCCATCCTGAGCAACATCAAAAACTTCGGGCCGGGTGCGCACGCAGCAAAAGTCGCAGAAGGGAAGGGGAAAGCCAAACAAAAAGAGCAGGAATTGCTGGCGCGCATTCAGGAGCTGCCGGGAGCCGACCGGAAAATCAAGAAGACGAAGCATATGATCAGCCTCCTGCAGAATTTTCTCGGGTACCGGGAATATCCGAAGTTCGCATTCATCAAGCGCTACGGGCTGTATAAAGAAGCATTGATGAAAGAGGCGGCCAAGCTGGCAGAAATTGACGCAATCGATGCGGCAACGGATGTCTACTACCTTTCGTTTGAGGAATTCCGGGAAGCGGTCAAAACAGGGCATGTGGAGCGGGAGCTCATCGAGGAGCGGAAAGCGGCGTACCGGCATTACGAAAAATTGTCGCCGCCACGCCTCATGACCTCGGAAGGCGAAGAAATCTTCGGCAGCTACCGCACGGATAAGCTGCCAGCCGGTGCGCTTGCCGGCATCGCGGTTTCGGCTGGCACCGTTGAAGGGCGGGCCAGGGTCATTCTCAAGATGGAAGATGCCCGCATCGAGCCGGGCGATATTCTCGTGACCGCTTATACAGACCCAAGCTGGACGCCCGTCTTTGTTTCGCTGACCGGTTTGGTGACGGAAGTGGGCGGGATGATGACGCACGGTGCGGTGATTGCGCGTGAATATGGCCTCCCGGCTGTGGTCGGCGTCCATCGTGCCACCACCTCCATCCGGGACGGCCAGCGAATCCGCATCAACGGTTCCGCCGGCTACGTGGAATTATTGGACTGATTCTGTAAAAAAAGCGCCTCCAGCCGCAATGGCCGAAGGCGTTTTCGTTATTTCTTGCGGCAGGAATCCGCTACAACTGAATGGGCGCAGGGGATGCCGTCTTCCAGCGCATTTCATATGCATGTTCCACAAACTCCGCTTTGTTTGCGTATGTCCGGATGATATCCTTGATTTCTTCCGCCCGGTACGCGTCATTCCGGTTGTCGGCAAGGGAAGGATAGCCCGAGCCGCGCTGCAGGTAATCGGAACTGGCGACTGAATACCACCGCTCTTCCTGAAGCGGTTCATTGCCGATCAAAATCTCGCAAACTTCAAGGTCATTATGGGTGACTTCGGCGCCGGACACATGCAGGCGGCCTGCGAATTTCCCGCGGAAGCCCGGACCGCGTCCATCTGCGAGGCAGGTTTGGGCATCGAGCGAACTTTCGATGGCTTTCCGCAAGGCTGCCCCCTGGATTTCGAATGATGTCGGGTTCAGCGGGGAAGGGCAGATTTCAATCAATTTCTTGTTGGAAACGAAACCGAACAGACCGGCGTTGGCGATGCCGCTGTTAATCAAGCCGATGTCGCAGCCGAGCATGTCCCGCAGGCCGTCCGCAATCAGGTTGGCAAGCGGATTTTCCTCAATGACGTCATGCCAAAGCGGACGCGGCAAGGTGTAGAGTGGTTCGCTAAGATGGGCGATGGCTTTGGTTTTATTGGCTTTGAGGATGTCCAAGATTTCCGAATCCATTTCGGCGTGCCGGGTCGGCAATGTCGCTGAATGGAGGAGCTCCGCTTTCCCATCATCTACTTCGAGTTCGACCACGCCGACATGCTCGCCGTAATTGCCGGCACTGTTCATGATGGTGCCGTTGAAGACTTTCGCTTCCGGATAAAGCTTGTGGTCGTGTGCGGAAATGACAACATCGATTTCCGGAATGGCAGCGGTGAGCGGTTCATCGGCGAACGTGCCGATGTGGCTGAGCAGGATGCACACATCATACTGGCCCTTTCGGCTCTGGATTTCCTCTTCAATCATTGCCTTGTAGTCTATCACCCGGATGCCGAGTCCATCGTTGAAAACGCCCAGGTCAGGAGACGAGCCGGTGATCAGGATGCGCAGCCCGTTCTTTTGGAGAACGGCACTTCTTACCACGCCCCGGATCTTTGTCCCGTCTTTTTTGAGCAAGTTGTTGCTGATGAATGGGAAAGGGCTATTCGATGCCATGTGTTCGAGCGTGTCCATGCCGTTGAACATTTCGTTGTTGCCAATGGTCAGGGCGTCATAGCCCGCCGACTGCAGAAGCTCCAAGGCAGCAATGCCGCGTGTCCCTTGCAGTTCGATGCTTTTAAAATCGGCGAAATCGCCGCCGTCGAGGACGATGGTGTTTTCATCCTTCAGTTCCCGGATCACCGTCACGGCCCGTGCGAAATTATCGAAATGGCTGTGGACGTCATTCGTATGTATGATTTTCAGTTTCATGCGGGTTCCTCCTGCTAATTTTTTCCTTCTTTATTAGTACGACTATTCTATCAATAAAGTTTCCAGGATGGAAGCGAATCTGGCAGGACGGTGGGTTCGTGCAACAACCCCGATGCCGGGACATGACAAAGAGCCCTCAGCGGAAAGAGCCCATTAAGGGGCGTCAGAGGGAGCGGTTTAAATTTAGGACAGTGATTGCGGTTAAGATAATGGCCATTCCCAGTAGCTGGATTGCGGCCATGGTCTCCCCAAGGAGCAAAACCCCGAGCAAAGACACAATCACCGGCTCAACCATCGCGACCACCGAGGCAGTGGCTGCAGTAACCAAACGGATCCCGGCAATGTACAAGATAAATGAAATTCCCGCCCCTACGATGCCCAATAAGAAAAACCAGCCAAGATCAGCAGAAACCAGCACAGCAGCCCCTTCTTTAGGATCTGTAAACACGAGCAGCACCAGGCACAATGAGAAAAAAGCGACCGTCAATGTGAACTGCGGTTTGCCGTTTGCGGACGCTTTTTTTAAGGCTAAAATAAACAAAGCATAAAAGAGGGCAGAAGCGAGACCTATACCAATCCCTGAAAAACTGGCAGTAATGATGCCTGTTTTATAAGCATCGGTAAGCAGGACGACTCCGGCAACCACACCGCCGACGCAGCTCCATTTGAACCAAGTGGCACGCTCCATCCCCAATAGAAAAGAGATCAGCAGGACGAACACAGGCGCGGTATACATTAAAGTGGCCGCGACAGCCACATTGGAAATTTGGATGCTCCAAAAATAAAAAGTGGAATTTCCGGCGACGCCCACCCCGGCGATTAACGGCCAGAAGTATGTACGGGCAGTGACGCACCAATGCATCTTAAAACTAAGGAGAAGCCAAGCGAAAAAAGTAAGGAAACCGATAATTCCCCGGTAAAGCGAAATTACAATAGGGCTCCAGCCCTTATTCAACAAAGTATCAGCTATCATCCCGCCGATGCCCCAACCTACAGCTGCAAGCATAATCAAAGCCACGCCTTTAATTTTCATTTTAGGGCCTCCTAAAATCAAGATGCGATTAGGCTGGATTTCCATCAGGCGGCAGACTCTGAAATTTCTTTCAAGATGGGCAGTTCGGTTAACTGCATTATATTCCTCATCACCTTTTTTTTCATTAAGAATAATCCTGTTTCCAGTCTTTTTAGCTGAGAAGCTTTAAACAGCCTAAAGCCATATTTCAAATGAATGTACAAAAGGCTCGGTTTGTGCAGAAAGTAGAAGCTTTCTCCACAGACAATGAGGCTGTCCTAAAAGGGCTGCTGTCCATTGCGGCGGACACTTTCCGCAGGCTTGCACCGAACTAACAAAGAACTTGTGCTCCTGCGCAAGCTCGTCGCAAATACTTGCCCTCGCAAGCTTCGGTCAAGCATTGACTGGCGTCCGAGTGGATTTCGGCACTTCGTCGCTACGCTGCCCCGCTGGAAAGCCAATGAACGAAGGTAGTTCGGTCATTGGCTTTGCGACGAAGTGCGTAGCACTGCAACGGTTTTTCATGTCCCGAAGCTAGCGCAGCGATGCAGGGACAGGAGCACAATGTTTGCACTCGCCGCCTCCATTCCCATCAGCCGTTAGAGAATAAGGAAAAAGCCAGATGAGAAAAAGCTGTGTTTTTCTCCTTTGGCCTTCAATTATGGCCTTTCTGGCTAGCCTCTTTGTTCAGGTTACCCAAAAATATTTCAAGAAGACTGTTTTATACTTAAGAGGGTGATAGTAAATAAAATGATCGCCATCCCAAGAATCTGGATAATGGTCAAATTATCCCCAAGAACCAATACCCCGAGCAATGATGCGGTAACAGGTTCAATCATAGCCACCATCGAAGCGGTTGCCGCTGTGGTCAAGCGAATGCCGATTACGTAGAGCATGAATGATAGCCCCGCCCCCACAATGCCCAATAGCAAAAACCAGCCGATATCGGATGAAGAAAGCACTGCAGCTGTTTCCTGGCCGTTGGAAAAGACCAGGAGTACTAAGCAGAACGCAAAAAAAGCGATGGTTAATATGAGCTGCGGCTTTCCGATTTCGGAAGCTTTTTTGAATCCGAATATGAACAACGCATAGGAAAGGGCGGAAGCGAGACCTGCAGCCGCGCCGACGAAACTCACCGAAATAGAGCCGGTGTCATAGGCGCCGGTGAGGAGGACGATTCCGGCAAGCACGCCGGCAATGCAGGCCCATTTAAACCAAGTAGAACGTTCCAACTGGAGCAGAAAAGAAATGATAAAGACAAAGACCGGTGCCGTATATACTAAAGTAATCGCCACCGCAACGCTTGCTGCTTGAATGCTAAGAAAATAAAAAGTGAAATTCCCGGCGACGCCAACACCGGCGACGGCCGACCAAATATAAAGGCGAGGAGAGAGAACCCAATTCTTCTTTAAGCGGAAGATCAGCCATAAGGAGAAAAAGAGTAACCCGATGGCTCCCCGGTACAATGAAATTACGATGGGGCTCCAGCCCTTGCTCATTAATATATCTGCAATCACGCCGCTAATGCCCCAGCAGATGGCGGCGAAGATGATTAAAACCACGCCTTTATACTTCATTCTCTACCTCCTGACAGCCAACCCGTATTCGTTTCATGCGCCAAACGGCTCCATGCTTCCCAAAAAACGGTAAGAGGAATGGAGTAATATCTAGTACTTGCGCCCCCTTTTTTATAAGGAAAGATACAATGCGTATTACCTTTAAACAGACGGCGCTAAACACGATAAAGGGATGTTTGCTGTAAAAGGGCGGCAGCGGAGCCTTTGGAAAGTATGGTGTCCGGCTGTTTTCGGAAAGAACAGGTGAAAATGTACATTCCTATCCGGCTGAAAAGGAGGCGATAAAAGAAAAGGCGCTTCCGAACGAACCTTGCCGGTTCCCGGAAACGCCTTTCTTATATGTAAGCGGGTTTCACAAGCATGCCCGTCGTTATCATTGCCGACCAGACGATGAGGCAATTTAAGTATTCCTTGATTCCCATCAGGCCCATCATCTCCCCAAAGAAAAAAGCATGAACCCGTTGCAGGGTTCATGCTTTGCCATTGGCGGTTTAGTAGCGTTTGCCGTGTTTTGCCTGGAACTCGGATTCCGAAGACAATAAGTAGATGACGCCTTCAATAAAGCCGATGACGGCGGGAATTGCCGTCCAGGAGAACAGCAGATACAGAATGCCCATTCCGGGTCTGCCGAGATAGAATTTGTGAATCCCGAAATCTCCGAGGAAAATCCCCAACAGACCGGCCACGGTTTTGTTTTTCATTTCAATCATCCTTTCCATCATTACTAAGTGTTTTCCCTGCTAGGGCAAATTTAATCTCCATTTGGGAAATCAAGTTCAGCCCAGGTTTTCGATTTCGACCGGTTCAATGGCATCGGCAGGTTCAAAGCCAAACACTTTGCTGTAGAAATATAACTCCGCTTCCATGGAACGCTTGATGTTCTCCGCTTTTCGGAAGCCATGGCCTTCGCCTTCAAAAGCAAGGTAAGCAACCGGCAGCCCTTTTGCCCGCAGCGCATCGACCATGAGTTCAGCCTGGTTCGGCGGCACGACTTTGTCATCAAGCCCTTGGAAGAAAATCACCGGACATGATAATTGATCGGTGAAATTGATCGGTGACCGATTAAAATACGTCTCTTTCGCCTCCGGATAGGGACCGATCAAACCTTCCAGATAGCGCGATTCGAATTTATGGGTTTCCTGCGCGAAAATCTCGAGCTCGCTCAAGCCGAAATGGCTGGCTCCCGCGTTATAGACATCGGTGAATACGAGGGAAGCGAGCGTGGTATAGCCGCCGGCACTTCCGCCGGTGATGGCCACACGCTCCGGATCGGCAACGCCTTGATCCACCAGGAACCGGACAGCGTTGGCCGCATCTTCCACATCGACAATGCCCCAATTGCCTTTTAGCCGTTCCCGGTATTCCCGGCCGTAGCCGGTAGAGCCGCCGTAATTCACGTCGACAAACGCAAAGCCGCGGCTCGTCCAGTACTGGATCGGCAAATAGAGCGCTGCAGATGCAGCACTGGTCGGCCCGCCGTGGATATGGACCAGAAGGGGAGGGGCTTCACCTGTTGGTGCCGCAAAATCCGGGTTGGCCGGCGCATAATAGATGGCGTGCGCCGTCTTGCCGTTTTCGGTCGGGAATTCGATGGCTTCCGGCTGCGATAAATAATTCGGGTCAAGTTCCAGTCGCGAAGACAGACGGATGTCCTTGGCCGAATGCGCGTCCATTCTGACGATGCGCGAAAACTCTGTCGGCGATGCGGCGATAAAAGCCAGCTCTTCTCCGTTTGCATGGATAGAGGAGAATGACGTAAAACGGATATCGACGGGCACCACGTCGCAGGTTTGCACATCAATCGTAGCCAAATGCCGCATGCCGTTTTTCGTAAAAGCCGCAATAATGGCATTCGCATCAATAAAATCATAATCCGAACGCCCGAATGTCCAGCCTGGGGATCCGAATTCCGCTTCCATCGGGCAGACGGCTTCGGGCTCTCCACCGTTCCACCGCATGAGGTTCCACCAATTTGTCCGGTCAGACAGGAAGTACAGCGAGCCGTCCGGGCTCCAGCGCGGCTGAATGACGGATTCACCCGGCCCGCCTGCCACTTGTTGGGTGTTGGTGAGGGAACCGTCTTCGTTCAAGTCAGCGACCCACAGTTCGGTGGCATCCCAAGGCATGTTCGGATGTTGCCATGTGAGATAGGCGATCCTTTTGGCATCCGGGCTGATACGGGGATTCGAATAAAAATCACTGCCGGAAGCCACAATCCGTTCGTTGCTGCCGTCAAAATCCATCGCGACAAGGGTGGTTTCTGCAAAAATGGCCGACTCCGTATGGTCTTCCCGCACCCAATACAATCTCTCCCTCGAGGCATCGACTGCAGCATCCGCATAGCGGCGGTTCGAATCAGAAGTGATGGCCCGGACGTCGCCGCTTTCATTCCGCTTGTAGAGCAGGTTGTCCTTGAAATTTGAGAAAAACAGCTCTTCGCCATGGACGATATACGGCGCGCCGCCGTATTCGTGGACGCGTGTGCGGACATTGAAGGGGGATGGCGTCATTTCTTCTGCTCCCCCATGCGGCGCCTGCTTCATCACCCGGCTGCGCCCGCCTTCGGAAGGCAGCGACTCAAGCCAGTACAGCACCTCGCCTGCAAATGACACCGCTTCAAGGCTGATGGTATCCTGCACGATCAAATCCGTTGTGATGGGGGATTTCCAGCTTCCGTAAGGGGCGATTTTCTTTTCTGCCATAAATGATGTTCCTCCTGTCTATTTGAGAATTATGTATTAGAATCAGTTTAACAATTAAACTATCACAATTGTTAAAAAACTTTGAATGATTTCGAATTCATTTCAACTTCACAAAAGAAGCTGCTTCTAAAATATGATGTGACAGGTTGTAAAGGATAGTATCGGGATACGGGGAAGTAGTGATTTTTCATTCTCGATATTCCGCAAAACCGCTGCGCTTGCCTGCGGGTGAGCGCCAAGCCTCCTCGGTCGCTTCGCTCCCTGCGGGGTTTCAGCCGTCTCGTCGCTACGCTGCCCCGCAGGCGTCTCCGCTGTTTTGCTTCATATCTCAGATAGTATTGCTAACTAGGTAGAATTATCAGCTTTGATTGAACTGCACCAGCGCCGGCGCGTCCACGAGCTAGGCGAAGCTATGAGACGAGGGGTTTTCTCGGCTCATGGCGGGAGCCATGCCCTAAGCGCCGAAGCGGCATATCAATATTCTCATCATTACTTCACCATATACCGATAAGTTTTTGTAAGTTATAAGCTTGTTTGTTTCATTGAATTGAAACGAAGGTTGGCGCCCCTGCTTGCCTTCCAAAAGAAGATAAGAAAAAGCGCCAGGATATGGGATTGTCCTGGCGCTTTCCGTTTAGCGAGTTTCTGCGTTTAATGCAACTTCCGGTTCGGCAGCAATTCCAGCTTTTTTATCTTGTGCCTCGTGCAGCTTCACCATCGCAAAGCGTGCGATCGGCTGGATGACCAGGCTTTCGGCGATCAGGACGATCATGAAGTTGCGCGGCCAGCTCTGCACCCAGTTGGTGAAGAGTTCTGAGTGGAAGCCATTGCCGACGACGTCGCCGATCAACGTCATTGCGGCTGACATCCCGAGTACGGTGAACAAGATCCGGTAGTGGATTTTGGCGTTGAAGCTGTCGGAGGGCTTCGTGAATTTCGCAGTCAAGGTTTCAGCCATACGGCCGAAAATGACCGGTTCGATGATCATCACGATGATCCACATGATCGGCACCATTTTGACGATGCTCCACAGGACATCTCCGTTGAAAGTCCCGGCAAAATAGATGGCGCTGTATGAAGTCATGAACAGCACGGTCATGGTGGAGATCAGGCCGCCGTATAGGAGGCCCTCTTTCCCGTTATGGGCAATCGTTTTTCTAAATGCATTTTTTTCTTCCTTTCGGCTTTCGTTTATTCGACTTTTTCTACACTGGTTTCCAGTACGTTTGAAGCCTGTTGAAAACTATAGCAAAACGTGGCTGGCTCTCGTAAGTGTCCATTGTGTGTCCATTTCGGAAGCGGTCCATTCCTTGATTTCTTTGCCGGTTCCGCCGTTCTAATTGGTATAATAAGGGCAATAGGGGGGGAGCGAATATGAACCTGGATAATTTAAAGCGCAACGTGCCGGCAAAGATCTATAACCGCGGAGTGGATTATTTCATTAAGGGTTCTGTTCAAGAGTTGAAACAAGAATCCCCGAATCACTGGTATGCAAAAGTGGAGGGGACGGAAGACTACCATGTCTCGGTCTACCTCAAAGATGCGGGGATGATTCTTTCGACATCATGCACGTGCCCATTCGAATCGGATTCGCTCTGCAAACACGAAGTGGCGGTCTGTTTGGCCATCAGCCATTATATTGAAGAAAATGGTCCGGCAGAAGTTGCAGAAGTGGAAATTCTTCAGCAATTAAAGAGTTTGAAAAAAGCGGAGCTGATGGAAATCCTGGAGGAACTGACGGAGCAGGAGCCTGCCGCAATGACGTTTTTGATAAATAAATTTTCACAAGCGGCTGGCTTGGACGAAGCGGCTGCAAGGCGCCTCATCCGCAAATCGGCAGCTCGGGGAATCCGCAGAGGGTTTATTGAGTGGGATGAGGTGGACCAAGCGGTGGAAGGGGCTTGGGAAGTCTACGATTATGCCGAGAAAATGGATCCGTTAAAAACAGGCGAGAAAATGATCCGGCTGTAGTTGACCGTAGTAATGGAATGCGTCGAGCTTCAAAAGATTGCGGATGATTCGTCCGGTACGATCGGAAGCGCCATTTCGGCGAGTCTGGATGCGATCGGGGAAGTGATGGAGGTCTGGCCGGTGGAATTTGAAGAACCCATAATAGACCGCATGCTGCTGCTCCTGTCCGACCATATCCTGTATCACATCAAACAAGATATGGGCGACGCGCCCATGTCCCTCGTGGATTCGGCCATGCAATGGATTGAGCGTTTCCCGGTCAGCCAAAAAATCTTTGATGTTATCGAGAATATCGCTGTGAGCGATGCTGTAAGAAATAAAACCTATCACTATGAAGCGGAACGGCTGCGCATGTTTCAGCTGGAGATCCTATACCGCCAGCAGGACGGCCAGGCAATTGAGGCGTTCATCAAAATGCACCGGCAATATCCACGCATCCGCAAAGCGGAAGTGCAGCGGGCAATGGACGCCGGGGATACCGATGGAGCGGTGAGGTTTTGTAAAACGTATGAAGAAATGGATGCCGCGTCCCCGGGATTGGTGCAGGACTGGAAAATGCTGCGTTTTGATGCCTATCGGCAAGCGGGGTACAAAGTGCATATGAGGGATCTTGCTTTTGATTTGGCTGCTGGAGGAAACGAAGTATATTACCATCGATTGAAAGAACTGGTGCCGGCGGAATCATGGCCAGATACCGTGGAAAGGCTCCTTTCGAAGCTGGGCGACGGGTATTGGCAACAGGCCCTATATGAATCAATCCTCATTACCGAAGGCATGACCGAAAAACTGCTCGAGCATTGCCGCTCGAACCTGAGGGAAATCGAAAAGTTGTATCCTCATTTGATAGAGATTTATCCTCATGAAGTGGAAGAGATTTTCACAGCGTATATTTATCAATCTATCCGGGAAGCGGGCGGACGCCCGCAATACAGAGCAGCTTGCGGGAAAATCAGGAAGTTCGGACAAGCTTTGGGCCGAGAGGCGGCAGTGCGCCTGCTGGAAGAAATCCGTTTTGCCTATCCGAACCGTCCGGCATTGCTCGATGAATTGTCGAAACTCTGAGTTGGCGAGAAGACTGGAGGCAAAGAGCCTGCAATGAAAGGAGCCGGTAGAAATGGCTGAAAGATTTATCAGTGAACAGGGCAATACCATCACGATCAACACATTGGCAGCACCGGCGCTTGAAGCGTTTGGGCAACGGAGCTATCTGGGCGGCCGTGTGACAATAAAGGAAACGGCTCTGCCCGACAGCAAAATCAATCATCCGCTCCATGCAACGTGCAAGACCGTCTACCGTGTGGAAATCAAGGAAGGCTTAAAAGATGCGCATGGAAGCGGGGAAGGCTTCGCCATGAACCTGATCTGCCAAGAGGACGAGTTCTTTTATTCCATCCAGGAAGATTATCTGCGCCTGCTCGACGACGAAGAAATCGATGAGGCGGAATTGTGGACGCTCCTGTCGCCACGGGTAGAATTGCCGGTGCCGAAAGCCGTCGGCAGTGCGCATGTCTCGAAGCTTTCTGCAGGAAATGTGCGGCACCTGCTGAAGCGCACCGAAGCGGAAAGGGAGAAATTTGCGAAGCGCCCGAATGCGGGACACCTCGAAATGTCTCCGACAGAAGTTGAAAAATCGATCCGGAACCGCTTTTATGTGGTGCTGAATAAATTCCAGGAAACCGAAGCGTTCCAAAGCAGCAAAGGCACGGGCTTCCTTGAATTCGACGGTGCGGGGTTCCGGGAACTCGAAGATGGGGAAGTGCCGGACATCCCGGGAGGCGGCCTGAAGCGAATCGCCATCATCGTCCACGGGCTCGCTTCAAGGATCCGGAAAGCGTACCATGAGTTGGCGATCCATCTGGAGCGGGAAGGCTTCCATGTTTTCGGGTTTGATTACCTGACGATCAACCAGCCGATTGCCGACAGCGGCAAGGGGCTCTCCGAGAATATCAAGAATCTCAGAACGAAATACCCGGAAAGTGAAGTGCTCATCGTGGCCCACAGCATGGGCGGGCTGGTCGCACGTTCGGCGGAAGTGTTGCATGGCGCCGAAATCGACCAGCTTATCATGGCTGGGACCCCGAACAGCGGCTCGCTCCTCATCAGCAACCAAAACCTGGTCCGGAACCTTTTCCTATTGGGGAGCCTCCTGAAGCTGCTGCCGATCAAAACCGAAGATCTCCGGCAGCTCATCGTCTCGAAGAAGCTGAGAGGCTTGGAGGACCTGGCGAACAAGAGCGCGTTCATCAGCGAGCTCAATGCTAACGACCGGCTGCATTACAGCAAAAAGTATTTTTCGCTCGCGGGGCAGTTCGAAGGCGCGCCGCATGACCTGATCGTACATAGCGGGAACATGACAAAAATCAACGAAACCCACATGCCGTCGATTCCAATCGAGAAGCATCATTTCGAGTATTTTAAAGGGGCGGGCTGGCACGAGCCGCTCGACAAGGCATTATTGTATTTAAAATGAAGAACAGGTAAAGGATGAGCCGGATGAAAGCTTTCGCATCTCACGATGAACAGATCACCATACTCCAAAACCGCGGCCTTCTGGTGCCGGACAAGGCAGCAGCGAAACGCGTGCTGTCGCGCGAGAATTATTACGCCCTGGTCGACGGCTATAAAGAGCCTTTTCTGGAACACGACGAACGGCTGAATCCGTATGGGCTGGAGCAATACCAGAAAGGGGCCGAGTTCGGGCATCTTTATGCGCTGTACCGCTTCGACCGCGAGCTGCGCATGCTGCTGCTCAACGAGCTGCTGAAATTCGAGAAGAACATCAAATCGAAAGTGGCGTACCGCTTTTCCGAAAAGTTTCGGGAGGCCGACAGCTTTTTGGAAACGGCCCATTACAGCCTGGACCCGGCGCATCACCACGAGCGCGACCGCATCATCTCGACGCTTGCGAACCTGATCAAAAGCCATAAAAAGCGGGACCGGGTCAGGTATCCGGCAATCCGGGAATTTTACGACAAGCACAGGAACGTGCCGCTTTGGGTGCTGGTGAACTTCCTGTCGCTCGGACAGATCACAAACTTTTATTCCGTCATCGACGAAGGACTGCGGGAGCGGATTGCACAGGATTTCGCCGAAGAGTTCAGCGAGGAATACGAACAGGCCCGGCTGAAGCCGGAAGAGCTCGATGCCATCCTGCGCCTCGTGTTCCCGTACCGCAACAAATCCGCGCACGAGGAAGTGCTGTACCGGTTCCGCCTGCCGCATCCGGAAAAACTGGACGGCGTTGAAGCGAGCCTCCGCATGGCAGGGGGCAGCCTTGCAAAAGGCACTGTGTATTCAGTAGTGAGTGTACTGCGGCTACTATTGGCAAAAGAGGAATACGACGTCTTCTCAGTTGAATTGGAGCGGCTGATGGCCGAGCTGAAGCGGGAGCTGCCAGGGCGTGCGTACGGCGCAATCATGCGCGATACCGGTTTCCGGGAGAATTGAACAGCGGTTTTTATAATCTTTGAAAAGGGGATGGGCGCATGATTTACGCTGCACTGCTCAGAGGGATCAATGTCGGAGGCAATAACAAAGTCAATATGAAAGAGCTCAAGCAGGTTTTCGAAGAAGCGGGGATGACATCGGTCAAGACGTACATCAATTCCGGGAACATCGTCTTTGCGGATGCGGGCCGCGCCAAGCAGGAAATCATGGCTGTATTGGAAGAGGCCATCTTCGCCCATTTCGGTCTGCGCATCAAAGTGCTGGTGTACTCGATCGATGAATACACACGCATCGCCGAGGCGGTGCCGGATGACTGGACGAACGACGACCGGCTGAAAAGCGATGTGCTGTTCCTATGGGAAGAAGCGGATGAAGAAGCGGTGATGGAGCAACTGCCGCTGAAGCCGGAAATCGACCGCGCGCATTATGTGGCGGGCGCCATCCTGTGGTCGGTGGACCGGGACAAGGTGACCAGGAGCGGCATGTCGAAAATCGTCGGCACCAAGCTCTACAAGCTCGTCACCATCCGCAATGTGAACTCGGTGCGGAAAATCCTTGAACTGATGAAAGAACTGAAGGAATAAAACCTGAACCGCCATCCAATTCAAAGGAAGGCGGTTTTGGCGTTTTTAGAAGCCTCCTCTTCAGCTGCGGATCTTCGTCGCCGAATTTGTCTTGCTACCAAGTGCAAAGAATCCTCTTAAATTCCAGTTGAAAAGCGTTCGTAAACGTGGCTGTAAATTAACGAACGTCCGTAAAATGTTTTGGCACATTTACGAACTTTTTTTTTTTGCGTTTTCGGCTGTTTTAAAGCGTTCGTAAAGGTGTACTTTTACGAACGCTTCTTTTAGAGTGAATCAGCAAAAGATGATTTATAATCGAACGCAAAATAATTGGAGGGAAAGGATGGGCTTTACTGGAGTATTCGTCTGGCGATTCGGTTGAACAATTCTACAGCACAAGGTAAAACTTCCTCCTGAATGTCGAACTTCGGATGATGGTGCGGTGCAGGTAGGCTAGATCCAATCATCATATAGGTAGCTTTTCCACCTTTTTCCTGAACTCGTTCAATCATGTAGCTAGCATCTTCACTGCCTATACCTTTGCCGTTCCCATTGCCGAATGAGGTAAATCCTTCCACTTGCTTAGCCTCTTCTATAGCTAACTCAACTAATTCCTGGTCACAACTAATTGGAATAGCGGCACCAATAATTTCAATTTCATGTTCAAGCTCGTGCATAGCTGCGCTTTGAGCGATAATATTCCTTACTCTTTTTTCTAAATCTAAGTTCACTTCTTTAGAAAGAGCTCTAGTTTCAACTTTCATTTTTGCATACTCGGGAATAATATTAGCTGCCGTTCCACCTTCTAAAACCCCTACATTGACACGAGTAAGCCCTGAACTAAAACGCGGGATTGCATGAATATTTAATAAAGCAGTGGCAGCTCCCATCAAAGCATGCCGACCACTTTCCGGACTAGCCCCTGCGTGAGAAGCTATGCCATAGAAATGACCTTCCATTTTTGTCGTTGCGAGGAACTCTGTTGACCCTCCATGGAATTCTCCGGTCGGAACATCTGCTCCTAGATGATGGCAAAAGAGATAATCTACATCATCCAGTAAACCTTTCTGAACAATTGAGTACGCTCCACGAACCCCTTCTTCGGCTGCTTGAAATATTAGTTTAACTTTTCCGGAAAAATGACCGTCTGAGAGTTTTTCAGCAAGTCCCAATCCAATAGCGATATGTCCATCGTGACCGCATGCATGCATGGTTCCTTCATATTTTGAACCAAATCGGTTGGCTTCAGGATGGTGGTCCATTTCCTGAGATTCTAAAATCGGCAATGCATCAATATCAAAACGAAAAGCAATTGTAGGGCCAGGTTTTTTCCCTTCTAAAACCCCCACAACAGTAGTATAGCCACCTTTCATCTGCGAAATAATTTCGGAATTAGCTCCGTCCTTTATGGCTCTATGATATTCCTTTTCTAGCACCCCAACAGTTGGCACGCCTTTCCTTGACTCTTCATCCATTGCATCTCTTCCATAAATGACATCGTATCCAAAAAAAATTAAGAGTTCTACTATTTTAGAAGCGGTTCGGAATTCAGTAAATCCGACCTCAGGGTACATATGAAAATCTCGTCTCAAAGAAATAATATCCATTCTTTATCGCCTCACTTTCAATTTTCGAAAAGCTCTAATCCAAGAGATAATCTTAAAAAAATGAATATTTATTGAAGAACAGATGCGCTTTGGTTAACATCTACTTTCCTTCTTCATCTATAAAAGTATAATTTACAGAAGGCATTACTAAAAAATTAGTACCTATAAAAATAATTTTGAGTCTCCTCTTTATCATTTGTTAAGCTCAATGCCAACATTAGAAGAATCCGTGCCTTCGGGGGATTTAATGATCCAGAAATGATATAACCGTATTGATTGTCCATTTCAGTACGGCTTACGAATCCTGTAGCGAGCCGTGAGGAACGTCTGACAAGGACTTCGCTATTTATCGCATCCGGAATTCCAGCCTGTGTTTGTGCAGAAAGGGTATAACCGCCAGTCGTGGCTACGACGATTCCTTTTGCGCCGGCTTGTACCGCTGCATCATATAAATACCGGTCGTCGCCTTGATGCGCATAGATTTTACCGAGCTGGTCTTCTAAGGTTATTTTGATTTAATCCCTGCACCGCAAAGAGGGATGATTATTTTTTCTTCGGGTATCTTTGCGTACTTGAGATAGCCCGCATAGTTTACTGCTGATGTTATTTCCACATAGAATCCCTTGTCACTCAGGGCAGCACGTGCGCTCAAGATTTCGTTTTCTTCAATATTAATAAAGATGCCTCCAGTATTGCGTACAGCTTCTAAAATCTGTTGGGAACGGGCAGGGGCAGCAATGGCGATGCCTTCCGCTAAAGTTCCTCTGTTGGCAACAGGTGCTGCTGATTGCTCGCCGGATTGGAAAGCTTTCGCAAGGGGCGCGCAATTGTCCGCTTGAATGGCTACGATTTTCGGCATTTTATCGATTAAGCTATTTTCGAGCAACTCTTTAAAGCCATAATACGCTCCCAAGAGAAGGGTGCCGTTGCCAACCGGAATTATTAAAACGTCTGGCGCACCTGCCAGTTGTTCATAAATCTCATAAGCATATGTTTTTGTCCCTTCGTAAAAATAAGGATTGTACACATGGCTGGCATAGAACACATTTTCTTCGTCTACTGCCTGCTGTGCCGCAGCTGCCACATCCTCCCGTGTACCGCGGATCTCTTTGATCGTGGCACCGTGCGCTTTGACTTGTGCGATTTTCTTGGGTGAAGTTTCATCGCTTAGATAAATGTCACAAGGAATCCCACAGCGTGCTGCATACGCGGCAATGGCTGTGCCAGCATTGCCGCTGCTGTCGGCAATTACCTTTGTTACGCCTAATTCTTTTGCCTTTGTCATTAACACAACAGCGCCACGGTCTTTAAAGGATAAGGTAGGCATCATATAATCGACTTTTACGTAAACATTCGGTTCTACAGAATCCAACACGATTAAAGGTGATTGACCTTCACCCATCGTCACAGATTCCCATGTGTTAGAATTTTTTTCGAAGGGCATGGTTTCGAAATAACGCCACAATGAATTCGGGTAGCTGTTCCAAGAGCTGACATCAATTTTAGGGGTGTCTTTTGCTATATTTAATACTCCTCCGCATTCGCATCTCCATAGAGAAGGTGTAACATCGTACTTTTTACTGCAGCTATGGCAAATAAATTGAGTCATCTTTTATCAACCTCTCAATACTTTTTTATATAATATAGACTTTTTTATATGCTGTAGGTAAAAAAATTAGATATAGGCGATGGCTTCCACTTCAATTTTAAAGCCAAAGTGCAGTTCGTTGGTCGGAACCACGGTCCGAGCCGGTTTTGATTCACCAAAAAACGCTTTATAGACGCCATCTACTCGACTCCAAAGCTGCACATCCGGTATATACAGCGTCATGCGCAGAATCTGCTCTTTCTTACTTCCAGCGGCTTCCACAATCTTTTCTATATTCTTCAGCGCTTTTAACGTTTCTTCTTCGATCGTGCCAAATTCTTTTTCACCGGTTTCTGGGTTGATGGCAAACTGGCCCGATACGTAGATCGTGTTCTCGTGAATGGTAGCCAATGCATAGTGGCCGTTGGATTTTAAATTTCCTACTTCAAAAAGGCTTTTCATGTAATTCTCCTTAACTTGATTTATTTTTGATATCGTCCAAATAGCTGTAAACCGTTACTTTAGAAATACCCAGCAAAGAGGCGACTTTCTCAACCGACCCTTTCATAAGAAAAATACCTTTCTCGTCCATAAATCTTATTAATTCAATCTTTTCATAGCGTTTCATGAATGGATGAACACTGTTTTGAATGATTTGCTGGATCAGCTGATCCACTATTCCTTCAACATTCTCAATTTCATCTTCTGACGAAGGAGTTCGATTTTCTTGCACGTCGACTGGTGGAGAAAGAAACGTATCCATAAAATGCTGCATTTGATTCAGTGCTTCCACATCAAAATTGATACAGAATGCGCCAATGACTTTTTGCTCGTTATCCCGTATCAATGAAGTTGAAGAACGAATGGTGCGATTGTCTTCTGTTTTGAATGAATAGCCCGCGAGATGATCTTCTTTGAACTGTTTGGATTGCAAAACAGTTTTCACCAAGTGATCGAAAGATTGACCGATTTCTCTGCCTGTAACGTGATTGTTCACGGTAAACATGACGGAAGCATGAGGGTTTGTTAAATCATGAATCACGATTTCACAGTTCGGCCCGAACATTTTTGCGGTGGATTTGGCTAAAGGAATATAATTTTCTAATATGCGCTTGATTTCTGTCATCTCTAACGACCCCATTTTTTAAAATTCTATTCAAATATATATTTTTTTCTATGAAAAATCAAATTATATATAATTTTTTATATATAATTTGAAAACTTCTTATAAGCGAAGAAAATCAACTCAAAATAAATAGTATGCTCCTAAGTATACTAGGTCGTAAAATTTAGATTACATATCATGAATTTATCGGAAGGCAAGAGACTCATGTATGAGCTTCTAGTCTTTTTATTTTGGAAAAACGAGCTTATACGTACACTTAATTAAATAGAATGGAAGTCTACATAAAGAAATGGCCTCATTTTATTATTCTTAATATGACACGCAGTTGTCTTATTAAGAATGGTACAGTGAGTTCAATAAGATGAAAGAGGTGAACTGATCGATGGGTGATTGCGCGTGGCCGAAAAGCACTGGACTTTTGCAAGCTTATCATAATGAGGAATGGTGCCGTCCGAATCGGGACGACAGATATCTTTTTGAAATGCTGACATTGGAAGGGGCACAGGCCGGCTTATCCTGGAGCATTGTTTTAGCGAAACGGGAAGCATACCAGGCAGCGTTCAAAAACTTTGATATCGAATATTGCGCTGGATTGAGTGATACGGATTTAGAAGCCATAAAAGTGAACTATCAGGTCATCAAGCATTTTTCGAAGCTTCAATCCATTCGCAGCAATGCGCAAGCCGTATTAAAGATACAAAAAGAGTTTAAGAGTTTCTCCGATTTTTTATGGCGCTTTGTTGAATATAATCCCGTTATTAATAATTGGAAGACCGAGGGGGAGATTCCGTCCCAAACCTCATTATCCATACTGATCAGCAAAGAGTTAAAAAAGAGAGGCATTAAATTTGTAGGTCCTGTCACTACGTATTCCTTTTTGCAAGCCATCGGAATAGTGGATGATCATATTCAATCGTGTAAGTTTCATACATTGAACAAATAACCGGCGAGGAGAATTGATATGGAATTTAAACAAGCGATTGACCAGTCATTGGAAATTAGAAAGGCCTATCATGAACTGGAGGAAAAGCACCATGGTTCCGTTTGGTCGGTGCAAGAGGATGCGTTGGCATTTTTAACCGATGCAGCGCTTATCGGGCGTCTGACACTGGCTCATGAGGAAAGGTGGCCAGTGGGCAGCGATCCTGAACCTGAACTTAAGCACAAGATTGGAGAGTCTATCTGGTGGATCATTATTTTAGCCGAACGGATGGGCATCGACTGCAACCAAGCATTGGAACAGTTCTTAGAGGAAAAGGAAAAGCAATTCTTATGAGAAATATTTGGCAGGAGGTTTCGCTGTGACCATCATTAGGCATTTTGAAATCATCTATATCCTTCTGGATAAAAAAAGAGTAACTGCCAAAGAACTAGCTGAGCATTTCGAAGTCTCAACACGAACCGTTTACCGCGACATAGATTTGTTAAGTGGTGCTGGCATCCCGGTTTATGCCAGTAAAGGAAGGGGGGGAGGAATTTCTTTACTCGAAGGATATGCCTTGAAGGCTTCATTATTTACTCGTGAAGAACAAGCAGATATCCTGATAGGACTGCAGACATTGGCAGTGACAGATTTTCCGGATACAGAAAAAGTCTTAAAAAAGGCCGCTCAGTTATTTAAGCGGGACACGAGTAACTGGATGGATATTGATTTTTCGCCATGGGGAAGCAGAAAAAAAGAAAAGCAATTATTCTTTTCATTGCGGGATTCGATCATTTATCAAGTTAAAATTCGATTCACCTACTTTAATTCGAGTGGTGTGAAAAGTGAGCGATACGCAGAGCCATACCAACTGCAATTTAAACAAAATGCTTGGTACCTCGTAGGTTACTGTTTAGAAAAAGAGCAATTTCGTATTTTTAAAATCAGCAGGATGCGAAAAGTGAGCGTAACTAAAGAGCCCTTCGTTTTAAAACCGATGCCAGAAGGAGTCGGGGAGGCCGAGAGAGAAATTGGCAAGTTATCCATACCAGTATCGTTTCAGGTATCTCCAGAAGGTGCATATCGAGTGTATGACGAGTTTGACGAAGATATGATTTCTAAGAATAAAGATGGCTCCTTTTTAGTTAAAGCCCGCTTGCCGGATACTCCTTGGTTAGATTCTTATCTATTGTCATTTGGCACATTACTGGAGAAAGTGGATTCGGAAGAAGTACGGTTAAGGCTTTTAAAGAAAGTCGATCAAATAAAAAATAATCTTAAATGAAAGTAAATAAAGATACTGGATGCTTACTGCTATTGAGTGTTAAGGTTTACATATCGTTGGATTATCGGCAACAGCAAAGAATATAACTTCATTGAATAAAAGGAAGAGAGAATGCTGGTATTCTCTCTTCCTTTTAATTTTTTAGAATTCACTTATTAAAAACGGATATCCTTATTCGAACTCGAATTTGGAAACTTTTGTAACTTTATGTCGTTAATAAAGAGTACATAAACTTTCTGCTAAATGAGAGTAGTTTTAAAAAAAGGATCCGACTGAACCATTTATATTTTTAATAAATCTTCATAACAAATAAAAAATAATGGAGGCGTAATCATGTGGTTCATACTCGGCCTTATTGCAATAGCAGCGACTTATATAAATCTTTATATGTATGCCAGTGGCAAAGACTATAAATTGGCAATGGCAATGGGATTGTCATTTACAGCTTTAACAGTCGTGGCAGATTACAGCATGGTGTCCGATTGGGTGAGGGCAGAAGATTGGTCTGCTTTACTGGATGTCGTGCCCATCAAGGCAGTGGCGTTATGGGGTTTGACGATTACATCGATTTTATTGAATATAGCTCCTATATTTTTAGAGCTGAAAAAACAAAAATAAATAACTTATTCTTCTTGGCTAAAATTTTTTCTTATCATGAATTTCTTATCTTTTTAGTTTGCAGAACTGTACTTTAAAGACTGCTTGTTTTACATGCATAACGACAAGAGCGGTGAAGCAGGAAATTAGATGGCTTCAAGAGAACTAGGTAAATACAGAACTTATTAAAAAATGAAGTTGGTGAATTGTGGAACTAAAGAATAAAGTTAAAAAGTTTATTGATAATCAATACAAAAATCCAAAGGGCTTGATCGGGACTTATATCGGTGAAAAGATGGTCGTGCAACATAAACCTGAAACACTATGGACAATTGAACGATTAAATCTTCAGCCAGGAGACAGTGTATTGGAACTCGGATGTGGGGCTGGCTACGCCATGAAACTTATTTTGAAGAAAAATATAGTTAAAGAAGTTGTAGGGTTGGACCTATCGCCGGCTGTTATCCGATCAGCTGCCATTAGAAATAAAAAATCATTACAAGCAGGAAAAGCGAAGTTAGTACAGGGGAATGTGAATAGTTTACCTTGTGAAGACGAGCAATTTGAAAAAGTATTCAGCATCCACACCATCTATTTTTGGGATGAACTATCTGCCACTGTAACCGAAATATTTCGGGTCTTAAAACCTGGCGGGAAGTGCATCATTACGCTTTGTAATGGCAAGAACGAGGAGAAGTGGGAAGGCATAGATCGCATGGTAAGGGATCAGTTAATTCCGCTTATGAAGAGCCAGGGATTTTCCGAAGTCGGATTAATAAAAGGTCCGAGTTCAAGGGGCTTTCATACTGTAGCAGTTTCCGGTAAAAAGAAGGATTAAGCAATTGTCTATTGCATAAACAGAAAGGGAGGAAAGTGGCCGATTCCCGCACAGCTTTCCTCCTTTTCTATTGAAAGAAGTATTTCTGTAAACAATCGGGTTTGGCTGTGTGTAATAATTTTTTTTAGTGTAAGATTTCTTTTGAAGACGATTATGCGTACTATTCGTTTAATGGAAATTCCGTTAGTTTTTTGATCAAAGAATCAATGATGGCATGCCTTCGGATTACTCTCGCGGTTTCCGGCGTTCCCATCCGGGACAAAGTAGTGGGACCACTTAAAGGACCTTTTCAAATTCATTTTTATCCGAAAATCAAATTAATCACTTTACATACTATAGGGGGGTACTGTATATTGGTTTTGTGAAGTCAGTAGAGGAAATGAAAATCTCGGAGAGACAAGGGGGAGTGGAAAACAAAAGAATAAGAATGTACGAAGCCAACAGTAGGCTAGGATAAAGCGATTAGTATTTTTTTTACCTTAAATTATACCCTCTACATGTATAGGGTATTAATTCGATTCTTGCCGTGTAGAAATCTTTGCGGAGATCAATCAAGAGAGAGTGGAAAAAGCGATTGGAAAAACAAGAGGAAATAAAGCTCGCCGTTAATTGCAGTATCGGAGTCAGCGCGAAACTAAACGCCGGACAACTGGCGCTCATTTACATACTGGATTGCCTATCGACTGCGGGCGGAGAACAAGTGAAAAATCGCAAACGGACAGCAGAAAATGAACTTCCTGCTACCTAATCAAATGCTAGAAGGAGATGTAACCATGTCAACACACACACCAACGATTCAACAACCGGATCCAAAACGCTGGAAAGCACTCGTGCTTTTATGCTTTGCAAACTTTCTTGTAATGATGGATTCAGCGATTGTCCAGATTGCTTTGCCTTCGATCAAAGAAACGCTGGGGTACAGCCAGGAAAGTCTGCAATGGGTGATGAGCGCCTTTCTTCTTTTCTTTGGCGGGTTTCTGCTGCTCGGTGGCCGATTAGCGGATTTATTCGGCAACCGGCGCATCTTTAATCTAGGCGTCATTATTTTAATCATATCCTCCTTGTTTGCCGGTCTGGCTTGGAGTGAGATGAGTATGAATGTAGCACGAGGCGCACAAGGATTGGCTTCTGCTTTCATCGCACCGGCAGCGTTGTCTTTAATCATGCTGCTGTTTTCCGCCAATCCGAAAGAGATGGGGAAAGCCCTGGCTTTCTGGGGACTTTCCGGTGCAGCTGGTGGCGCACTGGGCATCGTGTTCGGCGGCGTGATCACTGAATTGTTCGGTTGGCGCTGGACGTTATTGATTTATGTCCCGCTCAGTCTCATCGTGCTAATCTTCTCTCCCAAGCTTTTGCAAAAGAGCGTACGCAGAGCAGCAGGCCGCGTCGATTACCTTGGGGCAGTGTTAGTGACTGTTTCGCTTATGCTGATCGTGTATGGAATTGTCATGGCGGAGCAAAGGGGTTGGCAGTCGTTCAATACTTTAGCGGCTTTAACAGTCGGCGTTGTCCTGTTCTTGATTTTCTTGCTGGTTCAAGCCAAGAAAAAAGAGCCGCTTGTGCCGCTGAGTATTTTCAAGTCACCTAATTTGACCATCGGAAATATTTCCGTATTCTTGATTGCGGCATCGTGGTTCCCATTGATCTACATTTTGGTGCTGTATTTGCAGCAAGTCTTGCAGCTTTCGCCACTCGGCGGTGCGATGGCCTTGCTGCCGATGCCGATTTTGATGGCGATCTTCATGGTTGCAGTAGCGGAAAAACTGATGGCCAAACTGGGCATCAAGAAAACCATGATTATCGGATTTATCATTCTCGGAATTGGGGCCATCCTGTTTTCGCAAACTGCGACAATTGAAGGGAACTATTGGACGAACGTCTTGCTCGCCTCATTACTGGCAGCACTAGGTAATGCCCTTGCTTATTTGCCGGCAACAACAGCATCGGTGTCTGCAGTCGAATCCGAAAAATCGGGGCTGGCTTCAGGTCTGTACAATACGTTTTATCAGATAGGCTCTGCAATCGGATTGGCCGTCATGGTAGCGGTTGCCGGAGCGGCGACGGCTTCAAGCGGTTCAGCAGATCCGATTGCGTCGTTGAATGCAGGGTTCCAGCAAGCATTCTTCTGGTCCGGAATAGTAGCATTTGCCGGTGCAGTTCTATCGTTCATATTTGTACGTACTCCTGAGTTGGCACACATTCCCGCAGAGGAATAAAAACTAGGGGAAATCATTTTTGAAAATGAAAAGTGGACTTCTAAACGAATCAATTGCTTTGACAAAAAGCCGCTATTTTCGTAAGATACGGGTATAGGGTATATTGATTCGGGGGGGTTCAAATAATGGAAGAAATGATGAAATCAACAGTGCAACCCAATAAGCAGCAACTATTGAACCGGTTGAAACGGATTGAGGGACAAGTTCGCGGTGTCCATCAGATGGTAGAAAACGATCGCTATTGTGTGGATATCCTACATCAAGTCAGTGCCATTCAATCGGCGATGAACAAAGTATCTCTGGCTTTATTGGAGGATCATACACATCATTGTGTAACCAAAGCCATCAAAGATAACAATGGCGAACAAGCAATCAGCGAACTGATGGATGTCATGAAAACCATGACGAAGTAAAAGTTAAGCAGTTGATTTACTTGAATTAGCTTTAGCAACTTTAAGGAAACTAAATCTTAGGAGGAATAATGATGAATGAAACATTGAAAGTAGAAGGCATGTCTTGCGGACATTGTGTTAAATCGGTTGAGTCAAGCGTAGGCAAACTTCAAGGCGTTGAATCGGTAAAAGTGGACCTTGCTAAAGGTGAAGTGGCAGTGGACTTTGACAGCAATAAAACGTCATTGGCTGAAATTCAGGAAACAATCGAAGAAAAAGGATATAGTGTCGTATAAAAGTGCTATTTGAAAGGGCTGCTGGCCATTTCGGCGGACGCATTGCGATGAAGTGCGCAGGACTGCAACATTCCCATCAGCCGTTATAGAATAAGGAAAAGGCCCGAGGAGAAAAGCATTACTTTTTCTCCTCGGGCCTTTCGTTTTCGGCTTTTTAGAAAGACTCTTTCCTTGCCAATAAGGATTGTGGATTCCCTTTTCCATTTTCCAAAAGGTTTATTGTATTCTAATCTGTATAAACCATTAGTAAAAATAAATATACTAAAACTGTAAATGCATATTGAAAGGTGAGATCTATGGAACAAAAAGAAGAGGTTACAATCAAACCTTTGGAGGAAAAACTTATAGGAGTTGTGAATAAAGCAAACGAGCCTTTTCCGGTGATCGGAAAAATTCTCCCTCGCTTTTTAGACGGTGCCTGGTCATACGAAGAACAGTTATATGAGACCAAGTCGGAAACGCGTTTTCCGGATGACCAGCTTCAATGGAAAGCGTATATCGACAGCGAGGAGAAAGTGGTGTTTTTGGCGTTCCATGAAGAGGAATGCATTGGGCAGATTCGCTTGGTGAAAGACTGGAACCGCTTTGCCTATATTGAAAATATCGCCGTCCGCACAAGTTTTCGCAAAAGCGGAGTTGGGCGCATGCTGCTGGAAGTTGCAGAAACATGGGCGCAGGACAAGTCTTTGATCGGCCTATCCCTTGAAGCACAGAATGACAACGTGATTGCATGCCATTTTTATGAGAAAGAAGGGTTTGTGCTGGGCGGTGCTGATACGATGAAGCAGCACGCAAATCCGAATATCGACATTACGTTGTACTGGTACAAGGTTTTCGGAGCTTAAGAAACGATAGCGTGGCAAGGCTTCCATCCCTTCGTTTCTTAAAAAAGCACCATGAATATTAGCAGGAAATCATTACATAGTTTACATATCATGAATATTAAAAAGGGTAGGAGCTTTGCTTAAAGTTCCTGCTCTTTTTTTGTCCATGAATGCATACTTTTACGGACACTTATTAAAATGCGATTGCCTAAGCCGGTAATTAAAAAACTTGGAGCAATGAATACGATAGAAAAGTATTCATTACACCAAGTTTTATATTAGCCAGGCTATTTATTGATCACAATGGAAAGTTGGTAGTTTACATGCTCATTCAACTTGACCAGAAATTGATCCAGTTCTTCGTTGGATGGGAATTTGCATTCGAGCAAGTAGCAGCTGTCCCCGCTGATTTTGTAATTGTTGAGCACGTATGGCTCTTGAGTTTTCAGAAAAGACAAGTAGGGCTGGTGGTGTGTGCTTTTGGTATAAATACTGATGATGGCGTGCACATGATACCCCAACTTTACTTGGTTGATTTTGACGGTATAGCCTTCGATAATTCCGCTGCTTTCCAACTTCTCCACGCGGGCCGAAGCGGCAGGTCCGCTTAAGTGGATTTTCTTCCCCAACTCTTTCATCGAGATGCGGCTGTTCCGGGAGAGTTCATCTAATATCTGTAAATCCGTATTATCCAACATTTATTTCATATCCTTTCAATAATAAAGTCAAAGGGGGAAAAGACTTGATTTAAGCTGTGTATTTCTAAAGTGCTCTTAGTATACACTTATCGTAATTCAAACTAAAGGAGTTAAGAATATGAACATACAACAAATCCGAAACGCAACATTGGTCATCGAATACGCAGGGAAAAAGTTTCTAGTAGATCCGTTCTTGAGCGAAAAAGGGGTTTATCCGCCGTTCCCGAATTCAGCGAGGCAAGACCAAAACAACCCGCTTGGTGGCTTGCCAATCTCAGTCGATGAAATCATCCAAGATCTGGACGCTGTCATCGTGACGCATTTGCATTTGGATCACTGGGACGATGCTGCCAAAGAGGCATTGCCGAAAGACATCAAATTGTTCACCCAAAACGAAGAAGATGCAAAAGAAGTTCAAAATGCCGGGTTCGAAAACGTGGAGGTTCTGCAGGAAGATACGGCCTTTGAAGGCATCCAATTGAGCAAGACAAAAGGCGAGCACGGCAGAGGGGAAATATTGAAACTTGCCGGCTTGGTATGCGGCGTAGTCCTTAAACACCAGGACGAAAAAACACTCTACGTAGCAGGTGACACCGTTTGGTATGAAGGCGTACAAGAAGCCCTCGATGCGCACAATCCTGAAGTTATCGTAGTTAACGGCGGCGACAACCAATTCGTCGAAGGCGGTTCGCTCGTCATGGGGAAAGAAGATATCTTTGAAGTGCATCAAGCAGCACCCGAAGCGACCATCATTTCCGTCCATATGGAAGCAGTCAACCACTGGGCGCTATCGAAAGCGGAATTGAGAAATTTTGCGGCTGAAAAAGGTTTCTCTTCTCAGATAATTGTGCCAGAAGACGGTGAATCTTATACATTTTTACAAATCGAAGAAACATTGCGCCAAAGAGACGCAGTAAAGTAGTGAATTGAACAAACCGAAATTATGGACCAAGGATTTCATCATTCTCTCTTTAGTGAATTTTTTCTTGGTCTTTGTTTACCTGTTGTTAAATGCCACAATCGCGCTTTATGCGCTCAAAGAATTCGATGCAACGACCGGGCAGGCGGGCCTGACAGCTGGCATTTTCATCATTGGAGCCTTGGCAGGGCGGCTGCTGGCCGGAGGGATCAGTGCCAGGATCGAATACAAGCGCTTGATGATGATCGGACTTGTCTTCTTCACGCTGACAATCCTGTTGTACCTGGCGGATTTCGGTCTTGCGTTTTTCATTATCAGCCGATTTTTGAACGGTACTGCCCTTGGCGTGGCGACGACTGTAATCGGCACCCTTGTGGTCCTCGCGCTGCCCGCCGCCAAAAGAGGAGAAGGCATCGGCTATTTCGCTGTCAGCACAGCGATGGCGACGGGCCTTGGGCCGTTCGTTGGCTTATATATGGCACACCATACCGATTTCAAGATGATTTTCATCTTATGTCTGCTTTTGGGAGTTGTGAGTACAGCGATTGGCTTCTTCGTCAATGTGCCCGATACGGAAAAGGGTGAAGTGGAAAGGGAAGACAAAGGCTTCAGGCTTTCCAACTTTATCGAGACGAAAGCACTTCCCATCAGTTTCATTGTGCTGCTCATGACGTTTTCCTTCTCGAGTGTTCTTTCGTATATCAATCTATACGCCATTGAACTGAACTTGGTGAGAACAGCCAGCTTTTTCTTCATTGTCTATACCGTGACCGTTTTGATATCCCGGCCGTTCACTGGGCGGTTGATGGATCGGATAGGGCCAGATTACATCATGTATCCGGCGTTTGTGGTGTTCGGTGCCGGAATGATTCTCCTGGGCACTGCAAGCAGTGCTGCTGCTCTTTTAATCGCAGCGGCTCTCATCGGAATCGGATTCGGGAATATTTCTTCCATCAGCCAGACAATCGCAGTTTCAGCTGCTGCTCCTCATCGGATGGGACTCGCTACTGCGACATTCTTCATTTTTTTCGACATCGGCAATGGATTTGGTCCTTCACTTTTAGGGCTGGTGATCCCGATAACCGGTTATCCAGTGATGTATATGGCGCTGGGCGTGGCCGTACTTGCGACATCTTTCCTGTATTTCGTGTTGTTTGGAAAAAAAGAAAAGAATGGCCGCATGCGCCTGATCGAAGAAAAAGAATGACCTGGATTGAGGCTGGCGAAATACTGGCTTTACGTGCAATGAACAGTTTAGGTTGCTAATGCATTTTTCAATTCAAAGACAAAGAGGTCGCGGAATGCATTTCTTCCGCGATCTCTTCTATTTTGCCCAAGCTTTTGACAAGGTAGACATGCTTTGGGTGAACAGAAGTCAGAAAGAGTAACGAATAGGAGCGGACTGCATGAGTTTAAAAATGGAACCATTAACAAAAAAACAAAGCGAATTCACTCAAGTAAAAGAGCTGTATTATGGATCCTTCCCAAAAAATGAACGGATTCCCATGAACCTATTGATGTGGAAAGCAAAAAGGGAGTTTGTCGACTTTCTCGTAATCTACGACGAGGACGAATATATCGGTTTTACTTACTTGATCTCCCATGAAAATTTGACCTACGTCCTGTATATCGCAATTGACGGAAATGCCAGATCAAAAGGCTATGGCGGCCGCGCACTCGCCAAAATCAAAGAGAAGTATCCGGACAACCGCATTATCCTCAATATAGAAGTTGTGGATGAGTCTGCCGGCAATTACGCGCAAAGGGCAACGAGAAGAAATTTCTACGTCCGGAATGGGTATGAGGGCTCCACTTATTTATACCAAGACCGCTGGGGCTTGTACGAGGTCATGGTACAAGGAGGCAAGGTGCAGATCGATGAATTTTATGCTTTACTGGAGAACTTTGCAGGGGCTTTGCTTTTTTCAGTGTTCAAGCCGCACATCACATCGTCTGCGGAAAGATAAATCAAATGCTTGAATCAATAGGTTGAAGTTAAAGAAGTATAAGCGCAAGGGCATAAGCGGGGGCAAACCGTCCACTCAAATGGAAGAAGAGATGCCGATTGCCACATTGCCAAAGCAAACAATAAATTAGAGGTGAAACAGATGAAGAACTTTGATGTATCAGTGTTGTCAGTTGCCCCATTAAGACAAGGGGAAACCATGAAGCAAGGAATTGATTCTGCGGTATCGTTGGCGAAAGCAGTCGATGAAATGGGCTATAAGCGGATCTGGTTCGCGGAACACCATAACCACGATGCCTATGCAAGTGCTGCTACGGTCTCAATCGTCCAACATATATTGGCTAACACAGAAAACATCCGTGTGGGTTCAGGGGGAATCATGCTGCCGAACCATTCGCCGGTGGTCGTAGCGGAACAATTTGGAACCCTCGAAACCTTGTACCCAGACCGTGTGGATTTAGCGTTAGGCCGGGCGCCGGGAACAGATCAAAAAACGGCGGACGTGATTCGGCGATCCAATCACAATGGCGTGTTTTTCTTTGAACGGGAAGTGCGTGATATTCTGCGTTATCTGGGGGATGAAGAAGGCCAAGGAGAAGTGCGCGCCTACCCTGGCCTCGGTACCCATGTACCAGTGCTGATTTTGGGCTCCTCAACCGGTTCAGCCGAAATTGCTGCGAATCTGGGTCTCCCTTATGCGTTCGGAGCACAATTTTCACCAGAGGCAATGGAGGAAGCGCTCGCCATTTACCGGGAAAATTTCCGGCCGTCTGCTTATTTGGAGGAGCCTTATGTGATTGCGGCCATTAATGTCATCGCAGCGGATTCAATGGAAGAGGCAGCTTTTATTGCCGCCAGCCATTTGCAGGTGTATATCGACATTTATACAAACAACTTAAGCCAGCTTATCCCGCCGACTGAGAACTTTCTCGAATCGTTGTCCCAATTTGAATTGGAAATCCTCCACCACCGGCTTGGATATACCATCATGGGCGATGCAGAAACGATTCGCCGTGAAGTGATCAATTTCCAACAGGCCTACCAAGTGGATGAAATTATTGCTTTATCCAGTATCTATGACCTTGAAAAGGAAATTCGTTCCTATGAAATTTTCAAGCAGGTCAGCGATGCCCTATTCGAGGCGGAATCCGCAACAATTTCAAAATAAGAGAGAAAGAGCAATGCTGAATTTAGCACAGCTCTTTCTTTTTTTATGAGTGTACTTATCCAAAAGGTTTTATTGCTGAAACAGCTGTTATCAATTCTGCTGCTGAAAATTGCATTCAGTGTGTTCCGATTCTGGTGTTGTCTGTGAAATCGCGCTTCTTCAATTGGATATCTGATATAATTTATTCACTATCAGCACTTTTATTAAAATGAAATTTGGTGAGCCCAATGAGTGAAAAGAAACAAAGAAGCCAGGATGAAGCAGCGTTAAAGAAAATCTTGTTATCCTACAAAGAGGAAGTAAAGGAAGACCGATTGCCGCAACGGGCGTATATCATCATTCGCAAAGCGATCCGGAACCTTCAGCTGCAGCCCAACGAAGCTTTCTTGGAACTTGAAATAGCGGACATGCTGGAAATGAGCCGGACACCGATCCGCGAGGCTTTGATCCGGTTGGAAATGGATGGCTGGATCAAGTTGATGCCACGCAAAGGATTTAGCGTGGAACCGATCATCAAAGAAAATATCGAGCAAATCTGCCAAATTGCCGAAGCTTTGGATGGAGTGGCAGCGGAGCTGGCTACGCAGAATATGGATGAAGAACGCTTTGGAATGCTGGAATCTTTAATTGATCGGCAGGAAAAGCATTTGCTCGAGAATAATTTAAAGGCTTACACAGATATAGACGACCAATTCCATAACCTGATTGTGGATTATTCGCAGAACAAGCGGCTGAAAACGGTGATGGACAGCCATTCCGACCAACTGTATCGTGCACGGCTGTTCACGATCAATGAGCGGAAGCTTCCTACCCGCTCCATTTTGGAGCACCGGGCAATCGTTGCGGCAATGAGGGCAAGGGACAGCAAAGCGGTACAAATGCTGATGCTTTCGCACCGGCATCGCGGAAACCAGGAGATCTTGAAAATTATTGACAGTAAATGAAGGAATACCAGACGGGATGAAGCGCTTCTTAGCAGGAGCGTTTTTATTTTATAATAAAATAAAGTATACGTAATCAAGCTTTTTAAATTAATTTTTATATTTAATTCGCATTTAATTGACTTTTACGTATACTTTAAGTATTCTTTAGATAGATTTTAAATTCGGAAATGGGGGTTTCAAGATGAAGATAGTAGATATCAAAGAACAGGTAGTGCCGATCAAGTCGAGCATCAGCAATGCGTATATCGATTTTACGAAAATGACGGTTTCGGTTGTGGCGATTGTGACGGATGTTTTTAAGAACGGCAAACGGGTCGTAGGGTACGGGTTCAACTCAAATGGCCGTTACGCCCCGAGTGGCATCCTGCATGAACGGTTCATCCCCCGCTTGTTGGAAGCGGAAACGAATGATGTCCTGAATGATGATGGCACCAATCTGGACCCCCATAAAATCTGGGATATCCTGATGAAGGGTGAAAAACCTGGCGGCCACGGCGAGAGGTCGGTTGCGGTAGGGACACTGGATATGGCGGTATGGGACGCAGTCGCGAAAATCGAAGAGAAGCCTCTGTATCAATTGCTGGCAGAGCGCTACGGAGATGGAAAGCCGGATGACAAGGTCTTTGTTTATGCGGCCGGCGGCTACTACCAGCCAGGCAAAGATGACAAGATGCTGCAAGATGAAATGACGGGATACCTAAATATGGGGTACTCAGTGGTGAAAATGAAAATCGGCAATTCGTTGGAAGAAGACATCAGACGGATCGAAGCTGTGTTGGAAGTGGTGCCATCCGGGCAATCGCTTGCAGTGGATGCCAACGGAAGATTCGATTTGAAAACAGCGGTCGCATATGCAGAAAAGCTGGAGCCGTATAATTTGTTCTGGTACGAAGAAGCAGGAGACCCGCTCGATTTTGAACTCCAGGCGGAACTTGCCAAGCATTATAAAAATCCGATGGCTACGGGGGAAAACCTCTTTTCCATGCAGGATGCCCGAAACCTTATCCGGTACGGGGGCATGCGGCCGGACCGGGATTACCTTCAATTCGACTGCGCGTTAAGCTACGGGCTTGTGGAGTATTTGCGGATACTCGATATGCTGAAGGAAAATGGCTGGTCTTCCCGCCGGTGCATTCCGCACGGCGGCCATCAAATGTCTTTGAATATCGCTGCAGGCTTGGGCCTTGGCGGAAACGAATCGTATCCGGGAATTTTCGAACCCTTCGGCGGATTTGCGGATGACATTCCGGTCGTAGACGGCTATGTCGGGCTGCCTGACGTTCCGGGAATCGGCTTTGAAACAAAAGGGCCTTTGATCAAGCTGCTTCGTTCGGTGGCTGAATAAGTTATTCCATATGCACTAAAAATAAAAGGATTGAGTGCCGTTTGCGGGCGCTCAATCCTTTTGTTTTTTACTGATGTTAATTTCGTCAGCACACGGAATCAGTTGATTTGGGAACCGACAATCCGAACAGGGGCCGGATGTATAACGCGACGAAAGTTCCGGCTAGGGCTAAGATGCCCCAAATATAGCCATGAAGGCTGAAGGAGGCGATGCCGCCGAAGTACGCGCCGATGTTGCAGCCGAATGCCAGGCGCGCGCCGTAGCCCATCATCAGTCCGCCGACGACGGATGCCGCAAAATTACCTGCAGTGACTTTGGTGAATTTGAACAATCCGCCGGCTGCTGAAGCGATAAACGCCCCAATGATGACGCCGAGGTTCAGGACAGTGGTGGAATCCGTGAAAATGGACGCTTGCAGCGATGCGGCATTGGCGCCTTGCCAATAGCCCCAGCTTGCCACGTCAACACCGAATGCACTGGCGATTTTGGAACCCCATAACGCGAACGCGGACGTAATGCCCCAAGGCGTACCGCGCGTCATGAGCGTCAAGGCGTTGAGGACCGCCAATACAATCGCAGCGGCAAATAGGGGCCATGAGCCGCGGAAAATCCGTTTCCAGCCCCTTTCTGTCGGGAGCGGTGCCATTTTCGGCGCTTTTTTCTTTTTCTCGATGACTAGTGTCAGCCAAGCGATAAAGCCAAATAGCGCAATGGACACGAGCCATGCGCCGCCGTAGCCGAGACCAGTGGACGTCGCCAATGAAACGGGTTCGAATGCAGGCATTTCTTCCGTCCAGAACGGCAAGTGATAAGCGCCGATTGTGGCGCCGACGATAAAGAATACAAGCGTCACGAACATGACCGTGCGCCCGCCGCCAACAGCGTAGAGTGTGCCGGAAGCACACCCGCCGCCGAGTTGCATGCCAATGCCGAAGATGAAGGCGCCGACGACCAGGCTAACGCCTACCGGCGACACGTATCCGGCAACTGGACCACCGAAGAAGGTGGCGCCATATGCGAGAATCGGTGCAAACAGCGTCACCGCGATTGCCAGCATCAGCATATGCGAGCGCATCGCCTGGCCATTGCCGACAGACGCCATGCGGCGGAATGCGGACGTAAAGCCGAAACGGGCATGAAATAAGGTATAACCCAGCAGCAAGCCGATGCCCAATAGCATGGGCTGGGAGATGTGCTGAGTTGCCAGCAGGTAAACGAACAACAGGATGGCGGCGATGACGCCCCCTGAAATCAGTGTTTTTTGTGGAGCATTTAAAGCAAGGCCATCTCTTTCGATGGGATCCTTTGCTTCATTGATTGGTTGAACTCTAGTGGTAGTCAATTGCATAACACCCTTTTCCTATCAATTTAGTCGGAATAATTCATAATGATAGAACGTATGGGATTGCAAGTCAACTTGTTAAGCTTGTTAAATTATTTAGCGGCTCATGTTTATACGCTGAAATGAGTTGAAGAAATTCAAGTCGGGGTTTCAACATTCAGGGAAAACTATAGGTACTTGTTCAATCCTCTATACACGTCCACGATGTCATTCAGTTTGATCCGCACAAGGCCGCTCGAAGAGGGCGCGACAAACTCAATTGCTCCGGGGACGACCGGATCTTCCTGGACGCCCCAATCGATCTTTTTCTTTTGGCTGAACTCCTTATAGACACCTTTGCCGACAAAGCACACAGCGTTCGGCCGGTATGCTTCGATTTTCTTGCGCAGCAGGACAGCGCCTTCTTTGTATTCTTCTTTTGTGATCTCCGCCGCTCCCCGTGTCGGCCGCTCGACGATGTTCGTGAGCCCGTAGCCGAGTTGGAGCAGTTCGCGGTTTTCGTGCGGCGCAAACTTTCTCGGCGTCAGTCCCGCTTCGTGGAGGATCTTCCAGAAGCGGTTGTTCGGATTCGCGTAGTGGAAGCCGGTTTCGGATGAGCGGATGCTCGGGTTAAAGCCGACAAACAGGATTTTCAATTCTTCCTGCAGGTGGTCTGGGATAGGTTCTAGGTGCATGTTGGTCACTCCTTGTGTAGGAACATTATATCGAAGTTTCCCGTTTTTATTCGGTTCTAAGCTTTGAAAATGGGCAAGAAAAAACGTTTCCTCTTAGCCGCAGCTAGGAGGAAACGCAATTTTCAATAGGTTTTATTGGCATTAGTATTTATAAGACTGTCCGCCGTCGATGGTGATGACGGAGGCATTGATGAAGCGCGAGCTGTCGGACAGCAGGAAAGCGACCAGGTTGCCGACTTCTTCCGGCTTGCCGAAGCGTTTCATCGGGTTGACGCTGACAAATTCCTTGCCGGCCGCTTCCCAGTTGTCGCCGGCCATCTGCTTCAAGGAACCTTCGACCATCGGCGTCATGATGGCGCCTGGTGCGATGGCGTTGATGCTGATGCCGTACTGGCCGTATTCTACGCCGGAGTTGCGGGTCAAGCCGACAACGCCGTGCTTGCTCGCCGCATAGCCGGACTGGTTGCCGACGCCGCGGATGCCGCCGACGGAAGCCGTGTTGACGATCGAGCCGGAACCTTGTTCTTTCATGACTTTCAAGACATACTTCATGCCGAAGAAGACACCGTTCAAGTTGACGCTGATGACTTTCTGAAATTCATCGGAGCCGTAATCTTCGGTCAGGTTCTGCTTGCCTTCGATGCCGGCGTTGTTGAAAAAGCCATCGATCCGGCCGAATTTGTCGATCGTGAATTGAACATAATTCTGCACTTCTTCTTCGTTCGTGACGTTCGCTTCGAAAACTTCAACTGCTGCGTCCGGCGCTGCGTCGAGCACCTCTTTCTTGCTTTCTTCCAGGGAGTCCTTGTTCATGTCGACAAGGACAAGCTTCGCCCCTTGCTTGGCAATGGCCAATGCCGATGCGCGCCCAAGCCCAGAACCGCCGCCTGTAATCAATACAACTTTGTCTGTGAAATCAATCATTTCTGAATCGCTCCTTTTTCTTGGAATAAAAGACTGAATGTAATGTACACTTTAAGTGTAAGCCGTACAAAAAACGGGCTCAATCAGTAGAAAAGCCGGAGGTGTCGAATAAGTCGACACTTCATAAAAAAGTGTCGATTTTTTCATTGGGGGCAAAAGGCGATGAAGGACAACAAACGGAAAAATTCTCCGCAAAACGAACGGACCAAACACCACTTGAAACAAGCGTTTACCGAACTGATCAACGAGAAAGGCTTCAGCCATGTTTCGGTCACCGACATTGTCGACCGGGCGCAGTACAACCGGGCGACGTTCTATCTCCATTACTTGGACAAGCCGCATATCACGGAAGAATTGAAAAGGGAGATGTTCCAGCAGATCAAGCGGACCGGCATGGAGCTCTATACGCCGGGCAAACGGATTGACACCAAAGCGATGGACACGGATTCATTTGAACTCGTCACATTCATCTATGACAACCGCTCGTTTTTCAATCTGTATCTGATGGAAGACACGATTCCGGGGCTGTACCAGGAATTGCCGCAGGCCATTTTCGAGATGCTTCAAGAAGAGTTCACATTTACAGCAGTGGGTGCGCACGACATCAATTCGCCCCAGTTCAAGCTGTACATGGCGCACGGCACCGCTGGGCTGGTCCTCGACTGGGCAAGGAAGGGCTATATGGAGTCGCCGAAAGAAATCACGTCGCAGCTGATCCATATCCTGCAGGCGTTCGCGAGCGGATTTACGGTATCCGGACGCATATAGTCCGTTGCGGCGCCCTCGTTTTGATTGGAGCAGAAGTGCTTTCGGGTTTTTTTCTATATCACACATTCTCTGGAGAAATCGTGTTTGTCGCCTCCTATTTAAGTGAATAGAAAAGAGAGAAGGCCAAGCACCTGGAAGACATCTGAAGAATCGTGGAAGGAGTGGTACTGCATGAGTATGCAGCACATAACGGAAAAGGATCTGGTAAGAGATGAGTATGGAAATTACTACAAAGTGGTAGGGCTACATATGGATGGAGAAACGCTGAAAGCCCTCGAAGTTTCAAACCTGTATTTTGAGCTGTCGTTCGAAAGTTCAGCAGACTCGATCGGCGAAGGCAATGGATCGAAGCCAGTTGGGGTTTTCCTGCAGGAACGGCTGAACGCTTATATCGAGGATATCCAGCAAAGAGAGCGGCCGATTTACGGCATCCGCGATTTGATGGTCAATAGGATCAAAGTATACGCGGTCGACATTACGCAGCCGCATCCGAAACGGGATATGTTAGTGTAAATGATATTGGGAAATAGGAATGGGGCTGTGCCGCTGGAGTTGGCGCCTCCGTTTCCATCAATCGTTTATAGTATATGGAAAAGGCCAGAGGAGAAAAAGCACTGCTTTTCTCCTTTGGCCTTAAATTATGGCCTTTTTGGACAGCCCTTTTTCTTGTTTATTCTAATCCGACCATTCTGTCAGTATCTCTTAAAAGCTTTCTCGTAGTTGTTACGGATAGCATTATAGGCAATGCGATTCTATTCACTAAAGGCGCATCGGCCTTAAAATCCAGCGTATCAAATACTTCAGCGTAATGGTTTTTCCATTCCGTCACCGACGTTTCTTTGTGTTCTTTGTCGTTTATGAAATTAACTAGGACAAGCCAAGCTGGAATATTCAACTCCCGGGATAAAAGGGCCAAAAAAGAGAGCCGGCTCGCCAATTGTTTATACTTATGGATCCAAGGATCCAGTTCGGAAGCCGATCCAAATGCATCCTGTGCCATTTTAAGCAACTCTCTTAGCTGTTCTTCCCTCATTTCTGAACTATCTGCTGATTCGGATATGATTTCAGCAGGATGTGCTTTTGCTTCTACGAGTATAATTCCTAATTCGTTTTTCTTTCCTTTCACAAGAGCAAGCCCATCCCATACCGGGCCTCTCACTGGCCAATACTGTTTGATGAGCTTTCTCGCCTCGATCAATTGTTGTGGGTCTTGGACCAAGTGTTCTAGAAAGCCATCGTCATATTCAGTGCCTTTATCATTTGCTAGTGTATAAATCCATTGCAGCTTTCTAGCCGGATCGGCAAAAATAAGAAGCGAAGGAGAACTGGTAAATATTGCATTATCAATTTCTTGCCTATGGTGATTTATATACTCCTGCAAATGAAACTGACTTCCTTCATGTGCTTTTGCCATTTCTCTTCCTCCATTCTGAAAGTGGAATATAAAGCATATGCTATAACACTTGCCTGCGACTATCTAAATAAATTCGTTAACAAGCTTTCGATATCCTTTTTTTATTTTCATAATCATGTTATTAATAAAAACGGGAAATGCCCAAAAGTCCAACTTCGCAAACCGATTCAGCAACACCAAGCAAACTGCTCAACTTAATAAAAATGAAGAATAAGAGATCCGATAAATTCCGTCCAGCAAAAATCGGAAGGTGGTATTCTATTTCCCTTACTATCAGTAGTGAAAGGAGGCCGGTACATGAATATGCTCAAAAACATGAACGATGCACTGCAGTATATTGAAGTGCATCTTGAGGATGACATCGATTTTGGAAAAGTGGCTTTGCTCGCCGGTGTTTCCGAATATCATTTTCGGAAACTATTTTCCTACCTGTCAGGAATGAGCTTAAGCGCGTACATCCGGAACCGGCGGCTTTCAAAAGCGGTTATTGATCTGCAGCAAGGCAATGAGCGGGTAGTAGATATTGCCTTGAAGTACGGCTATGATTCGGCAGACGGCTTCAGCCGTGCATTCCGGGAATGGTCCGGAATCAACCCCTCGGATGTGAAGGACAGCACTGTGTTCAAGGTGTTTCCGCGCCTGACTTTCCAATTGACCTTGCAAGGAGGAATGAATATGGAATACCGTATTGTAGAAAAAGAAGCATTTAAATTGGTAGGAATCAAAAAACGGGTGCCCATCGTGTTCGAAGGACAAAATTCGGAAATCTTAAAAATGGCGCAATCGATTACGGAGGAGCAGCGGGAGCGGCTTCAGCAAATACGCAACACCGATGTGAAAACGGTGATCCATGCATCTTTCGATTTTGATGACGGACGCTTGGAAGAAAAGGGGGAGCTTGATCATTTGATCGGCTCGATCACCACAATTGAGCAAGATTTTGAAGAGTTCGATGTTATGGAAGTTCCGGCGGGCACATGGGGGATATTCAGCACGGAAGGACCGTTCCCGCAAGCGCTGCAGGAAATGTGGGCTAAGATTTTTTCCGAGTGGCTGCCTTCATCGAATTATGAACTGGTGGATGGACCGGAGATATCGTTCAACGGGGATTTTGCGGATCCGGTGAACGTCTATAGCGAAGTCTGGATACCGGTGAAAAAAATGGATTGAAAGAAGAGCTGTGCCATATCGGGCATGGCTTTTTCCTTGTTTTAGAAAAAGGAAGCCGATCGCTATTTAAGGTGTTCAGTTTCGAATCCATTTTCTTGGACCGCTGGCAGCGGGCGCTGCATTTCCTGCCTTTCTTTTGGAGTCCAAAAAAGACGCTGTCTATGCAAACTGGTGAGCGGATGGAATTTCCGATAAACTGGAAGAAGAATTGGCAGACAAAGAGGAATGGGATGAGACGATGTTTAAGATCATGATCGTAGAAGACGATGCCACAATAGCCGGCGTGCTTGCAGAAGAGCTGCGGAAATGGAACCACGAAGCAGTGCTCGTCGAGGATTTCAGCCGGGTGATGGAAGACTTTAAAGAACAGGCGCCGCAGCTGGTGCTGATGGATATTTCGCTGCCGTCGTTCAACGGCTATTACTGGTGCCAAGAAATCCGCAAAGTGTCACAGGTGCCCATCATTTTCATCTCCTCGCGGAATGAAAACATGGATATCGTCATGGCAATCCAGATGGGCGCGGATGATTTCATTTCCAAGCCGTTCGATTTGACGGTAGCGGTGGCCAAGACGCAGGCGCTGCTCAGAAGAACCTATGATTTCAAGGAAGCGGAGAACTTCCTTCATTTTAACCGGACCGTTTTGAAGCCCGGGGAGTCGAAGCTGCTGAATGAAGGCAAGGAAGTCGATTTGACGCGGACAGAATTGAGGATTCTCGAGCAATTGTTTTTGCAGAAAGGCGAATATGTGACCCGTGAGGAAATCATGGTCAAATTATGGGAAGATGAATCGTTCGTCGACGACAACACATTGGCGGTCAACATTGCCCGGCTCCGGAAAAAATTGGCGAAGGCGGAACTGGCCGACTTTATCGTGACGAAAAAAGGCGTCGGGTATGCCCTCAACAAGGAGGCGGCTCATGAATAAAGAAATCCTGAGAAGCTTCTTGCTCGCTGTGCGTTCCCAGCTTTTCGTTTTCTTCGGAATCCTTACTGTGTTCGGCATGATTTTCGTGCTCAACCGGCAGCCTTTCGGGTTATTTCTGTACGGTGCGGAGTTGGCCGTGTTCCTGTTTCTTATTTATTTGATCGTCCAGTACACCCGCTACCACGGCAGGTACAAGGCCATCAAAAATCTCCAGCCGGCGAACGCGCGGACACTGGAGGACCTTTCGAAAAGCGCCGATCCCATCGATGCGCTTTACGAGGAAAAACTGGCATCGCTGCTTCAGGAAAACCGGGAACTCGAAAACCTGCATGCGGCACGGCAAGCCGATCAGCTCGATTACTTCACGCTTTGGCTGCATCAGATCAAAACGCCGATCGCAGGCATCAGCTTGCTGAACCAAGGTTCGCTGTCGAAGGAGGCCAAGCAGATTTCCCAGGAATTGCTGCGGCTCGAAGATTATACCCATATGGCGCTCAATTACATAAAGCTTGAAGATTCCGGCGCGGAGCTGGACCTGGCGGAAGTGGACCTCGACCCCATCATCAAAGGGGCGGTCAAAAAGTATTCCATCCTGTTCATCTACAAAGGCATCAAGCTCGACTATCAACCGGCCGGCATGCGCGTATTGTCGGATGGCAAATGGCTGCAGAATCTCCTGGAACAGATTTTGTCGAACAGCCTGAAGTACACGGCGAGCGGCACCATCTCCATTTATGCGGCTCCCGGAAAAGAAGGGACCCTCGTCATCGAAGACACAGGCATCGGCATCCGGCCGGAAGACGTGCCGAAAATCTTCAATAAAGGCTATTCCGGTTTCAACGGACGCTTGCACGAAAAATCGACCGGGCTCGGCCTGTTCCTCAGCAAGAAAATCTGTGAGCGGCTTGGGCACAAGCTCGACATCGAATCGGAACCCGGCAAAGGGACCCGCGTACTGATCCATATGTCGCGAAACGAAATCGAGGTTTTTGATTGATTGGGAGCGCGGAGAAGATCCATATTATATTTTAATCGACACTTCTCAGAAGTTAATCGACAGTATCGGTATACGGTGAAGTAGTGATTTTTCATTCTCGATATTCCGCAAAACAGCTGCGCTTGCCGCGGGCTCGCGTCTAAGCCTCCTCAGTCGCTTCGCTCCCTGCGGGGTCTCAGCCGTCTCGCTATCCCGCAGGCGTCTCCGCTGTTTTGCTCCATATTTAGATAGTGCTCAAAAAAGGATAGAGTTATTTATTTTTGATGAACATAACCAGCGCCGGCGCGTCCAAGGGCTAGGCGAAGCTATGAGACGAGCGGTCTTCTCGGCTCATGGCGAAAGCCATGCCCAAAGCGCCAAAGCGGCATATCAACCATCTCTTCATCAATTCACCGTATCCCAAAACTTCCTATCTTACGAAATCGTAAGATTCCTTTGCCCATTGTAAGAATAGGTACAGGCACCCCTTTCACCCGTCCCGTATCATTAATTGCAAGGAGGGGTTAGCAATGACCTTATTGGAAATCAAGAATCTAAAAAAAGTATATACAGCACGTTTCTCGAATCAGCAGACAGAAGCCTTGGCGGCCGTCAATTTCTCCGTGGAAGAAGGGGAGTTCGTGTCGATCATGGGCGAGTCGGGATCCGGCAAGACGACGCTCTTGAACATCATCTCCACGCTCGACGATGCAACAGGCGGCGAGGTCTTCCTCGATGGCCAGCCGCTGTCGCGGATCAAGGACCGGGAAGTTTCGGCGTTCCGCAGAAACACGCTCGGCTTCGTCTTCCAGGACTTCAACCTGCTCGATAATTTTACGATCAAAGACAACATCCTGCTTCCGCTCGTACTGTCAAAGACGCCGGTTGCCGAAATGGAAGCACGCCTCACGCCGGTTGTCCGGAACCTCGGGATCGAAGCGCATATCGACAAATTCCCGTATGAAGTATCCGGCGGCCAGAAACAGCGTGTCGCTGTAGCGCGGGCGTTGATCACGCAGCCGAAAATTATCTTGGCGGACGAGCCGACCGGCGCACTCGATTCAAAAGCGTCGCAGAACTTGATGGAGACCTTACGGGGCATCAATGAAACCGGCCAGACGATTTTGATGGTGACCCACAGCACGCGGGCAGCGAGCTATTCGAAACGCGTCCTGTTCATCCAGGACGGTGCCGTCTACCACGAAATCTACCGCGGAAATGCCTCTGCGGATGCATTCATGGACCGCATCGCCCAGTCGCTGAAAGTGCTGTCGAGCCGGGGTGAGAACGATGAATAACCGCTTTTTCTCATCGCTCGCGCTGCGCAACATCAAGTCGAACCGGCAATTGCACATCCCGTATTTATTGTCATCGACCACCATCATCACGATGTTTTTCCTGATGGTATCCCTATTGACCAATAAATTCGTGCAGGAGCGCTCCAGTTCGCTGCCGATGATGTTTTCGATCGGTGCCGCCGTCATCGGCATCTTTTCGTTCATCTTCATCCTTTACACCAACAGCTTTCTCATCAAGCGAAGAAAAAAGGAAATTGGCCTTTACGGGATACTGGGGCTTGAGAAAAAGCACGTCGCGAAGATCCTGTTCTTTGAAACGGTGTTCACCAGTTTGCTGAGCATTGCGGCTGGATTGGTGGCCGGCGTCATTTTCGGCCGGCTCGTTTTCATGCTGCTGAATTATGTGCTGCGGCTGCCGGTCGATATCGTCTATTCGACGTCGCTTTTGAGCGCCGGGGTGACTGCCGCCCTTTTCTTCGGCATCTTCGGCATCACGTATCTATATAACGTCAGCCAATTCACCTTCGCGAATCCGATCAAGCTGCTGAAAGGAAAGCAGGAAGGGGAGAAGGAGCCGCGGGGATCGGTAATCCTGTTCATATTATCAATCATCTTCATTGCCTGGGGCTACGGCATCTCCTTGACGATCCCGGATCCGCTCAGCGCGCTTTCCCGCTTCTTTTTTGCGGTGCTGCTCGTCATCATCGGCACCTATCTTTTGTTTGTTTCCGGCTCGATCTTCATTTTAAAAGCGATGAAGAAAAACAAGCGCATTTATTATCAGCCGGGCGCGTTCATTTCCATCTCCGGCATGCTTTACCGGATGAAGCAGAATGCAGTCGGATTGGCGAACATCTGCATTTTGGCATCGATGGTCATCATTGCGGTTTCGACGACTGCAACTATGTTCATCGGGGCGGAAGAAACTTTGGAAAACCGTTACCCGTATGAGAACAATCTCTCGCTCTTCGGCGATCCCGAAAACATCGGGGCAATGAATGCACGCTTCCAGGAAATGCAGGAACAGGCACGGAAGGAAACGGAAGCGGCGGGACTCCAAGTCGAAGGGATGGAGAGCTATCGCTACTTGAATATGTTCGGGCGGTTGGATGGACAGCAATTCCGGTTCGAACAAAGTTCTCCGGGGTCGGACCTGCCTGTGTTCATGGATGTCCTGCCGCTTGAGGACTTCAATGAAATGAGCGGCAATTCGTATGAGCTGGCAGACGACGAAGCGCTGTTCTATCACTCAACCGGAACCTATACGGAGGATGAGCTGGCAATCGGCGGGCAGACGTACAAGTTGACTGCAATTGACAACGAGTTCAGCGCGAACATGGCACTCACCGAATCGATTGCGCTCGTGCTGCCGGACGTCTCGCATCTTGAAGGGCTGAAAAAAGCTTTCGAGCAGCAGTTTCCAGACAACACATTCTCGACGATTGACGTCAAGATCGGCTGGAACACAAACGGTTCCGAAGAAGAAAAGCGGGCATTCGGAGAGGGGATGCGCGAGAAATTCGGCATCGGAAGAGTCAGTGCCACCAATTATGAATCCCGCATCCTCCAACGGGAAGAATGGTTCAGCATCAACGGAGGGTTCTTGTTCCTCGGAATCTTCCTCGGGCTCCTGTTCACGATCGGCACGGTGCTGATCACGTACTTCAAGCAAGTGTCTGAAGGCTTCGATGACCGTGAGAAATTCCAGATCATGCAAAAAGTCGGCCTGGATAAGGAAATGATCGAAGAGTCGACACGTTCCCAGATTGTCTGGATGTTCTTGCTGCCGATCGCCATCGCGACGATCCATGTGATTTTCGCCTACCCGATTGTGCGGAAGCTTCTGTTGATTTTCGGGGTCACGAACGATATCACCTGGCTTCTTTCATTCATCGGCGTGGTCGTTGCGTTTGCCGCGGTTTACTGGATGATTTACCGGGTAACGTCGCGGATTTATTATAGTATTGTGCAATAAACCCCAGGCCGCTAACCAAAAAGGGCTGCTGTCCATTGCGGCGGACGCTTTCCGCGGGCTTGCGCCGAACTAACTAAGAACTTGTGCTCCTGCGCAAGCTCGTCGCAAATACTTGCCCTCGCAAGCTTCGGTCAAGCATTGACTGGCGTCCGAGTGGATTTCGGCGCTTCGCTATCCCGCAGGAAAAACCGATGCTCCTGTCTCTGCATCGCTTCGCTAGCTTCGAGACATGAAAGGGCGTTGCATCGCTTCGCTGCTTCGTTGCAAACAAGTTGGCCGAACTGCCTTCGTCCAACTTGCTCGCCGCCTCCATTCCCAGCCATTATAGAATAAGGAAAAGGCCAAAGAAGAAAAGCATTGCTTTTTCTCTTTTGGTCTTTCGTATTGGGTTTTTGGACAAACTCTATTTCATTGAGGGGTCCAAGCCAGCCGAACGCTCATAAACATCGCTTGAACGCTCATCGGCAAGCCGCGAACGCTCATAAGCTCCCGGCGAACGCTCATAACGCCACATGTGTCCGGCTTTCTGGGTTCATCGTGTTCAAACCGGGGCAGAATCTGTAGAATGGACATATACAAGAGAAACTTGAACCCGGAAAGGAGCACGACTATTGTGAAAGAAGAAATCCCTTTTTCCAAAGATATTGCCCTGGCCTTCAAGAACGAGCCGCCCGGATCGTGGCTGCTGGATTTGCCGGAGGGCTGCATCCGCTTGAGTTCCGGCTACCCGGAGCCATCGCTGGTGCCGGTCGAACAAGTGAAATCTGCGGTAGTGCGCCTGCTTGATGAGGAAGGCGATCTGCCGCTCCATTATAAAGGCAGCCCAAGAATGCCGAAGCTTGCTGTGATGATCCAGGAACGCATGGCGAAGCGCGGTGTTGATTTGACTGAACAGGAGATTTTGGTCACATCCGGCGCTTGCCAGGCCATTGATCTGGTGTCCCGCGTCCTGTTGGATTCGAAAGCCGTTGTCGCACTTGAAGCACCGACCTATATGGAAGCGCTCGAAGTGTTCGGGAATTACACGGAACATTTCATGAACGTACCGGTCGATGAACACGGCATGGATACCACACGGTTTGCGGAAATGCTGGCGAACCGGAAACGGGAAGGGCTGACACTTCCGCGCATCCTCTACACGATTCCGACGTCGCAGAATCCGACCGGCACCACAATGACCCAAGATCGCCGCGAGCGCCTCATCGAACTTGCCGAAGAATACGGGTTCTTGATCCTGGAAGATGATGCATACGGAGAATTGAATTTCGGAGACGCGCCGCGCCTATTAAAGGCAATGGACCGCGGGAACCGGGTCATCCATATCGGTTCGCTGTCGAAAGTGGTGGCGCCTGGCATGCGCATCGGCTGGGCTGCCGGGCCGGAAGAAATCATCACGACGATGAACTGGTTTAAAAAAGACCTTCACCATCCGTTCGGCCAGGCGACGATGACGACATTCCTCGAGAACGTCGATTTTGATGCGCATGTGGAAAAGCTGTCGGCCGCCTATAAGCGGAAATGCGAAGTGATGACTGCCGCATTGGAGAAATTCCTGCCGCCGGCGGTCACGTGGTACAAGCCGAAAGGCGGATATTTCGTGTGGGTCAGAATCCCGGGGGGCGATACCATGGAGATGCTGCCACAGGCACTCGATGCAGGCGTGTCCTATGTGCCGGGGAATTACTTTTTCCAGAGCCCTGAAAACAACGAATTCCTCCGCTTGTCCTTCAGCTACGCAACCGACGAAGAAATCGTCAAAGGCGTCGAGCTGCTAGGGGAAGTGGCGGGAAGGAACATCTGAGAGCAGGAAGATTCTGAGAATAAAACATAAAAAAGGAGCGGCCCTTTCACGGGGCCGCTCCTTTTTTGTGTCATGCTTTCATTTCCTTATGGGTGAACGGGCATTTGCCTTGGATCGGTTCGCTGTCGTCGCCGATGAAGAACTGCTTCCATTCGTTATGCGTCGGGTCGCCGAAATGGCTGATATCCGGATGCGTCGGGAGGTGGTCCCAAGCTTCCACGCGGGCGCGGACTTTCTCGCGCGACATGACGCCGCCCCGTTCCGTGCCTTTCAAGCCTTCGAAGATGCGGCGCGGTTGGAAGCCGAGCACCATGGCATTCCCAAGGTCGCGCGTTTTCCGCTGCTTGTAGGCCGGCGTATTCCCGAAAACGAAAATCGGCTCGCCGTTGAACGTGAAATCCCATAAATAATGGTCGGGATCGCGCGGCGCTTCTTTTGGCCATTCGGTATCGTCGACATCGTGCATGTACTGGAGCAAATCCCAGAACTGCTTGCGGTATTCATCCAGCGTGCCTTCGGTTTCAAACGGCTCAACGAATACGAACAGCCCATGGCGTTTATGCTTCGGATCGTTGAACAACTCAAGGAAGCTCGATACGGCTTCGGGCAGGTTCGACCAGTCGTCCTGGGTTATGTATGCATACCGGAGTTCGCCTTTCAATTCTCCTCTCATCCCGAAATAGCAGGGGAATGTTTTGTCAGTCACAGTTTCGTGGAATGTCTGGTATTCCTTTAACAGCCATTCCGGCAAATCCGTCCGGTTCTGGAAATCTTCTTTCGTCAAAAGGGCTTGTGCAGTCGTGTTCAATGAAATTCCTCCAATAAATGAAATAGGTCTATTTAATGCATTTCCCTAAACAAGTACGCAGGAAACTTATAGGAAATAAAAAAGGCACCCCAGATCCTTTGAGGACTGGGGATGCCATCGGTTCAAATACTTGATGTCATTGAATTGTGTACTCGGTCTCCACCGGATAAGCCGGCCCTTGCTTCGGCGTCAGCCAAGCTTCGATTTTATAGGTTCCGGCTGCCAGATCCAGCTGCGGGACATCGAATTCATAGCTCAGCTCTTCCGCTTGCTTGATGGTTTCTTCGCCCAGCGCCTGGGTATAGGTGCTGACGGATGAAAACAGGAAGACTTGTTCATCGTTTTCGTTATAAAGGGCGAAATCATAGCGCTGCCCGCTCGTGAAATCGAATGTCACCGCTTCTTCGGTCTGGTTCTTCAAAGTGTAGCGGTATGAATCATCATCCAATTGTTCGATCGTTGCCACGACTTCCCCGGCCGTAATGCCGCCAGAAGAGCCATTTTCCAAATCCGGTTCTTCATTGGCGCTTTCTGTCGTTCCGCATGCCGCCAAAAACAGCGCCAAAAGCAGCCATACGCCGAGCCATAAAAATTTTTGCATAAGATTCCCTCCTTCTAAGGGGTTTTCAATAAGACCGTTCGGACTGGGTAAAAGTTACAACGGATTGGGTATTTGATGAAATATTAACGTTGAGCAGAGCTTATCCCGCTTCGGCGCGTCCGCGGGCTAAGTGAAGCAAGAAGACAGGCGCCCGTTGCCTGGCTTCTTGCGGTAGCTATGCCCCAAGCGGGCGGAGCGGAGTAAAAGATGATTCCTTATTTTTCGATACATATGAGTCCAACTCAACAAAAAACGCCCTGCAGCCTCTTCGGCTGCAAGACGCTCCTTCACTTATCTCATGTAATCGAAGATTCATAAATCGTCTGGATTGAATCTGCGAGCATTGCATTGAATTCCTCATCGGACTGGCTGGCGTTGACGCCTTCGGACAATCCGCGCGAGAAGCTCGCAATCAGGCCGTTATTGGCTTTCAGTTTTTCATTCGCCTCGTTTCGCGTATAGCCGCCGGAAAGGGCAACGACGCGGATGACGCGCGGGTGGTCGATCAATTCCTTGTAGAAATTGTCGACGGTCGGGATTGTCAGCTTCAGCATGACGTTCTCGTCTTCGCCGAGCGAATCGAGCAAGTTGAGGAGTTCCTGTTTCAGCAATTCCTCGGATTTTTCCTTGTCTTTGCTGTGGATATCGACTTCCGGTTCGATGATCGGCACCAGGCCGGCTGCGAGAATCTGCTTCGCCACTTCAAATTGCTGCTCGACGACTTTGCGGATGCCGCCCGGGTTCGGTTCTTTGATGACCGAGCGCATCTTCGTGCCGAAGATATTGCGTTCATTGGCGCGTTTCAACAGGTCATCCAGGTTCGGAATCGGCTTCATCAGCTGCACGCCGTCTTCTTCATCGGCCAAGCCTTTATCGACTTTCAGAAACGGCACGACGCCTTTTTCTTCCCATAGATAATCCGGCGTGTATTTGCCTTCGACTTCACGGTCCATCGTCTGTTCGAATAGGATCGCTCCGATGATTGAATCCGACGTGAACGATGGGGCAGTCATGACGCGTGTGCGCATTTCATGGATCAGGTCATACATTTCGTCTTCATTGGAATATTGGTCTTCGTTGACGCCATAAAGCTTCAGCGCTTTTGGCGTACTGCCGCCGCTTTGGTCTAGTGCGGCGATAAAGCCTTTCCCGTTCTTCACACGATCGAATTGTTGTTGATTCATGATCCCAGCTCCTTAGATAAATTTTTTAGAAATTTGCTCTAAACGAAAGCCTTTCATTGATTAGTTTATCAATAAAAGACAGTTTCATCAAAATGTTTCACCATTTAAACCTTACCCCTGTCAGGTCTTCTGAAACGCCCCACAGACGCTGTGCCGCCGCTTCATCTTCTGCGGAACGGTGCGGCGTGTCAATCGCCGGGAATCCTTTGCGGCGCCCTTTGCCGTCGGGGCCGATGTATTCGCCGCCTTTCAGGGAAGGATCGGTTGCTGCATAGATGGTCGGCAATGCGCCCATATGCGCCGGCTGGAAAAACCGGTTCATGAGGCCTTTGAAAATGCCAGTGGCGTCCCGGTTGCCGATTTTGAATAAATTCGTCGCGGAAATGCCCGGGTGGCATGCGATGCTGATGGCGGAAAGGCCGTGCGCTTTCAAGCGCTTGTCGAGTTCTTGCGCGAACATCAAGTTGGCCAGCTTGCTTTGCCCATAGAACTTCATCGCTTTGTAGCCGTTCGAACCATCGAGGTTGTCAAAGAAGATGCTGGCGCCGCGGTGGGCCAGGCTGCTGACCGTGACAATGCGCGCGTCCTTGGTCTTTGCGAGAAGCGGCAGCAGGTGGCCGGTCAAAGCGAAATGGCCCAAGTGGTTGCTGCCGAACTGCAGCTCAAAGCCGTCTTTTGTTTTGGAGTAAGGCGGTGTCATCACGCCCGCGTTGTTGATCAGCAGATCGAGCGAATCGTGCCGGCTGCGGAAACTTTCCGCGAAAAACCGGACGCTTTCAAGATCGGACAAATCGAGCTGCATGACTTCCACGTCCGCTTGGCGGTTCATATTCAGGATAGCGTCGCGTGCAGCCTGTCCTTTTTCGGTATTCCGCACCGCGAGGATGATCCGGGCGCCGCGTGCTGCAAAAACCATTGCGGTCTCGAGCCCGATGCCGCTGTTCGCCCCCGTGATGATGGCGGTTTTTCCGGATAATAAATTGGGGTTCATAACATCAGCTCCTAATTTCTGTATAAGGTTCTTCTAAACGTATCATTAGGGAGCGTGAGGAACAAATGGGAAGGCTTTTTGGATTCATCGGCATTTTGCTAATGGTATAATTGAAGCAGAAGAATAGAACCCGCATCAGCAGTTCGGAACGGGTACAGAACATGCTTCAATCGAATAAACGGAGGAATAGAGAATGAGTGAAGAGTGGGGAAGCGGCGGATATGATGGCGGCATGTTGGGAGATTCAAACAAGAAGAAGAGCTCCGCACGTACAAGAATCCCCAGATTTAAAAAAATCAAAAGAAGCCGGTCGCGCAGAAGAGGGAGGCGCCCGGAAGAACAAGACGCCGAGACCCATATAGTGATATGGGCAGCAGCCGCTTTTTTGTTATCAGCTTTTATGCAGGCAGAGTGGATTGCCATTTCTTATTTTATGAGTTTTGTTTTGTATGCGTTCCTTACAAAAGATATCGAGCCGTTAAAATTTCTGTCGAATGCAATATTAATTGTAGGAATTCTGTTTTTTATCGCCCTTACACTTGTCCAGGCCATTAGTTTACTGGCTGATTCTGGCTTCCTAAAAGATCCGGCGACCGTAAGGGCTTATAAATATATCGTCGGGATACCTGTACTGAGTTGGTCCCTCGTCCGGATAACAGAAGCCATGATCGACGGACCGCAGAAACACGAGTTCAAAAGCTAAGATATACATAAGCAATAAAAAGGGGCTGTCTATAAAGCCCAAAACGAAAAGACCAGAGGAGAAAAACAATGCTTTTCTCCTCTGGTCTTTTCCTTATTCTATAACGGCTGATGGGAATGGAGGCGGCGAGTGCAAACATTGTGCTCCTGTCCCTGCATCGCTGCGCTAGCTTCGGGACATGAAAAACCGTTGCAGTGCTGCGCACTTCGTCGCAAAGCCAATGACCGAACTACCTTCGCTCATTGGCTTTCCAGCGGGCCAGCGAAGTGCCGAATTAACTCGGACGCCAGTCAATGCTTGACCGAAGCTCGCGAGGGCAAGCATTTGCGACGAGCTTGCGCAGGAGCACAAGTTCTTTGTTAGTTCATCGCAAGCCCGCGGAAAGCGTCCGCCGCAATGGACAGCAGCCTTTTTGGACAGCCCCTAGTCGTTCATGCACCGCGGCGGAGCACTTTTTGCAAGAATTGCTGCGTGCGCACTTCGGTCGGGCGGGTGAAGATGTCTTCGGGTTTTCCTTGTTCGACGATATGGCCGCCATCGATAAAGATGACGCGGTCGGACACGTCGCGGGCAAAATCCATTTCGTGGGTGACAATGACCATTGTCTGGCCTTCCCGCGCGAGTTCCTGGATGACCGTCAGCACTTCGCCGACCAGCTCTGGATCGAGTGCGGAGGTCGGTTCGTCGAACAGCAGGAGGTCCGGTTTCAGCGCGAGGATGCGGGCGATGGCGGCGCGCTGTTTCTGTCCGCCTGACAATTGCTCGGGATACTGGTCCTTATGGGCGAGCAGCCCGACTTTTGCCAGCAGCGCTTCGGCTTCGGCAATGACTTCCTGCTTGTCCCGTTTCTGTGCGATGAGCGGCGCTTCGATGATGTTCTCGATGACCGTTTTATGCGGGAACAGGTGGAAATGCTGGAAGACCATGCCGGAATACTGCCGTATGTCGGTTTTCTGTTTTTTGCTTGGGGCTTTCCCGGTGAACGCCACATGCACCTGGTTGATTTGCAACGAACCCGCAGAAGGGGTTTCGAGTAGATTCAAGCACCGCAACAGCGTCGTTTTCCCGGAACCGGAAGGACCGATGATGCTGACGACTTCGCCTCTTTGGATCTGGAGCGAAATCGATTTCAGCACTTCGTTGTCTTTGAACTTCTTGCTCAAGTTTTCCACTTTGATCATGCGTTTTCCCTCCAATCAGGTTGTGACATAGCGGTTGGCTTTTTTCTCCAGATAGTCCTGCAGCAGGGTGACGACTGTGCACAGCCCCCAATAGATCAGGGCCACCAGAATATACAGCGTCAAACTTTCATAGGTCTGCCCGACGATGACTTTGGCGCGGTAGAACAGTTCCGACACCGTGATGACCATCGCCAGCGACGTCCCTTTGATGATGTCCATGAAGACGCTCGACAGCGGCGGCAGCGCAATGCGCGTAGCCTGCGGAAGGATGATGCGGCGCAGCGTCTGCCAATAGCTCAAGCGCAAGGTTTCGGCCGCTTCCCATTGGCCTTTGGCGACCGACGAGATGGCGGAGCGGATGATTTCCGCCGTATAGGCGGAAAAATGGACGCTGATGCCAATGATGGCGGCGGTCAGCGGCTTCATCTCGATGCCGACCATCGGCAAGCCGAAATAGAGGATGAACAAAATCACCAGCAAGGGTGTGCCGCGCATGAACGAGATGAACAAGCGGGCGGCGAATGAAAGCAATTTGAATTTATTCATGCGGGCAAGGGCGACAAACAAGCCGAAGACCAATGCGAAAAACATGCTGATCAACGCGATCCATACGGTGTCCCGCGCTCCCATTAAAATATAGGGGAGGGAGTCCAGCGCAATTTCGATATTAAAAAGATATTCCCATTTAAAGTCGGCCATCTGAAGACTCCTTTACGTAATTATGTATGAACAGGGAACCCGGAGGCTCCCCGAAGGGTTTATTCCTTTTCCAGGGGCTGGGTGACATCGTCGCCGAGGAATTTGATGGACAAGTCTTTAAGCGTTCCGTCAGCGAGCAGTTCTTCCAGTGCAGCATCAATTTTTCCCTTCAGTTCCGGGCTGTCTTTCGGCAGGACGATCGCGCTGCTGCTGAATGAGAACTTCACGCCTTCCGCTAGTTTCAGGCCGGGCTTGTCGTACTGCTCGAGCGAGCGCTTCAGTACGAGGTAATCGTTCAGCGTCGCGTCCACGCGGCCGTTGACGATTTCCGGAAGGACTGTGTCAGAACCGGTATAGACGATTACTTCCGCGCCTTGTTCGCGTGCGTACTTCGCGTAATTGCTGGTCGCCGAACCGCCGACTTTCTTGCCTTTCAAATCTTCCACGGATTCAATGCCTGAGTTATCGCTTTCCCGGACAATCGCAGAGCCGTAAGAATGTTTGATTGGCACCGTGAAATCAAATTTTTCTTTGCGTTCATCGGTAACGGCAAAATCATTGGCCGCAATGTCGATCTGCCCATTCCGCAGGGCCGGCAAGAGGCCATCGAATTCCATTTCCTTGAACTCGACTTCGACGCCCAGTTTCTCACCCAATGCGCGGGCGACTTCCACGTCATAGCCTGTCAGTTCTTTTGTTGTTTCGTCATGGTATGTAATCGGGTAATAAAGTCCTTCGGTGCCGACAACGATTTTGCCAGCTTCTTCGATCCGCTCCCACGAATTTGGGGCTTTGTCTTCAGAAGCGACCGCCGAACTGCTGGACTCTTTGCTGCCGCAAGCCGCCAGCAAAAGACCGATTGCTGCAATTAATAAGACCAATAAAGTGCTGTGTTTAATTTTCATTTTTTTACCATCCTTTCATATCAGTTTACTTGGTTTTAGCTTTACAGAATTGCAGCTTCTCATGAGTTTCGGACAAACAAAAAACCTCTTCCATAAGAAGAGGTTGGCATTTGAAATACAAAAATGTCCTGCTCTTCTTATCTCTCAAGCTTCTGCTTGTTGGATTTGGCACAGTACTCGTTTCCGAGTCCGCTGCCGAGGTTTCGCAGGGCCAATCCCTCCACCTCTCATGATAAGAACGAATCACTATTCAGCTATAACGGTAAGATTACCACCGTTAAGATAGGGCGTCAACAGAATTTTCAAGCGAATTTTTTGGAAATATTTTAATTTCGAAATGAAAGCCCTTACAAATAATTGGAATAGTTCACCGATTGAAAGGCAAGCGCTGAAAGGGTTAAAGGTGCTTGGAAATGAATCGGAAAGTGTGGTGAGAAGTCAGGTCTAGGCATCCCCGGAAGAAGATGGAGGCGGCAGAAGACTGGCCGACTCTAAAGTTTAATCGATTTACTTGGAAGAAATCGACTGCAGAGAAGAGGCCTTCAAAATATTTGCTTTCAGACAATTTTAATTGCGTTCGTGGGCCGGTTATTTGCGTTCAACAAAATTCGACACTAAAATCGGAACCTAAGCCCCTTGGTTTCATGCTTTTCGCGCTGCGAAAAGCGCCAATTCTTTTGGCATCCGTCTTTTATGCTCGCTTAGAGAAATTTATGCTCGTTCGTGGACCGCTTATGCTCTTTCGCGAAGATGTTACGCTCGCTCAAAAAAATTTACGCTCGTTCATCGGCCATTTACGCTCGTTCAACAAAATTCGACAAAATTTAATGAAGAGCCGACTTTCTTGAAACGTCATCCAGTATTTTAATGAAACTATAAAAAAAGCAGGAGAAGAAAAGCCATGCTTTCTTCTCCTGCTTCTTTTATTTGTCGAAAGGGAACACGACGCCGGTCAGTTTTTCCGATACGGCCCACAGCTTTTCCGCCGCCGCCCGGTCAAGCGCTGAAGGGTGGGGCAGCTCGAGCGCAGGGAAGCCTTTGCGATTGCCTTTGCCGTCTGGCCCGATGTATTCACCGCCGGTCAAATGCGGCATGGTGGCCGCATAGACGGTAGCAAGTGCACCCATTTCAGGAGGCTGGAGGAAGCGGTTGGCATAATTTCTCAGCAGCTCAGGCGCGTCCCGCTTGCCGAGCTTGAAGATGTTCGTCGCAGAAACGCCGGGGTGGCAGGCGACGCTGATCATCTGGTAGCCATGCGCTTTCAGCCGCTTGTCGAGCTCCATCGCAAACAGCATATTGGCGAGCTTGCTTTGGTTGTAGAACTTCTTCGCCTTATAGCCTTGTGAGCCGTCCAGGTTGCCGAAATCGATAGCGCCGCGGTTATGGGCGAGGCTGCCGATGGTAACGATGCGCGATCCCGGGGTCCCCTCGAGCAATGGAAGAAGAAGGCCCGCCAGCGCGAAGTGGCCGAGGTGATTGCCGCCGAACTGCAGCTCGAATCCGTCTTTCGTTTTCGTATAAGGCGGCATCATGACGCCGGCATTGTTGATCAGCAAATCGAGCGAATCGAACCGGCTCCGGAAGTGTTCCGAGAAAAATCGGACACTTTCAAGGTCTGCGACGTCCAGATGCATCACTTCAACGAGCGAACTAGGATGAAGCCGGAGGATTCCGCTTCTCGCCGCTTCGCCTTTTTTCTGGCTGCGCACCGCCATGATGATCCGCACGCCCCGTCCTGCCAGCACTTTTGCCGCTTCCAGCCCGATGCCGCTATTGGCGCCTGTGATAATGGCCGTTTTTCCGGCCAGGTCTTGCTGTTCCACACGATCAACTCCCGATTCTGAAATTATCTGCATTGGATTCTGAAAGAATTATAACATGCAGCGGCAAAAACCAGGTTATGGAATAAAACCGGAGGGAAGAGGCGGCTTTTAATGTAGAAGAGCCATACGGTTTATTAATGAAAATCACAGAAATTCATTGTATTGTAAAGTCCGTTCGCTGGTTCCAAAGAAATCAGCAGCCCAGCAAAAAGAGAACCAAGCCCAATATACAAGCTCGATTCTCTTTAATTCTTCATCTAGCCGTCCACTTTCACCGTGGCACTCGATGCCGCAGAATCAGCTTTTATCTTTGCCCTTGCCTTTTCCTTTATCTTTGCCTTTTCCAGTATCCTTGTCTTTTCCGTTATCTTTGTCTTTGCCGTTGTCATCTTTCCAATCTTCGTCTTTGATCCATTTGCCATAGGTTTTCTTAACGTCGATGACTTCTTTGTCATAGTACGTTTTGTAGTTCTTTTTGAAGAACTCGGTTTCTTTTGTGACTTTCACTTCTGTTTTGCCGAATTTCTTGTCGACATAAACTTTAGTGTCGTCGCTGATTTTCTTGCCCAGATGGCCTGGTTTGCCATGGTATTTGACAGTGCGTACTGTTTTTTTAGTGATCTTCACAGGTGTTATCTTTTTCGTGAAGGTCGTGACTTTCTTCACTTCATCCCAAGATTCATGCTTTGTGATTTTGTAAGTGGTAGCGGTTTCCAAGAAGCGATACCAGTCATGCTGTGGATGATGTTCTTTTGTTTTTGTCACTTCGGTTTTATTGAATGTGGATTTGTTGTGTTTTTTCTCAGTGTAGTAATCGACTTTTTTATCCGTTTTGACAATCTTGTCATGCTTCACGGTTTTTGTGGTAGTAACGATTGTCGTGACGCCTTTATGATAGGTCACTTTTTCATGTGTTGAGTTGTTGTTATGGTTATCGCTGCTTGCTAAGGTAGCGGATGAGAACCCGAATACTAGGAAAGCCGCAAGCAGAAGAATAAGATACTTTTTCATTTTCAATTTCTCCCTCTTTTTATAGGATTTATTCGCGTTGGATATTGCCTTTTTTCTCTTGGCATCTGCGTAGAAGAAACTGGATTATCCATCTGCTATCCCGAGAGGCACGGCCTCCTTTCATACGGCTGATGTGAATAATAATTTGATATATCTGACGTCATTATATAATATTTAGCAAAAAAATACTATATATTTTGAATATTTAATTAAATATATTTTTGAAGTTTTCCGGGCATGATTTCATGGGCCATGAGGTGTAGAATGAGGGGGAAAATACATAGCCGCTTCTTATAAAAAAGGAAGGGACCGTCATGGAACCTAAAATCCAAAAAATCACACCGAATCTTTGGTTCAACACCCAAGCGGAAGAAGCAGTGCAGTATTACGCTTCCATTTTTGAAGACGTGAAAATTGGCAGGATGACGCGGTACTCCAAAGAAGGGTTTGAAATCCACGGCATGCCGGAAGGGACTGTCCTGACGATCGAGTTCCAGATTGCCGGCCAGGAATTTACGGCCATGAATGGCGGGGACGCATTCACGTTCAATGAAGCCGTTTCCTTCATCATCAACTGCACATCCCAGGAAGAAGTGGATTATTACTGGGACAAGCTGACGGCAGGGGGAGACGAAAGCGCGCAAGTCTGCGGATGGCTGAAGGACAAGTTCGGCGTGTCCTGGCAAGTGGTGCCGGTCCAGCTGAATGAAATGCTGATGGATGAAGATAGCGTCAAGGCTGACCGGGTGATGCGCGCGTTGCTGCAGATGAAGAAACTGGAGCTGGCAGAACTTCAAAAGGCATACGAGGGATAAAATCAACATAAGAAGGCGGCTTGGTAAAAGGTCCGCTTTCCGGTGGACACGCCGGAGAGCGGGCCTTTTCTTGGCATTTGGGAGATGCTTTACACATATAGCGAATAAAAACAGACCAGGAGCGAAAGAAAAGACCATCTTCCTGTAGGAAGATGATCCTTTCACTTCAATAATGTCTGTTATGGCGCTTGTGGTGGTCCATTTGATCGTTATGGACGTCATCGCCATCATAATTTTCCTGAAAATCAAGATGGCCGTCTCCGTTACGGTCATATTCATGATAAGGATGATGGTGGCGATGGACTTCTTTTCCGCCAATTGTGTAGCAGTAAGCATGAAGGGCATGGCGTTCATGGATGCCGTTGTCAACCTTGCCGCTGCCGTCTTTCATGTTGTCATGATCTGCTTGATAAGCGCTTTTGAAATCCGTAGCCTGGATGTCGGCTGCAAAGGCAGGAGAGGAAACTCCGAATGCAAGGGCAATAACTGTTAAAGCCACAAGAAGCTTCTTCATGGCTGTTCTCTCCATCTCTTAATAGAATTCGTTTAGTCTCCAGGCAACCGTGGCTTAGAGATAACCTTCTCCTATTATCCGGCGTGAAGCAAACCACCTCCAAAGAAACAAAATGACGTGCTTTTATGCCTTTTTACACTTCAGGCATATATGTACGCGGCTATTTTAACACAAATATCAAAAAAATACTATAGTAATCAGAAAATTAAAAATATTATTATCAATTCGTTTTTGATTTATTACTGCACGATTGAAAAGAAAAGAATACAAGTCCGCTGCAGGCATGCAGCTTCATCACCCCCCTTGCGTTTTAAACCGGATATTGAGGGAAAACCAGTATTATTCTGTTCAAAGGAGACATGTACACATGGATTATAAAAATATTATCATAGCCGGGAGCGGAGTGCTCGGCAGCCAAATCGCTTTTCAGACTGCGTTCAAAGGATTTGAAGTTACGGTCTATGACCTCAACGATGAAGCGCTGGAAAAAGCGAAAGGCCGGATCATAAAACTGAAGGAGAATTACAAAGCCGATCTTGGAGCTACTGACGCGGAAGTGGAGGAAGCTTACAGCCGTATGGCTTTCCAAACTGACCTAGCGCAAGCCGTTTCAAAAGCGGACCTGGTCATCGAAGCGATTCCCGAAGTAGTAGCAATCAAGATGGAATTCTATCAGGAACTGGGAAAAATCGCTCCGGCGCATACGGTGTTTGCGACCAATTCATCGACGCTCTTGCCGAGCCAGTTTGCAGAAGCGACGGGCCGCCCGGAAAAATTCCTGGCACTCCATTTCGCCAACACCATCTGGATCAATAACACAGCGGAAATCATGAAGCATCCCGGGACGGATGAAAAGGTGTTCAACGATTTGATTGAATTCGCGAAAGCAATCGGCATGGTCGCCTTGCCGCTTCACAAAGAGCAGCCGGGCTATATACTGAACTCGCTGCTGGTGCCGTTCCTCGAAGCGGCAGAATTGCTCTTGGTCAAAGAAGTGGCGGACGTGCAGACTGTCGATAAGACTTGGATGATTGCGACAGGCGCACCGCTTGGTCCGTTCGCGATTCTGGACGTCGTCGGCATCCGGACCGCTCATAACATTGTGCAGGCAAAAGCAGCGGCAACCGGCAATGAAGATTTCAAGAAACTCGCAGCGCTCCTGCAGACCGAGTACATCGACCAAGGAAAGCTCGGCCGCGAAACTGGCGAAGGGTTCTATAAGTATCCGAAGCCGGCATTCATGGATCCGGATTTTTTGGGGAACTGATTTAGGGAACTTAATAGAATATAAAAAGAACCAAGCACCTGTTAAAAGGGGCTTGGTTCTTCCTGTTCATTCATCTCAATGGTGGTGGCGGTTGTACTCGCGGTCCCGATCATGTTTCTTAAAGAAGTAGTAATGGAACTTCCCATGCTTCTTCACATATTTACCAAGCTTGTGGAAATGCTTGCCATGCTTTTCATAGAAGTAGCCATCTTTGTGATAGTACTTGCCATGTTTGAAATAGCCGTCTTTATAGTGGCGTTTTTTGTCTTTCTTGTCTTTTTTGTCTTTTTTGTCGTTGTCATAATGGCGTTTTTTGTCATCGTCATCATAACGGTTCCGATCTTTGTCGTGGTCGCGTTTTTTGTCATCATCATAACGGTTCCGGTCTTTGTCATCGTCATCATCGTTGTGGCGTTTTTTGTCGTAGTCGTTATCATGATGGTAGCCGCTATCCCTTTTGCCGTCATGATCTCCACTAGCCAAGGCGGTTGATGAAGCCCCAAAGATTAAGAAAAGCGCCATTAAGATCGTGATGTACTTTTTCATATTCTCTCTCTCCATTTCATAAATAGATTTGGGTTTGTCCTCTAGGCTGAAGGGGCGTAGAGTCTTAAACTTTCATCAATATGCACTTTGAGGGAATATGACCTCCTTAGACCGTTCTTTAAATGCGAAAAACATCATATTGCTGATTTCTCTAGAAAAAGTAGAAATATGATATTTCATGTGGTCATTCTATAACATATATCAAATAATTACTATAGTTTTTTGAATATTTAAATAAAAAAATTTATTTCAGTATTATGGAAAAATAAAAGATGGTGCTAGTGCTCGAGTTGCCTTCTGGATTTCATATAGGGGGATAGTGAAAAAAAGAGAAAAGTTTAGAGGGCTTTAGGGATAAAGGACAATTTAGAGGGGGAGCCAGGGGCAAAGGACTGCATTTTAGGAACTTAGGAGTCCAGATATCGGGAGATGGAAATCGAGACATTCAATAACCATTCGTGGGGTTGCAGCTAAACAGGCAACCCTTTTAGGTTCATAAAAAAACAGGAGTGCATCTGCACTCCTGACAATCAACCATGAAAGTCTGTTACAACAAAAGTGCCTGTCGTTGCAAAATTGGACATGTCTTCGAAAATGCCTTCCACTTCGGAAAGCGCGATTTCCCTTGTCACCATTTTGCCCGGCTGCAGTTTGCCGATTGCTACCTGCTCCAAAAGCGGCGTGAATCGGGAAGCGGGGATGCCCAAAGTGGCGACAAATGATTTCTCCGTAAGGACCATGTGATCAACCGGAATGGAGATGAAACCGGCTTCTTTCTTGGAAGTCACACCGATCTGCAAATGGCGGCCGCCTTTTTTCAAGCTATTGATTGCAGGGACGCAAGTTTCGGTGATGCCAAGCGCATCCACCGAGACATCGGCTCCGCCTTTGGTAAGTTCCTGGACAGCTTCAACCGGATCTGTATTTTTGCTATTGATCACATAATCCGCGCCAAGTTTTTTCGCCAGCGCCAAATTGGAATCGTTGATATCGACGCCAATGACATTAGCACCCATAGATGAAGCGATGTGGATAGCTGATAAGCCGATGCCGCCGCAGCCATAGACCACAACCTTTTCGCCTGGAAGCACATGGACGCGGTCGACGATGCCATGATAAGCCGTCATAAATCGGCAGCCAAGAGCCGCAGCATCAGAAAAACTGAGGTTATCCGGTAAATGGATGACATTGCGGTCGCCTTTTGGCACAGCCACGTATTCGCCGTAACCGCCTTGATAAGCAGTCCCCGGAACGATGAACGAATCACAAAGCTGCGTGTTCCCGGCTATGCAGTGCGGACATGTTCCGTCGCTTCCCGAAAATGGAACGATGACGCGGTCTCCGCGTTTGAAATTCTTGATATCGCTTCCAACTTCTTCGACAATTCCGCAAAACTCATGCCCGATAATTGGCTGGACAATCCCATGATCTCCAATCCAGACGTGCCAATCGCTTCTGCAGACTCCATTCGCCATCGTCTTAATGATAATCCCATCTTTTTCGATGGTAGGTGCTGGCACCTCTTGAACAACTGCTTTTTGAACATCTTCAATGACCAGAGCTTTCATTAGATCTCCCCCTGAATTTTTTATAAGAAAAATGATGTGTATGGATTGCCATTAAATAAACCAAAAGTCAGCGCTAACATAATCTAATGTTATAATATTCTTAGAATTTGGTATATTCCCTAATAAGTAAGCTTCAACTACCTAGAAAGGATGTAGAAACCATATGCATACACCTACCATTTACGAGAGGCTGGAAGCTATCAAGAAAAACCCTTCACATGAAAAGGTTATTATAGAAACCCTTGAAGCTTTTTCAGAGGTCTTTCCTGTATTGGACGTTTATCTTTGCCGCTATTCTCCGATCGGCTTTTTGGGGGAAGGTGTCATTTCCTTGGAGCAAAATGAAATCAAATACATACACGATCTTCGCTACGATATCCGGACGCTGCCGACCATCGAGGCGGCCATCCGGGAGAAAAAGGCCAAATACTACGAAGGGCGCGAACTCTTTGAAAAAACGAGCAGCAATTATGTCATCGATTCCAAAGTGACCTCATTCCTAATTGTGCCGCTGTTTAGCGGAAATGCCGTAATGGGTTTCATTTACAGTATGAATGTCAAGGAGGGAGCAGCATTCACCGACGAGCTATTGGCCGAGATGACTCGCTTCGGGGAGGAGACGGGGATTATGCTGCAATCTTCCTTGCACAACAGCACTCCGCAATTGCTCAGCAAACGTGAACTTCAAGTGATGGGGTTTATTTCGATGGGGGATACTACGAAAGAAATTGCCGATGCTTTGGAGATCAGTGAATTGACCGTCAAGCAATACGTAAAACTGGCAATCAAGAAACTGGGCGCGACAAACCGCACCCATGCAATCGCCTTATTATTCAGGAAAGGGATTTTGTCTTAACCCTTCATAAATAAAAACAGGGAAGCTCCCAACCTAGGGAGCTTCCCTGTTTTTTAAAGCATGCCTTCCAAATAGCCGTAGCCTTTTTCTTCCATCTTTTCCTGCGGAATAAAGAGAATCGACGCACTGTTGATGCAATAGCGCAGCCCGCCTCTGTCTTTCGGGCCGTCATTGAAGACGTGTCCGAGGTGGCTGTCGCCGGAGCGGCTGCGGACTTCGATGCGCACCATATTGTAGCTCGTGTCTTTATGTTCCGTTACAACATCGGGTTCGATCGGCTTCGTGAAACTCGGCCAGCCGCATTTGGAATCGTATTTATCGCGTGAGGAGAAAAGCGGTTCGCCGGTGGCGACATCGACGTAAATGCCCGGCTCGTAATTATCCCAGTATTCATTGGAATAGGCGGTTTCGGTATCGTTTTTCTGGGTGACGTTGTACTGGGCTTCGGTCAGTTTCGCTTTCAGTTCTGCATCGCTCGGTTTCGGATACTTCGCCGGATCGATCAATGCCGGAACTTCCTGATCCTCAAGCGTATCAAATTCAACATGGCAATAGCCGTCAGGATTTTTCTCCAGGTAATCCTGGTGGTATTCCTCAGCTAAATAATAATGCTCCAAAGGTTCGACTTCAGTGACGATCGGATCGTCGTATTTCGAGGCTTCTCCGGCCATAACCTCTTTGATGACGGCGCGGTCCGCTTCGTTTTCATAGTAGACGCCGGTGCGGTACTGCTCGCCGCGGTCATTGCCTTGCTGGTTCAATAGCGTCGGGTCGATGATCATGAAATAATGCGACAGCAGCTTCTCGAGGCTGACGAGGTCGGGATCGTACTGTACATGGACCGTCTCCGCATGTCCAGAATCTCTGCGGGTGACATCTTCGTAGGACGGATTTTCCGTGTTGCCGTTTGCGTATCCGGAAGTGACGTCATAGACGCCGTATACCCGTGCCATATAAGCTTCGACGCCCCAGAAGCAGCCGCCCGCAAGCCAGATGTCTTCGAGGTTTTCCGTATCGAACGTGACGCCTTCGTTCGGATTGTCGGGAAAGCGAGATCCCGAATCGCCGGCAGTTCCGGAAGGCGCTGCACCGGTCAGCGGATTCGAGCAGCCGGCCAGCACCAGGAGCAAAAGCAGTAAGGTGAAAAAGGCTGGAAAGCGTTTAGTAGTCATGAAGAACTCCGCCTTTCGTTATTGGATCGTCTTGAATGTTTCACGTATTTGTTCGTTGCTGAAATGGCCGGGTGCGCTTTTCACCAGCACGCCGTCCGAACCGATATAGACCGAAGTCGGATATGCCAGTACGCCGTAATCGTCGAAGACAGGACCGCCTTCATCCAGCAGGACTTCGATATTTTCGGTGTTTTCGACGCCGCCAAACCATTTCTTGAACGATTCGCTGTTCTTCTCAGCATTCGAACCCGGCGAAACAATGGACAAGACGGCGAAATCATTTTCCTCGCCGGCCAATGTGTTCAGTTCTTCCATTCCCGCAAGGCAGATGGAACACCAGGAGGCCCAAAATTTGATGTATACTTTTTGGCCTTCATATTCCGACAATTGATGGCTTTTGCCGTTCAGGTCCACCAGTTCAAACTCGGGGGCGGCGTCGCCGCTATTTGCGCTTGGCGCGGACGAGCAGCCGGCTAATGCCAAAACGAACGCTGCCGCCAGCAAAAATTGTATGTTTAGTTTCATCGCAACCATCCTTTGGAAGGGAAGCCCGATGAACGCAGCTTCTTATTTTACTTTCATCATATAGCTGAATTGTCAGAAAATACATTGAAGACTCTCAGAGACAGGAAATAAAAAACCGCTTTAAGGCGGAACAGTGAATTTTTCTGTGAAAAGTGGTTATATCCTATAAACGCAGCCGAATGGAATTTAGATCACTAAAAAGCCAGCCGTCCGCTTGGAGTTTAGAAGCGGCTGGCTGGCATTCTTATTCATATTCGAATTTAGCTCCTTCCGGCCCCGACCAGACCTGTTCAATAAATGACGTGATTTCCTTGGCGACATTCTTGGGATCTTCCCAATAGAGCAGATGGCCGAGCTGAGGGAAAACAGTGAGGCGAGAGTCCGGGATGGCGCGCGCCAGTTGTTCCTGGTCAGTTCGCGAAGCGATGGTGTCCTTGCCGCCGCAGATGATCAGTGTAGGAGCTTTTATCTGCGCAAGGATGCCTGGAAACTTCTCTTTCAGCAAAGCTTCGCTGGTTTCTTTCCAAACGCGTGCAGGTACCTTTTGCGATTCACTATACATCAGTTCCAGAAAGTTCGAAGGCATTGACTTTACAAGCAGGCCATCGGTGAAAATTTTGATAAAATCCATGCTGATGGGATCTTTCAGGCGGGCAAAAGTAGACTCCTGAGTTTCGACGACATCGGGTTTGTCGCCCATTGCTGAAGGTGCCCCGAGCAGAACGAGCCCATGCACGCGCTTCGGAAAACGGGCAGCGAAATTCCGCGCAATAAAACCGCCGCTTGATGCCCCCAGGATAAAGGCTTTCTGGAGAGCCATAGCATTCATGAATTTCAAGAGATCCGCTTCAAAATCACGGGCCCTGTATGTTGCATCTGGCAAGTCGATGCCGTCGTGCCCGCGCTGCGTATAAGCGATGGCGCGGATCCGGCCGGGGAAATGGGGGAACAGCGCTTCGAACGTCCGGCAGGAATCTCCTAAGCCGTGCAACAAAATGAGCGGGATGCCGAGCGGGTCCCCGGTTTCAGTATAGGAAAACTCCCGGCCGTTTGGCAAAACCATTTTTTTGAAGTCAAACTGCAATAGCTCCCACTCCTTTCAGTCCACAACAATGCGGCCGTTTTCTGTAGCCAGCTTGATCAGTATATCTCCATTCCCGAAACTAACTTGGCCTAAGTCGCGTCCGTACACATCAATGCTTCCATTTTCAGCACGGGCCTGGATGCGGGCGTTGACCGGTTCGTTTTCAGTATGGATTTCAATGCGGCCGTTGTTTGTTTCGAAATCAACGGGGGAATCGAGCGTCTCAACACTCAATTCGATCCGTCCGTTGTTCGCCTTGGCCTGCAATGCACCCGCTACATCCGTGAAGACGATGCGCCCGTTCGAGGAGCGGACGGCAATGTCGGCATTGATTTCTGTTAGGTTCACTGCCCCATTGGCGGTTTCGATTAGAATATTTTCGCTGTGGATGGCTTTCAGCCCGATTCGCCCGTTGTCCGCTTCAAGCGATAGTTTGGTGACCCGGATCTCTTCCGCTTGAATGGTGCCATTATTGCTTTCAACAGCGATGGATGCGAGCCCGTTTTCCGGAACATAGATTTGCAGCGAATAAGAGCGGTGGAATCCGAATACGAACAAGCGGGACCGGTCCTCAACTTCGATAGTCAATCGGCTGCCTGAAATGCCAGTATTCAAAGTGAATTCATCGCTATTCCCTGTGAGCACGACGCGGGTCGTGCTGTCATTGCTGGGCAGAAGATCCACACGGGCATTCTCCACCCGGATATCCATTTCTTCAATTTCTGCGCCAAACGTTTTTTCCTCGAGCACTTCCTGGGTGGCTGAAGCGGAATTGTAGATGGCAAAAAGAATGGCAACGGCAACGAGCAGAAAAAGGACTGCAGCGGCAATCAAAATCTTCATCAAGGTTTTCATGTCTGAATGCCCCTTTCTCAAACATGCTTTGGCAAGGCCGAAAACGGCAGCAAAGTTCATCCAGTCCTTCTTGTAGGATGCAGCACTCTTAACCTGTCGACTTGGAATAGCTGAAAGCGTTCCGAATGAGTCAAGGGTAGAATCTTTTCTATGTCACCGATTCTATCACAAAATTTAATAGATATCAGAAAAATCAGTTTATTAGAGCTTTAACTTACGGTATGATTGACAAAAGGGAGTGATTCCATGGAAGGCATAATCCCGTTTTCACCTGTTTTGATGGCAGCTGCACTTGTCCTTATTATTCTCATCGTATATTTTGTCTTCAAGAACAAAGCGAAATGAAGGAAGTGAAGCAGGCTAAGAAAGGAGGGGGGCAAGGTGTGGACGTTAAAGAAGAATATTTATATCGACCGGCGGACGGAGGAAGTGCACCGATTCGCAACCGATCCGCGGTATTGGTATCAATGGTATGCAGGTTTGTCCGAAGCCAAAAACATGGTCGGCACCGGCAAGAAAGGGACAAGCATGGATCTCGAATTCACGCTGCTTGGGAAAGAATGGCCGATTCACGTTCTCGTGGAGGAAAATTCCTATCGGGGTGACGGCTATATTTGGAGAGCTTCCATTACCGGAGGGATCAAGGCAGAACAGACGTGGCTGTATATCCCGAAGGGAGAAGGTGTCGACATCTCGGTTGAAATGAATTATGAATTGCCCGGTGTCCTGCTGGCACGGGTGGCGAATCGGCTGTACATCAAAAAGCTGATGGGAAATTCATTGGAGCAGACGCTGCAGAATTTAAAAGACATCTCTGAAAGCGATTAAAGGGATGGACCGGTGCTTCCTGGAAAAGACGGGGAAGCGCCGGTCAGTTTTTTGCCGCCTCCTGGAGACGGGCAAGCACGAAGTTCTCCCGGTGGATCCACCGATTCGCTCCATTGCAGCGCAAAATCTCGCTATTCCTTACGATCGCTTTTGCAGGGCGGATCCAGACAGGTTCGAAGCCCTGCTCAAGTTCCTGCTGGCTGAGGCGGAGCGGACCTTGGCTGGCGCCGCCCAATTCGCATAGATAATAATGGGAAACCATTTCAAAATAGGCATCCGGTACAAAGGCGTCGGGGTATCGTTCTGTAATGGTGCCAATTTTTTGCCCCACGGCACAATTAAGAAAACCGGTTTCTTCCGCCACTTCACGCCGCAGCGCTTGTTCATGGCCTTCAGTACCCTCGATGCCACCGCCCGGCAGCTTGTAATCACCGCTTTCCGAACGGACCATGAGCATATGTTCTTCTTGGCAGATGACTGCCCGCACCGCCTGCCTTGTGAAGCGGGGAGGAGCAGATGCGCTGAATGTCTCCAACCCCAGCGATTCTTCAAAATACATTCCGGCACCCCATCAATTCTTCGATTTCCTTCCGGTACAAAAGGAGGCGGTTCCAGACGCTCGGCACGATCAAACCCAGCCGGTTCATATCTTTGAGTTCATCAGGACCGGCCCATCTCGCACCGCAAACTTCACCCGGCTGCAACTTCAGGTCGGCAAGGTCAATCAACTCAAGGCTCCGCCATATGTAATTATCCCTGAAACACGTTTCATGGCGCATTCCGCCGATTTTGACGAGCGCTTCTGCAGGTGCGAACAGACCGGTTTCTTCTTGGAGTTCACGCTGCGCTCCTTCCAAGCTGGTTTCACCTGCCGTGACCGAACCGCCGGTGCCTTCCCATAACAACGGATAGGTTTTCAGCGGATCCCGTTGTGTCAGGAGCAGCCGTCCGTCTGCATTGACCGTGAAAATCTCGACAACCGTATGGTATTCGCCGGCTGCCAATTCACTGCCGCGGGTATGCAATTTTCTAAGCGGTTTCCGGTTTTTGTCGTATAAATCCCATTGTTCCATCATCCATCCTCCTCGCAATCAAAAAAGCCGCCTTCATGGGCGGCTTGTAAATGTTACAAGATTATCCAGCGAATGTCTATCCTTTATTCACCTTGCTGTCTGGCCGCCGTCGATGATGTATTCCGATCCCGTAATAAAGCGGGCTTCGTCCGAAGCGAGAAAGAGGACAAGATAAGCGACGTCTTCAGGCTCTCCGACAATGCCTAGCGGGATGTCTTTCAACGCGGTGGCTTTCATTTCCGGATTGTCCAGGACTACAGAAGTCATCGGTGTATTAATGAATCCGGGATGGACGGAATTGACGCGGATATTGTCAGGCCCCAGTTCGACAGCTGCTCCTTTGGTCAAGAGCCGCGTTGCGCCTTTGGAAGCTGTGTAGTGGACTCCCGCTGCACCTCCGACAATGCCGGCCATCGAGGAAATGTTGACGATCGAACCTTTTCCGCTTTTTCGCATTTCCGGTACCACGCTTTTGATGCCGAGGAAATTGCTCGTTGCATTGACGGTCATGAAACGCTCCCAACCCGCCAAGTCGACGTCATCGATTTTCCCGAACCCTTCCGCACCGCCGATGCCGGCATTGTTGATGAGGATATCGACTTTACCGAATTTCGCGACAGCTTCTTCAACCACTGTTTGCCATACCCTTTCATCCGTCACATCTTGTTTCATTGCAATGGCGGCGCCTTCGTATTGGGCATTGATCTCATCAGCGACTGCCTTCACCTTATCTTCCTGGATATCGGTTGCCACGACTTTCGCGCCTTCCTTCGCAAACAAACGTGCTTCCTCCGCCCCTTGTCCGCTTCCTGCTCCTGTAATGATTGCCACTTTGCCTTCAAGTCTTGCCATAAATGATCATCCTCCTAGCTAATTGTTGGTGATGGATCCATTGGTATGGCGACTGCCGCAGGGCATCCTCCTTAATAACAAAGAATTCGATAGAGAGGGAGGAACTCCTGCATCGGATGAAAAGAAGAGAGGTTTTCAATCATTCTTCCTGTTTTGTGAGCATTTGATGTATTTTTCATTTTCTTCTTTCCTTTCTGCCGGTTTGGGATGATAATGAAAAAGGAAAAATCCGCCTCGCGGATACACATCAATCTTTATTCGAAGGACGAAAAAATATTGCCTAAAACCCTTGCGCGAAAATTAATGAGAATGCTGCTTGCAGCACTCATCGCTTTTACTGCATTTGCTGCTTATGGAATTTGGACTTACGCCGCAGAATCGGAGCTGGTAAAAACCGATGCGGCGATTGTGCTTGGAACGAAAGTCATCGGCGATCAGCCTTCGCCTGTGTTGCGTGAACGCATCAACCATTCGGTGTGGCTGTATGAAAACGGCTTTGTCGACAAAATTATCTTCACCGGCGGGAAAACCGACGGCGCCGATTTGGCAGAAGCGGAAGTTTCGAGGAACTATGCACTCGGGCTGGACGTGCCGGCTGAAGACATCCTGGTCGAACTGAAATCGCTGGTCACAGAAGAGAATTTTCAATACGCCGGCGAGCTTGCGGCGAAGAACGGTTTGGAAAGCTTTCTTGTTGTGAGCGACCCTCTACATATGAAGCGGGCGCTGCTGATGGCGCACGAAATGGGGATGGAGCAAGTGCATTCGTCGCCGACCACAAGCTCTGTCTACCAGACCTTCACTGAGAAAATGCCGTTCTTCATCCGTGAAATCGTCTGTTACGTCGGGTATGCCTTGACCTTGGCAGTCACGCCCTAATACATAGAAACGCCGTCCACAAAAGGGACGGCGTTTTTTGTGCAGCCGGAAAACTATCGATAACATCAGAATTTTTAAGATGAAAATACACATAAATAACAGTTATAAAGTTCTGTTAATTAACTTTACTTTATAACGATATTGAGTATAATAAAACCTAAAGGGAATATTTGTTCGTATTTTTCTCAATAAGACATACATAAAATTTGAAAGGGGTTTTTCAAGTGTCAGTAAACGTGTATATGATTTTCAATGGCAACTGCCAGGAAGCTGTGGAGTATTATGCAAACATTTTCGGAACAGGGATGCCTGAAGTCTCTCACTTCGGAGATATGCCGCCTGAACCAGGCTGGGAACTCCCGGAAGAAGCAAAAAACCTGGTCATGCATACCAGCCTCGACATCCATGGCAGTGCCGTCATGTTTTCAGACGCCATGCCGGGCTCGACCGTTCCATTTGGCAAGAATATCAACGTCACTGTAGTGTCGGATGATCTGGACAAAATGACCGAGGAATTCAACCGCCTCGGAAAGGACGGGAAAATTCAGATGGAGATGCAGGAAACGTTCTGGAGTTCCGGCTACGGAATGCTGGAAGACAAATTCGGGATTCCTTGGCAATTCAGCCACGATGACGGAAGAGATCAACGGGCTTGATACAGAAGGGAAGCGGATTGAATTTTTCTATCCCGCTTAGTTTGTGTTGAAACTTTCGGCCAGCAGGTTCGTATTGAAGGGATAGCGGGTAAAAAGGATGCAGAACCCTTTTTTCCTTTTGAAAACTTACGGACGGAGGCTGGGTATGGCATTAAGAAAACTGCAACGAATCCTTTATAAAAGCGACCGGTTTTTTGGAGATGTGCGGGCAGTCCGAAACGGAACGATCGGAAAACGGATCGGGCGCCGCATGGCGAACAGAGCAGTGCAGCGGCTGTTGAGCCGGATTTTCAGGTAATGGGAAGAGGCCTGGTTCTTAAAAAAGAACCAGGCCTCTTTTTGAATATCAAGCTGAGGATTCTGCAACGCTACGTCCGCTTTTGCGGCGCTGTCGGCCAAGCAGGCTGACGGTCAATACCCCGCTGATGGCAATGGCACCGCCGGCAAGCGACATGCCGGTCGGCAGTTCATGGAGCCACATCCAGGCCACAAGGATGGCCACTGCAGGCTCCAGGTAGATCAGACTTGAAACGGCACTGGTATTTTCCATTGACAGGGCTGTGGACCAAGTGACGTAAGCGATGGCTGCCGGGAAGATGCCGACGTACAACATCGCAAAATGGGCTTCCGGGGTCGCGTGTTGAAGCGTATCGACGAGCCCTGGCGAAAAGATCAGGAACGGCAGGGTGCCGGCCCAGGTGAAGTAAGCGGTCAGCTCAATCGCCGAGTAGCGGGACAGCAGCGGTTTCTGGAATACAAAGAACACGGCGGAAGCGAATGCGGCGACGATGACAAGCAGCGCTCCGGTATTAAGGGTAAGGGATGCGCCCGCAGAGCCGAAAGCGATGACTGTAATACCGGCAAAGCCGATTGCCAGTCCGAGCCAGCCAAGTCCCGTGAGGCGTTCCTTCAAGATGAAGCGGGCGACCAGCGCGGTGAAAATCGGTCCGGACCCGACAAGCATGCCGGCAGTGCCGGCCGAGATGTTCTCCATGCCGAATGTCACGAAAATATGGTAGACACTGATGCCGATCCAGCCCAGTACGAGAATGCGGATGATGTCGCTTTTATAGGGCAGCCGGAATTTCGTCCCGGGCCACAATGCGTATATGATGAAAAGCAGCGAAGCGACGAGGAAACGGACCAGCACGTTTTGACCGGCGTCATAGCCGCCCTGCAAGCCTACACGGATTGCTGCAAACGAAGATCCCCAAATCAGGATCGAGAATAAGGCCAGTGAAAAAGCTTTTGCGTTCAAAAAATCTCCTCCAATGAAAAATCAAAAACAGGCAGCTTCTATTATATTCTTTCATACCTGGATTGTCTTGAAGAAGTGATTGTAATCAAAAAATTCATTTTGAATAATTAAACGTATTAATAAATGAATATTCAAAATAATAAGCGCCTTTCGTTTACATTCAAGAACCGCCGTATTAACATGAAAGTGAATATACATAACAGCGGCTGTGCGCGGATTTTTTAATGTTTACTTCAAAAAGGAAGGGGAGGATAATACTTGTGGATTCAGCAAGGCAGCTGGATCTTTTTCAAAGTCTGATAAGGAGGAATCCGTCATGTGGACCTTGGAGAAAAGTATTGTAATCGACCGGCCAGTTGAAGAAGTTTATCGTTACGGCTCGAATCCGGCATTATGGTATCAATGGTACGTGGGCTTGTCCGAACCGAAAAAAATGCAAGGCGAGGGCGAGTCAGGGACGAGAGCGGATTTCGATTATACGATGATGGGAATGCATATGCCAATTACAGTTGAAGTCATCGAAAATGAAAAGCAGGGAATGGGATTTTCTTGGAAAGGCAAAGTCACAGGGGCGATCCAGTCACATCAGCACTGGATTTATAGTCCGGAAGGCAGCGGAACAAAAGTATCTTATACAGAAGAATATGAAATGCCAAGCAGCCTGCTTCGAAAAATGGCAGACAAGCTCATTATCCGCAAGCTTTTAGACAATGCCATGGAGCAGACTTTCCGGAATTTAAAGGATGTTTGCGAAGCTTCGAAATTGAGCGCTTGATAGAAAACCAGCCAATTCTGCAGCGGCAAGTTGCGGGATTGGCTGGTTTTTCATATTCATGGACCAAATCGTCCGGTGCTGGTTTCCCAAAAGGAAACCCCGGGAAAAGAGGAGGGACAAGCAAAAGGGGGGAGGCGTTCACATGACAATCTTTTCGGATGATGCATTAAGCCATAAACACGTACTAATCACAGGCGCAACCGGCGGAATCGGGTACGAAACGGCGAAAGTGATGGCGCGGATGGGAGCGAAGATCACCATTACTGGACGGAAGGAAGATAAACTGGAAGGCTTGCAGAAGGAACTTGCTGAAATTACCGATCCAGCGAATGTCTTTGCGAAAACGGCGGATTTGACTGAAGGGCTGGACCGCGATGAATTGATAGCCAAAGCGGAGGAAGCTCATGGATTCATCAATGGGCTGGTGAATTCAGCAGGCGTTGCGGGCGGCAAGACGGTCGAGGAATTGGACGAGCGGTTCATCGAAAGGCTGATGAATGTGAATTTCAAGTCGACGTTTCTTCTGACGCAAGCGGTGTATCTCAAGATGATGGAACAAAAAGAGGGCGACATCGTCAATCTTGCTTCGCTGTCGGGGCTTCGCGGTACGCATGGCAACACGGCCTATGCCGCCAGCAAGTTCGCTGTGGTCGGATGGACGCAATCGATGGCTTTGGAAGCGATCGAATACGGCATCCGCGTCAATTCGGTTTCACCGGGCTATGTCGATACGGAGATGGCGCTGTCGAGCATCCGCAGAAAGGCGGAACGGAGAGGCATTTCGTTTGAAGAAGGGCTGGAGGAAGCGGAACAGAGCATCCCTTCCGGCAGGTTGTCGACCGCAGAAGAAGTGGCCAACACGATCGCGTTCCTGATGACGGATGCAGCCCGGAACATCGTCGGGGAATCGGTGAAGATTTCCGGCGGAAATTACATGTAGCAAAAATCCGTATCCGGTGTATTCCGGATACGGATTTTTGATTTTACAATGCAATGTATTCTTTCAGCGCTTGCTGCAGGGTGCCAAGCGTTTCGGTTTTCTGGTCGAAAGATAAGTCCATGTGGATCATCTTCCTTACGACATCCGGCCGCAGACCGGTAATGACTGTCTTGCAGCCCATCATTTTCGTGCCGTCCAAAATCTTCATGAGGTCGAAGATGACTTCCGGCTCCATATCCGCAATGCCCGACATGTCCATGATTAGTGTCTGGATCCGGGAAATGCCGATTTCTGTCAGGACCTTTTCTTCGAGGATTTTCGTGCGGAACGAATCCACTGAACCGATCAACGGAAGGATGCTGACCGATGGCGTGATCGGAATAATCGGCACCGACAAGTTCTCGACGAGCTGCCGGTGGGCTTTAATCAGCGAATCTTTGTATGTAGAATAATTGATGAAAAATGCGTTCAGGAATGTGTCGACGCGTGAATTCAATTGCTGTTCGAGTTGGAAAAAGCCCACGGATGAATAGGTGCTGTGCACTTCTTCGAATTTTTGGATGAAAATCCAGAGGGTACGCCGGATGGCCTGGACCCATTCCAGCTTGAAGGATAATTCAAGGGAATACGTTGCCCAAGCGATGCCTTCCTGTTTTGCGAAAGATTTTAATTCTTCTTCCTGTCCGTCAATGATATAGACAGTCAGATCATGTGCGTTTTTGACCAAGTTGATATTGCCGATTGCCAGGATCTCATCGATCTTGTCCCGGACATTGACTGCTTCTGATAATAATTGCTCTTCGAATTCCTTGCGGTTCTTTTTGAAAAATGCTTTTAGCTCAAGAGAATTCTGTACGGCTTCTGCCATGGTTTCTTTCCCCTTTTACAGTTTTTTGGTTAACATCTCCCTATACCTTTCTTCCTAAAAAGTTAAACATACTCCAGTGAAAATTTTCTGTTTTTTTTTGAAAGCATTAACTGAAAGGTAGAATCGCAAAGCCGGCTTTAGCCAGTCTAAGCTTTAAAGAAAAAGAAACCCGCTTGCCGTATAATACCGGCTAAACAGGTTCTATCTTTAATGTTTTCAATCGTGTTTGCCAACGGAGGACAGAGAATCGTTTTTCATCATGTTAAAGGAATTCCGGGACACCCCGTACAGCACCCAGGCAGACGGCAATTCAAAGGAATGGCCCTCCGGAAGCGAAGCGGCCTGCTCTTTGCTGAGATCCATCCAGACAAAAGCTTCTTCCTCAACCTGTGCGGCATAATGCCGGTAAGCGGCGAAAATGGTCTCCCATAGGCCTGGCTGACCGAACAGGTCATTCCACGGGTAGACCGCATGCAAATAATAGTGCTTCTTAAAATCTTTCTTCAAGATCAGCATCCGGTCTTTAGAAGCGTTCTCGAAAAATTGCCATTCGGCGATTTTTTCGGCAGAAAATAATGCTTCAGATGCCGGGAACAAATAATAGCATTCGTACGGGAAAACAGCGCCCGGTTTGATGTATAGGCGCTCGAGCCACTCTTTTTTCCGGCCGGCGTCCAGAAGCTCCAACCACTCCGGGGCATCCCCGGCAAATTGTGCAAGGTCTTTTGTGGTGGCCCCGTAAAGCGGCGGGTGTTCGTACAAACCGAGTTTCTCAAGGACGCGCCGGGCAGGGGCGTTTTCTTCCTGGGTGTTTGCGCCGACCCATTGGATATCCGGCAATTCGAATGCCGCCTTTAAGACATGGGCCGTCAGCTTGGTGGCCAGATCTTTGCCGCGGTAGCGGATGTCGCTGCGGATCCGGCCGATCATGGCGTAGCTTCCGGCGAAAATCGTATATCCGCAGACACTTGCGAGCCCTTCGCCGAGAAACAGCCCGAACAGCCGGTTGTTTTCAGTCGTCACGAGCCGCTCGAAAATTCGCTTCACGTAATCATCTTCAATTCCGGTTTGCATCGCTTCAAGGTAAGGCAGGTCTTCCATCTTTAATGTTCTAATTGTATGCTCCATATCGTGATACCCCTTATCCGTTAAGCTTGGTAATGTTAAATTGTCTCTTTTCATCATTGCATATCCTGATAACTTCCGACAATAATAATACCTCAGCTTTCCGGTAGCCAGGGGAGGGCAGTTTTCAGGTCCACCACATCTCAGCCACCGATTCTTTCACGAGAACCGGCTTCAGGTTTTCGACCGCTTTCGTGAAGCCTTCATTGACCGACATCAAACCGTCTTCGTGCTCGATGCTGACGACATAGTCATAATCGTAGAGCCGCAGCGTACTGATGATATCAGCCCAAGTCTTTTGGCTATGCCCGAAGCCAACCGTCCGGAAATACCAGGAGCGGTCGCGCATCTGGGAATAATCCGTCATGTCCGTCAAGCCATTGCGGTTGGTGTTCTGCTGGTCGATGATGGTGTCTTTGGCATGGAAATGATGGATGGCCCCTTCGCTGCCCAGAATCTTGATGGCTTCCACCGGGTCGATGCCTTGCCACCACATATGGCTCGGATCCAGATTGGCGCCGATGGCAGTGCCGCAGGCGTCCCGCAGCCTGAGCATCGTCGCCGGCGTATGGACTGAAAACCCGCCGTGCAGTTCAAGGCCGATTTTTACATTGAGCGATTCGGCCAAGCTGTTCTTTTCTTTCCAGTAAGGAATCAGTTTCTCTTCCCATTGCCATTTCAGGATTTCCTGAAAATCATTCGGCCAGGCAGCCACAGGCCAATTCGGGTATTTGGCGTCTTCATGGTCGCCCGGGCAGCCGGAGAAGGTATTGACCACTGGGACGCCGAGCTTTGAAGCCAATTGCATCGTCTTGACGAGCAACTCGTCAGCGGCCGCAGCGATTGGTTTTTGCGGGTGGAGGGGGTTGGCATGGCAGCTGAGTGCGCTGATGATCACCCCGGCTTCGCCGGCTCGCTGCAGGAGCTTTTCCCGTTTTCCTTCATCTTGGAGCAATTCATCCAATTTGCAATGAGCATCGCCAGGATAGCCGCCCGTTCCGAGCTCGATGGCTTCAATGCCTTTGGAAGCCACGTAATCTAGCATATCTTCGAAACTTCTATCGGAAAACAATACCGTAAAAACGCCCAGTTTCAATAAAATCCCCCCTAATATAAATATCAGAATATACTGTCATGTAAACCGTTACATCCTTAACATATATAAATTATTCAATGAAATCAACATTTTTATTTAATTAAAAGTTTTTATTGACAGATAATTCTGAACGAATTAGTATGAAAATGTAATCGATTTCATTTCTAGGAAATGGAATCTCAGAAAGAAGGAAAATTCCATGGCAAATATTCAACAAGTTGCAAAATACGCTGGCGTGTCAGTCGCGACGGTTTCCCGTGTGCTGAACGGGCAAGATAAAGTCGCTGTGAAAACCAAGTTGAAAGTGAAGGAGGCGATCCAGCATTTAAACTACGAACCTAGCATGCTCGGGCGGAACCTGCGGAATTCCGAAAGCCGCATCGTGCTGATTCTGATTCCGACAATCTCCAACCCTTTCTATTTCGAAATCATCAAAGGGATTGAGAACATGGCGCTGAGCCAAAACTACAACATCCTGCTGTGCGAGACCGATTCAAGCCCGCAGAAAGAAGACATCTATTTCGATCTGGTGCGGAAAAAAATGGCGGACGGCATCATATCGATGGACCCGGCGGTGAATGTCGAAACGCTGAAAACCCTCTCTGAGAAATATGCCATTATCCAGTGCAGCGAATACGGCGGCGGCGTTGATATCCCGTATGTCACCATCGACAGTGAAGAAGCTTCCTACAGGGCCGTCAAGCACTTGATCCAGATGGGGCACCGCCGGATCGCCTTGATGAATTCCGACGAAAAATTCCTGTATGCGCGCGAACGGCGGATGGGCTACCAGCGCGCGCTCGAAGAACACGGCATTCCGCTGAACAAAGAGTATATCTTCTATACGAAGGAGTTGGGCTTCGAACAAGGGCAGCAGGCGATGAAGAAAATCCTTCAGCTGAAGGAACGGCCGTCCGCCGTATTTGCGGTATCGGATCTATTGGCCATCGGTGCCCTGAAGGAAATCAATGCAGCGGGCCTTCGCGTGCCCGAGGACGTGGCAGTGGTAGGATTCGACAAAATCGATTTTTCCAATATGACCAATCCGACGCTGACAACCGTTGCACAGCCGATGTATAAAATGGGTACAATCGCCGCAACGATGCTGATCGACAAAATCCAAGGGCGGCATGTCGACAGTGTGGTTCTGGAGCATGAATTGGTCATCCGGGAATCGACGTCGGGCTAAGGCCTGCGCTCTGTTATTAAAAAAGTTGATGGCAGAGCGCTAGCCTTAGCTGTGAATGTAATCGTTTACATTTAGGGGAGCTTTTCAAAAAAACAAAGGGGTGAATCAGGTGAAGAGATTATTGATCTTACTACTGTCTTTCGTCACGATTTTTGGATTAGCGGCATGCGGCAGCACAGAAAGCGGCGATTCGGGTGCGGGAGCGGAAGGCGAAACGGATGAAAAACTGACGATCGGAATATCGCTTCCTTCCGCAACACACGGCTGGATGGGCGCCTTGATCGACAGCGCTGAGAAACAAGCGAAAGCATTGAAGGAAAGTGAAGGCATCGACTATGTCATGACAAATGCAGCCGATCCGAACAAACAGGCCAATGACGTGGATGACTTGATTGCACAAGACGTGGACGTCATCGTTATGCTTCCGATTGAATCTGCGGCATTGACGCCGGTCGGCCAGAAAATAAAAGATGCGGGCATCCCGCTGGTCATCGTTGACCGGGAACTCGAAAACGATGCAGCGACCGTCGTTGTCAAAGGCGACAATGAAGGGATCGGCGTCAACGCCGGCAAATATTTTGTGGAGCAATTGGGCGGCAAAGGGAAAATCGTTGAAATCAGCGGACCTCCGAGTTCGGTGACAGAACAGCGAGGATCAGGCTTTAAAGAAGCGGTCGACGGCGAAGAAGGCATGGAAATCATCGCATCGCAAAGCGGGGATTTCTCCACTGAGAAATCATTGGAAGTCATGCAGAACATCCTGCAGGCGAACCCTGAAATCGATGCCGTCTTCACACAGGATGACGGGATGGCGCTAGGCGTACTGCAGGCCATCAAAGAAGCAGGCCGCACGGATATCCAGTTTGTCACTGGTGCCGGCGGAGCGAAGGAAGTATTTGAAGACATTCAGAACGACGGGCTCATGAAAGCGACGTTCCTCTACTCGCCGACTATGGTGGAAGATGCAGTGAAGATTGCTGCAGACCTCGCCAAAGGGGAAGAGCCGGCTGAAGAAATGGTCGTGAAGGAAGCGACGCAAGTCACAAAGGAAAATGTGGAAGAATACTATGATCCGGAATCCAAATTCTGAGCAAAGCCGGGAAATGCAGTGCTTTCATTGCATTTCCTCTTTTCCGATTTAAAGGAGGATAAGCCATGACTCCACAACCTTTTGTGGCCATGAAAAACATCGAAAAGTCGTTCAACGGCGTACTGGTTTTGAAGAGTGTGACGCTGGAAGTGGAAGAAGGGGAAATCCATGCCCTGCTCGGCGAGAACGGGGCCGGCAAATCGACGCTCATGAATATCTTAGGAGGCGTCCATCAGCCGGATAACGGAACCATCTTCATAAATGGCGAAGAAGCCAAAATGGCGGACCCGCGCGTTTCGCAAGAACACGGCATCAGCTTCATCCACCAGGAACTGAATATGGTTTCTGATTTGAAGGTCTATGAAAATATGTTTCTCGGTTCGGAACTCCGCAATAAATTCGGTTTCCTTGCTGTAGAAGAAATGTGCCGGCAAACGCACGATATTTTGGCGGAACTCGGTGTCAACATCAATCCGAAGGAATATGTACGGAATCTCGCGACGTCCTACAAGCAATTGATCGAAATCTCGAAAGCGCTGCTCCACAAATCCCGTTTGATCATCATGGATGAGCCGACGACATCGCTTGCGGAACATGAAGTGAACCGTTTGTTCGAATTGATGAAGAACCTGAAGAAGACCGGCGTCTCAATCATTTACATTTCACACAAGCTGAAAGAGATTCAGGCGGTATGCGACCGCTACACTGTTTTACGGGACGGGCAGCTGGTAAAGACCGGAATGGTGGAAAATGAAGACTTGGAAACCATCACAAAAATGATGGTGGGAAAAGCCATTTCACAGGAACGCTTTATGCACGAGCATCCTTTCGGAGAGGTGGCAATGGAAGTGAGCGGCCTGACAAGTACGGGGCATTTCAAGGATATCGATTTCACTGTCCGCAAAGGCGAAATCGTTGGATTTACGGGACTTGCAGGAGACGGCAGGACAGAGCTCTTCGAGAGTTTATTCGGATTTCGGAAAAAATACGCTGGCGAAGTGAAAATCAACGGCCAAGTCGTGAAAATAGATCATCCGCGGAAAGCGCTCCAAGCGGGAATCGGCTATGTCCCCAAAGACCGCAAGGAAAATGCCATCATCAAGGATTTGAGCGTCATCCATAACATGAGCCTCTCATCGATGGGCAATTTTGAACGCTCAGGCTTTATCCAGGACAAAAAGGAACGAGAAAAATTCGATGTCTACAAAAAGGCGCTCAACATCAAAGTCCATAATCCGCGCATCACTATTGATAAGCTGAGCGGCGGAAACCAGCAGAAAGTGATCATCGCCAAATGGCTGGAAGCGGAAACCGATATCCTGATTTTCGACAACCCGACGCAAGGCATCGATGTCGGCGCCAAACAGGAAATCTATCAACAGATCATCGCGTTGTCGAGGCTCGGGAAAGCAATCATCATCTTATCTTCGGAGGCGCCGGAAGTGCTGCGCATCTGCCATACGATCAACGTCATGTACCACGGGGAAATCACAGCACGGTTCACAGGAGAAGGGGCAAGCGAAGAGGAAATCATGCATTATGCAACTGGCTCAAAAAGGGAGGGCATAGCCATTGGCTAACATCGATGTAAAGGAATATACACAAGAACCTGTCACGGCAAAAAGCCGCTTGTCCTGGCTGTGGGCTGAATACAGCGTCATCATTGCTTTTATCATCATTTTCATCGGATCATCGCTGATGAATCCGCGATTTCTCGACATCAACAACCAGCTGAATATTCTGATGCAGGTGTCGATCATCGGCATTATCGCACTCGGAATGACCGTGGTCATGCTGTCAGGGGGCATCGATTTATCGGTCGGTTCGGTTCTGGCGCTCGCCGGCGTCATTTCGGTCCTGGCATTGAATGCATCCGGCAGCATCCTGGTCGGGGTCTTCACCGCCTTGCTTGTCGGTTCGTTTGCCGGGTTCCTGAACGGGTTGATGGTGGCGAAAGGGCGGATTGCGTCGTTCATCGCCACGCTAGGGATGATGGCCGGTGCCCGTTCGATTGCGCTGTATATTGCCGAAGGGGGAAGCGTATCAGGGGAAGTAGATGGATTCACGGCGATTGCGAACAGCGATTTATGGGTGTTCGATTACCCGGTCATCATCTTTCTCTTGATGGCAGTGCTCGTGTATATTCTGATGCACAAAACCCGGTTCGGCCGGTATGTCTATGCGCTCGGCTCGAACGAAAAAGCGGCGATGCTGTCGGCAATCCGGGTGGACCGGATGAAAATCTGGGTCTACACGCTGATCGGCACATTGGTCGGTGTGGCCGCGGTCATCGAAACGTCGCGCTTGAATTCCATCTCGTCCTCAAGTTCAGGGGCCCAATATGAGCTTGATGCGATTGCGGCTGTCATCATCGGAGGCACACGGATGACCGGCGGACGCGGCAAAATCATCGGTACGCTTTTCGGGGTCCTGATACTGGGCATATTGAACAATATGATGAACTTGATGAATGTCTCTCCCCATTTGCAAGGTTTTGTTAAAGGGCTGATCATCATCATTGCTGTCGTATTTCAAAAAAGGGAATAGGAGGGGATTGGATGGGTTTCAAAGTAGGCATTATCGGCTGCGGCTCCATTACGAAAATGCGCCATGCACCGGAATACAAAGCGAATCCGCATGTCGACGAAATTGTCTTTTATGACCGCAACCTCGACCGGTCGGAAGCCATGGCGGCGATGTTCGGCGGAACCGTGGCGCAAAGCGTGGATGAATTGTTTTCCGATCCCGGCATCATCGCCATCAGCGATTGTTCGTCGAATGAGCACCATCATCTGTTTTCCACCCAGGCGCTTTTGAGCGGAAAGCATGTCTTGTGCGAAAAACCGATTTCGCTGACAGTGGAATATGCCCGGGAAATTCTCGAGGCGCAGAAAAACTCCGGGAAAAAACTGATGGTCGACCACAACCAGCGCTTCACGCGGGCCCATCAGAAAGCGCGGGAAATCATCGCAAGCGGCGAACTTGGGAAAGTGTTGACGTTCCGCACGGCATTCGGGCATTCGGGGCCGGAAGCTTGGGGCATCAATAAAACCAACTCGACTTGGTTCTTTAAAAAGGAACGTTCGGGCTTCGGCGTAGGAGGGGATTTGGGCATCCACAAAATCGATTTGCTGCATTACCTGCTCGGTGATGAAATCGTCCAGGTCAGCGCATTCCAAGGAGCTCTCCATAAGCTTGATGAAAACGGCGAACCGATTGAAGTGTGCGATAACCTGGTATGCAGCTTGATGACCGAAAAAGGCTGCATCGGCAATGCCGCTTTTTCGTGGACCTATTACGGTGAAGAAGACAATAGCACCATAGTGTATTGCGAGAAAGGCATCCTGAAAATCTACCATAACGACCAGTACCAGCTCCAGATCATCATGGACAACGGCGAAAAAGTGAATTACGAGCTCGAAGCGATCCAAACAAACGACAACCAGACAAGCAGCGGCGTCATCGATGCTTTTATCGACTCCATCCGATTGGACCAGGAACCGATTGTAACAGGCGAAGATGCGCTCAAATCGCTAAAAGTCATCCTAGCCATCATGGAAGCGGCCGAGACGAATCGCGTTGTCACAATCGAAAAAGAGCCTCTCCTCCATAAATGAGGAAAAGCTCTTTTTTCTATTAGAACATCATGTTTAATATCAACGTCAGAAGAATAGAAAGAATGATGGAAATGATGATGCTTCCCATACAACCCATGCGCATACTGATCCCACCCTTGTTTATGATAATGTTTTTTTACCCCGTTTGCGATTTGCTAAACAAAGGAGGACAGATTGATATACTAAAGTATATGGAGGAGGATCTTGGAATATGAAAAAAAACAGCATTGATAAAGACAAAGCATGGAATGAAGTCATCGGCGTTCTCAGCAATCTGGAGTATCCGTCTAGCGAGGAAGTGCTGGATGATGCATACCTCGCGTTTCATTATTATTCCGAAATGGAAAGCGGCGGCCATGAAATCTTGTTGAATTGGTTTTCCGGAGATATGAAAGGAACGGATTTCGGCCTTCGCCTCATTGTGGCATTAGAGAAAATCGGGGCTGCCGGTTATGCGGCAATTGAACGAGAGTATGGCGCAACGCTGCTGCAAAGGTACATAGCACTTGAAAATGGGGAAGGATCCGAAGAAGCGTTCTATGAAGCCGTTGAACAAGCGGATAACGCCTACTACGCACTCGACGGGAAGCTGGCGGAACTGCTGGAGGAATATTTCCTTGAAATCCACGAAGCGGCCACACGAAAATAGTGCCGTTTGTACAAAAAAGAACCCTTCCTTTTGAGGAAGGGTTTTCTTCATTTCGGAAGCGACCGGTTCAGGATGCCCAAATAGGCTGCCCAAGGACCGACGTCCGCCCGGTAGCGCTCGGCCATGACCCGGACAATTTGGGAGATGTGGGTGAGGTCATGGACGACCCAGGTCGCAAGGAGTTCTCTCAATTTGACGGTGCCAAAGTCAGGATGGAGGCCGGTCAGTTCCAGTTGTTCAATGGGATCCACGGCTTCCATCAATCTTTGGATGTTCTGCTTTCTGAGCATCTGGAATTCCATCAGCTTTTCGTCGATCGACAAATGTGAGTTTTTCTGGAGATGCGCAAAGCGGTCAAAAGGGGGGAACGGCTGGTTTTCACCTTCCTGCAAAATGATGTTCAGCCGTGGCATCCAGTCGGAAATCTCTGCTTCAATCAAATGGCCGACTACTTCCTTCGCATTCCACGTATCCGATCCTTCATTGCATTCCAACCAGCCGTCAGACAGGCCGGATAAGAAAACCTCCAAAGTCCTGGGCGTCCGTTCCAGAATTTCCACAGCTTCGTTCAAATCAAAATTCATGACCATGCTCCTCTCCAGAATGGTTTTATTGCTCGCATTGTACTATAAATCGATGGAATTAAGAATAGCTTAAGGAATATTATTCATTCGAAAAAGGTGCAGTTACGCTAGGTAAATCGTCCCTTTTAATTATATAAACGCATCTTTTTTACAGTTATTTTATATATATTTTAAATAAAACTCTGAATTCGAGATATTTAGGTTTATCCGGCATAAGCTGAGGCAATTAGAAAACAAAAGGGGTGGCAGTTTTGAGCAGAGATGAGTTGTTGATGGAGAGAGTGGCGAAGCGCGACAAACAAGCGCTGTCTGCCTTGTATGACCGGTATCACCGGATGGTGTGGAATTTCGCGAGCCGCAGCCACGTCGACCCCAACGCCTGTGAAGAACTGGTATCCCGCGTTTTTAGCCATCTGTGGCTTCAGCCGGGGGATTTTCGGAGTGATAGAAATTTTGCAGCTCTGCTCCTGGAATGCTGCCGTTCGAAAAGCCTCGAGATGCGGGAGAAGAAATGCTGTTAAAAGAGTCCTGACGTCAAGGCTGCCATCAAATTTTAGTAAACCAACGGCCGCTTAAAAGCGGCCGTTTTTGATTTTATCTTCTTTACGTCCAAATCGTATAACAAGAAGGAACACTCCATAGCCCGAATGCCGGAGTGAATAGCGGGTTTTAGCGGCAGCTCGCTCAGGGTATCGTAGAGGAACAAGCAATATATTTCGGTTAGGAGAGGTTTTGCGATGCCCTATGCCAGGATAGATGACTCGGTTTCATTGTTTTATAAAATTGAAGGAGAGGGGCTGCCCATTGTCTTTATCCACCCGTTTGTGATGGGCCATAATGTTTTTATGCACCAGAGACCCCTTGCCGCTAAGTATCAGACGATTTTCTATGACCTCCGCGGGCACGGGCAAAGTTCGAAAGGCGAATTGCCGATAACAATCGACCTCCTGGCGAATGACCTGAAAAAACTACTCGACCGGCTGGGAATCGAAAAAGCGGTGCTGTGCGGCTATTCGCAAGGGGGCCTGGTTGCGCAGGAATTCGCGCTGCTCTTTCCGGAACGGACGCATGCACTCATCTTGTCGGGCGGCTTTTCCGAATTGAATAATTTTACTCCGAAATTCTTCGTCAATTCTGTAAGATGGATGGCGCGTTTAGGCCAGATTCCGATGGCGGCAAAGCTCCAGGCGAAATTGAACAAGCGCTTTCCGGAAGACGAACAGCGAATATATAAGTACGGCAAAAAAGCGGACGGCCAGCGTGCTGCGGAGTATTGCGAGGCAGGCCTCATCTACAATTCCACGCATTCGCTTTACCGATTGAAGATGCCGATCCTGCTCGTCTACGGTTCCCTCGAAACGCCGATGCACCATTATTGCATCCCGTTTAAAAGGGCTGCGCCGCAGACACAGGTCGTATTCATCGAGAAAGGCACCCACCAAGTGCCTCCGCAGTCCTTCGAAAAATTCAATGAAGCTGTTCACCGGTTTTTGGCATCTATGTCTGAAAAGGAGGCAGGGGAAGCCGTATGAAGACATTCAGCCGTTTGATCGGGCCGGCGCTGATGATTTTTGTCGGGCTCCAGTTGTTCGAGAACGTGGCGATTACGTTTCTATTGTTCTACAGCTGGCTCCTTGGTGTGCCGCTGATTGATATGCTGCCGCCGAAAGAGCGCTTCAAGCTGACCAAAAAGGCACTGCTGGTCGGCATCGGAAGCGGGCTGCTGTTTTTCGTATTCATCTTCGGAGGATTGAGCTGGCTCCATGTTTACCTGCTCGACCTGGAGGCCCTGCGCCGGCTTTTGCTCGACTGGGGCTTTACCGGTTCGGGAGAGGTTCTGCTGATCCTGGTCCTGCTGGTGGCCAATCCCATCCTTGAAGAGTTTTATTGGCGAGGCTATATGTTCACAAAACTCCGTCCAAAGATGTCGGCGAATCTCACCATCCTGACAACCGCTGCCTTTTATACGCTGTACCACCTCATCACCATCATCCCGATTTTCTCCCTGACATTCAGTCTGGTAGCTGTTATTCCTGTATTTGCCGCCGGCCTGTTCTGGGCGCTGATCCGGGAGAAAACCGGTTCCATCACCGCGGCGATCATCAGCCACATGTTGTCGGACTTCGGGATTATATGCGTCTATTGGTTTATCGTCAGATGAAAAAGGGGTTGTCCAAAAAGCTCAAAACAAAAAGGCCAGAGGAGAAAAAGCATTGCTTTTTCCACCCTTGGCCTTTTCTTTATTCTACAATGGCTGATGGGAATGGAGGCGGCGAGCAAGTTGGCCGAAGGTACTTCTGCCAACTTGTTTGCGACGAAGCAGCGTAGCGATGCAGGAGCATCGGTTTTTCCAGCGGGACAGCTTGCGCCGCAATGGACAGCAGTCCCTTTGTCTAGTTGTCTTGGATTTCAGCCAGTGCATCGTCTTCGATGATCGTATCCGACAAGCGCAATTGTTCAGCAGCTTCGCCGATCCGGTTTTGGCAATCGCCAAGCGGCACTTCGCTGCCGGTTTCAACGGAGTAACACTTGCCGCTGCCGCTCGGGCGGGTCAAATCCGGTGCATAGTATAGGCTCCCGTAGCGGTAGGAACCGTCCCGGAAAACCGTCAAGTTCGGTTCGCCGTCAAGAAGCGACTCGCCGAGCATGTAAGGCGGCGTTAGGCCGAGCAGCTCAAGTACGGTCGGTGCGATATCCATCTGGCCGCCGTTTTCTTCAACGGTCCGGCCCGACTCCAAGTTGGCGGGCTTGATGAAGAGCGGCACAGAGCGGTCAAGAGCGAACAATTCCACTGGGGAATCAGCGCTTGCTTTTTGTGCCATTTCATCCTGCGGGGCCGTCAATCCGCTGTCGTGGTCGCCATAGAAAACCACGAGCGAATCGTCCCATTTGCCGTTCTCTTTCAATTGTTCAATCATCAGTCCGACTGCCGCATCGACATAATGGACGGTGTGGTAGTAGTTCTGCAATAAGGGGTCGCTGTAACCCGACAAGTCGAGCCGCTTTTCCTCTTCCGGGATCTCGTACGGGATGTGGCTGGTCAACGCGACCATGAAGGCATAGAACGGTTCATCCAACTCTTCCATCAATTGGACGGAAGTCGTGGAAAAATCTTTGTCGTTCAACGCCATGCCGATATCTTCTTTTTCCGGGAAATCTTCTTTGCTGAAAAATTGATTGAAGCCGATTTTTTTGTAGAAATCGTTGCGGTTCCAGAAATCCTTCTCGAAGGCATGCATCGCTGCCGTGTCGTAGCCGGCTTCTTTGAGGAGCTCCGGCAGGGCATCGAATTCATTGTCCGCATATTGTGTATAGACGGAACCGGATTTCACGGGATGCAGGGAAGTGTTCACGACAAATTCCGCATCGGACGTGCGGCCCTCATGGGTCTGGTGATAAAAGTTCGGGAAATACAGCATTTCGTCGCGCAGCCGGTTCAAGTTCGGTGTCAGCTCCTGGCCGTTGATTTCCTGGCCGATCACAGAGGTCTGAAACGATTCAAGCTGGAGGATGATGACATTCGTCCCTGGAGCTGCCGCTTCTATGACTTCGCCGTTCAGTTCTTGGATCGCTGCGGTTTCTTCTTTTGTCACTTCGCCGCCGATGTTGAGTGTATCGCCAATTCCGCGGGCGGCATCAACACCGTGGTAGCCCCAAAAACCGAGCTGGTAATACTCGCGCATGTTTGAAATCGGTTCATCCGCAATCCAATTCTCACCGTTCGCATAGCTCAAGGCCAAAGGCACTGCGAAACCGACCACGCCGACAATAAACCCGGCAGCCGCAGCAAAACGCGAGCGGCTTTTATCTGCAGGCACAGGATGCTTCCGCAGATAAAGCAGGACTCCTGCAAACAAGAGAAGATCTGCAAAGAACAGGAAGTCCTTTGCTTGGATCAAGGTCAAAAAGCCGCCTCCGACATCTCCCATCTGCCCGATGTCTGAGAGGAGGGCGACGGAGAGCAGGTCTTCAAAATACCGGTAATACCATAAGTCTGAGATGAGGAGCGTACTATGAAGAAACAGCGAGGTCATCAAGATCCATCTCCGGATGCGTGTTTTCACCAAAAGCGCCCAGCTCGTCATCACCAGGATGGCGGCTAGATTGATGAGCAGGAAGCTAAAATTGAATGCGCTCGCTGTCAGGATGCTGAATAGAAAAATCTTGGCAAGCGACAATAGCAGATAGCTCCAATAATCGAGAAATTTCATAAGTGCACCCCCGGACTAAACGCGGGAGAATTCTTATAGAAGGAATTCAGGCGTTTTCTATATATTTACCTGTTTTCAGAAAGCCAGAAACATGCAAAGGATCGATTCCTTAATTTGTACATATTTCCAATGACCATTGGCGCAGGAAGGTTCTACAAGATTTTTGAGGGGCAAGAGGGCAGCTTTTCAATGTTTTGCTGCTAGCGAAGCGCAAATTTGGGTAAAGGGGAATAGACGAACGGAGGTGGGGGCATGGAAAAAGCGGTTTTGGCAGATCTTCTGGATGCAGAAACTTTCAGCGAACTGTATATGCGGGACAGTCCGCTGCTGTTCAGCAGCATCAAAAAAACACTGGAAGCAGAACTGGCGGCGTTGGATCACCGGAAGCTGCTGACGCTGAAATTGAGAAAGGCCGGGGATATACAGCGGATGCTCCTGCCGAAGCCTACCCGGGAATACACCAAATCGCTGCTGGCATTCATCGCCAATAAACCGGTGGACGGCTTTGCCATCGACAGTTATTTGACGCCGCTAATCACGAAAGTGGTGGAAGAACAATTCATCGCTTTTTATTCGGACGAGAAGCGCTTGAAGGAAGTGCTGGCCGGTGTTGAAAAACGGCTCAGCGAAATCCAGGATGAATACGAGGCGCACCGCCTTTTATACGACAATCTGGATTTGCAGAAAATCATGGAGCTTCGGGAGCAGGAGACACAGGCAGGCAAGACGGCCAAATCCGTGTTGGGGAAATTGACATCGGAAACGATGGTGAGTGCGTTCAAGCAAGTTGCCGCTATTTTAGGGAAAGCGTCCTATAAAGCAGTGATCCTGAATATGGGGAAGGCCATCTTTTCTTCAGGAATCGTATCGTTTGTCAAACCCATCGTATTGGGCGCACTGGCGAAAATCGGCATCGCTGCCATTGCGAAAACAGCTGTCGCCAAAGCACTGGCTCTCATTATCGGAATCGGTTCAGTTGCTGTCAGCATACCGGCTGCCTATGTATTGCTGCCGGTTGTAGCCGCATTCCTGACCTATGAGGTCTATACGCTTCCGAAAAAGCTGGCAGCCAAACTCCCGTTAGAAATCAGCCGGAAGCTTGAAGCGGACTTCACGGAAGTGAATCAGCGCATCACGGAAGAACTGGCAGGGAGTTTCCTGGCCGAATTGGAACACTATCTGCATGAACAAGAGTAGGGCGGCGCCGCTTTAAGGTGCCGTATTTTTTTGCCTATAACCATGCAAAGGGAATTTGTGTAAAATGGAGGAAAGCGTCCAGTAAGGGGATCAGGGGGATTAACATGAAACCATATCTAGCGGCAGGAATTTATCTGTGCCTCTTCGGCTTGTCTGCCTATTTCTATTTTCAAGCCCAGCAAAGCGCAGACCCGGCAGCCCATGACCGCCTCCTGCCCGTCGAGATAAAAGCGGTGAAAGCCGGAACCGATGAATCGGAGCTGCAGGCGATGGTTCTGGATGCCAAAAAGGACGGGGATGTGCTTTCCATCGCCGGCATGCAGCATAGCCAGGGCGGCCATACTTTGTACCCCGGCGGCATTTTGCTCGACATGAAGCCATACAATAAAATCCTCGATTTCGACCAACAGAAAAAGACCATCACTGCCCAAAGCGGCGCGACGTGGGACGATCTCCAGGAATATATCAATCCATACGGGCTCGCACTCGGAGTCAGCCAATCGCAAAACATCTTCACAATCGGCGGTTCGCTCAGCGTTCAGGCGCATGGCCTCGATATCCGGAACAACGGGATGATCGACACCGTTGAATCGCTGCGCCTCTTGAATGCGGAAGGGGAAATCCTCCAATTGAGCCATACCGAAAACACTGAACTTTTCCATGCCGTTGTCGGAGGATACGGATTGTTCGGCATCATTTTGGATGTGACGTTCAAACTGGTGGATGATGCCCTGTACGAGATGGAGTCCGACCGGTTTGATTACGATGAGTACAGTGCGTATTTCACGGATCGGGTCTTGGGGGATAGAGCGGTAAAAATGCATTTAGCACGCATTTCAATCGCTCCCGATTCCTTTATGAAAGAAATGTACGCCATCAATTACCGCACGGCAAAAGATCAATCCGCAATGGCCAGGTACCAGGAGCTGAAGGAAGACCGTCTGATTGCCGCGCCGAAGATGATCCTGGGGCTTGCCCGATTAAGCGATGGGGGAAAGGAAACGTTCTGGAAGACGCAGAAGGCGTATGCCGAATCAGTCGAGGGCAAGCTGATTACCCGCAACAATGCCATGCGTTCGGACTCCGAATTCATGGAATACGACAGCAGCACCAAAACCGAAATCCTCCAGGAGTACTTTGTGCCGGTCGTAGGCTTTAGCGCGTATATCAAAGACCTGAAAGCACTGCTCGAGCAAGAAAAGGATTTCAATCTTTTAAATGTCACCATCCGCTATGTCGGCAAAAATGACAAGGCCGTGCTGTCCTATGCAAGAGAGGACATGTTCGCACTTGTGCTTCTCATCAACCAGACGGCGGATGCGGAAGGGGTGGCCCGTACAGAACGCGTGGTGCAAGAAATGGTCGACATCACGCTGGACCATGGAGGCACGTATTATTTACCATATTACGGCTATCCGACCAGGGAGCAGATGGCCCAGTCCTATCCACGGACAGAAGAATTCTTCCGATTGAAAGACCGGTTTGACCCGGACCACCGCTTTATGAATATGTTTTATGAGGAGTACAAGCAATGAACCATAAGCGCTTTATCGCATATCAAGGAACTGTCGGCATGGCTTCGGCGATGATTTTCCCGTTCTATATCCTGCTGCTCAAAAATGTGGGAAACAGCTATGCCCAGTTCGGCTGGGCATACGGGCTCTTCGCCCTGACGTCTGCGCTCTGTTACCCGCTGATCGGCAAAGCGGCCGACCGGATCGGCGACAAGGCACTGCTTGCCGTGTATTCGTGGGGCATGGCAGCGACGCTGCTGTTCTTTCCGCTGGCTGCTGAAATATGGCATGTCTACGTTCTGCAAATTGTCATGGGGGTCCTTGGTGCGGTCCAGAAAAACTCCGAAAAAACAGTTCTTGCCCGCTACGTCTCGAAAGACACAGCAGGCAAGCAGATTGGCAATTACCATATATGGACATCGGTTGCCGCAGCGCTGGCTGTCATCGCGACCGGTTATCTGGTCGATTTCCTGACCATCGCCAGCATTTTCTACATCGCTTCGCTCGCTTTTGCGTGGAGCGGCATCATGGCAATGAACATTGCCGGCAAACCGCTGGCTAAAAACTGATTTATTATTTCCAGATCGCCTTATATTTCTTCTTGTATTTCGGGTCATCGACGGAATCAATCAGTTGCAGAGCGGTTTGCCTTAAATTTTCGTCCTGCTGCACATCGTAGATATTCCGGAAGTTCTGCTGGATATCCGAACGGATCAGCGTGCCGTTTTTTTCTTCTTCGCAATTGCGGAAACGGTCGCTCAGGTGAATGGTGACCAGTTCGTTTTGTTCCGGGCCGGCGAGTGCGATTTTCCACATGGATTGGACGGCGTGGCGGGCCGTGACGAATTTCTCGTCTTTCGTTACAACCCAGATCCGCGGGAAATCTTCAAGCATCCGCTTGTCAGGGTCGCTTTTCGCCAAGTTCGCCAAATATTGGACAGCCCGTGAACGTTGATGGTTGTCCTTATGGCCAAGGCCGGCAACAAGCCCGTCCCAAACTTCGTAAGCCCAATCGACTGGCTGTTCTGTAGCCTCCAAAATGGCTAGATAGGATGAATACATCCGTTCTTTGTCAGTAGACCGGGAATCCTCAAATAACATTTTTATTTTCTGATCCATATCGTTTCACCCCTTTCCATTGATTGTGGCAGAATTAAAGAAGCAAATCTACATAAAGTCAAGTCTGATTTGGAGAGTAATTTCTGTTCAGCGGGGTATATATTAATCAGTTTTAGATTTAGATTAAGGGGCGATTCAATGATCAAAGAAAATACAAAGGTCGGCATTGCAGTGCTTATTTTGGCCATCGGACTCGGATTGTCGATGCTGTTTCTGGCAGTCTTCACCGAAATTGCAGAAGAAGCCCTGGAGCAGGAAGCCTGGTCTTTCGATTCTTCGATCATCGGTTTTTTCAATTCGATCGGCAGTGATGGACTCGACATCCTCATGATTGTCATTACAGAATTGGGATCGGTTTGGTTTTTGTCGGCATTCTCGATTGCTACAATCCTTTATTTATGGACGCAGCACAAAGATAAATGGGGCATCCTGTTCTTTATCCTGGCAGTAGGGGGCGGCGGACTTTTGACCACGCTCCTTAAGAACCTGTACGAACGCGGACGGCCGTCGATCAATCCGGAAATAGACGCCATCGGGTTCAGCTTCCCGAGCGGACATTCGATGGGTTCCCTAATCTTCTACGGATTCATCATCTACTTCGTCATGCGGAGCCGGGTGAATGAACTCGTCAAAGGCCTGGCCATCAGTCTTATGGCTGTGCTCGTTGTCCTGATCGGCCTCAGCCGCATCTATCTGGGGGCGCATTTTCCGAGCGATGTGCTGGCCGGCTATTTTGCCGGAGCCATCTGGCTGATCCTCAGCATTCTCGCACTCGAATGGATCCAGTGGCAAAGCCGGAGCCAAGTCCGCCCGGTACACGAGATCCGCGGATTCGTGGCCAAGGTATTCAGAGCCATCGCAGAAAGGCTGCCTGCGGCAAAAAGATAGCCTTAAAGAGTTGAATGAAACTACAAATAGAAGGTGGAATGGATATGCCGGAGCAGAATTTCACAGACACGGAGACGAAAGCAACCATCGAAGAAATGCTGGAAACAATCGGCCATCTTCAGGCAGTCCGCTGGGCAGCAGACTGTGCGGAACACACATTGCCCTTGTACGAAGAAAAATATCCGAACGATGACCGACCGCGAAAAGCGATCGATGCGGCACGCAATTGGCTGAAAGGCGACATCGGAGTCAGGGATGCCAGAAAATCGGCTTTCGCTACGCACGCAGCAGCAAGGGAAACGCAGGATGAATCTGCTATCGCGGCTGCAAGGGCAGCCGGGCAAGCTGTATCGACAACCCATTTGGCGGGTCATGCCATCCATGCATCCACTTATGCGGCAAAAGCGGCGGCCATCGCTTCAAGTTTCGACGAAACGGCTGTAGAAGCGGAACGCCAATGGCAGCTCGAACGGCTGAACGATATTAAACGCAATTATCCAAACGAATAAAAGCGAAAAGCAGGCCAAGGATAAATCCCCTGGCCTGCTTTTCTGCGTCTATTGCATGAAAAGAAAGTCGTTTTCGAAAATGAAGGAATAGCTGATGTCGATGTATAGGAAATATTCATCTGACAGCGGGTAGCTGAACGTGCGGACGGTTTCGCCTGTCTCGATATCGGAATAGGTGTCGGAAAGCATGCCCCGGTGCCATGTCTTCATGTGCATGATGTTTTCCAGAAAATACGGACGGAACGACCAATTGGCGCCTTTGACGAGCGGTTCAACCTCCCAGTGCTCACCGCGCTTCCGGAAGTTCGAGGAAACTTGTTCACCGTCGCTTCGGCATATGTACATCCGGAAACTTTCTTCATCGAATGGTCCGGTAAGGGTGGAGATGAACCGATCAGCCTGCTCTGGCCCTTGCCAGGTCGGCTGGAGCTTTTTCACTTTTTCTTCGCAAAGCCGAGCGAACGAGTAGCGGCCTTCAACAAGCACCTTTTCGCGGTGGACAAATTCCCGGACATTTTCCCGGACGTTGACCGCGACTGAATCAGACGGTACAGGAGCGGCCTGCGGTCTTGCCAAATAAAACCCCTGGTAATAATGGCCGCCGTGTTTCCAGGCGAAGTACAGCTGGTGTTTGTCTTCGATGTTCTCGTAGGCCAGCTTCGCGCCGATCCGCCGGGCGAGAAGCGCCAGTGAGTAAATGACATCCTCGTAGATGTCAGTTTGGTTGTTGCGCGTAATGCTAGTGTCGATTTTCAGAATGTGCGGCTGCAGCTGGCGGATGCGATCGATATTGGAGCTTTTGGCGCCCACATGGTCGACAGCAATTTGGATGCCGTACGTCTTGTAGTAGCTGAGCAGGTGGCTGAGGACGTCGAAGTCTTCATCGAAATCATGCTCGGTGATTTCCAGGACGATCCGCTCCATCGGAAAGCCCTTCTCCTTGAATGCATTCAAGGTATGGAGCAGATCTTCCCCATTGTTGATCATAAGTTGTTTGGCGTTGCGGTTGATGAAGAGCGAGCCGGCTGCGCCGGTTTCGATCATTGTTGCAATCGCCGATTCGAGAAGGTGCCGGTCCACTTCAGCTTTGAAATCATCTGGTACATCAGCGTCGTGGAAAAATTCCCCGAGGCTCTTCAACTCGCCGCCTTCATCAAACCGGCCGAGCACCTCGTAGCCGCTGATGGAATGGTTGACGGCACTGATAATCGGCTGGAACGCCGGTTTCACTTTGTCCATATTTTCCAAAATATATAACGGGTCCATGGCAGGTCCTCCTTTGCTACATGATCATGAAGAAATAAATGATGACCATGACGATTACGACAGCAAGCATCGATGAAATAAGCGTGATGTGCATATTGGATGGATAGAACGTTTCATTGATGATTTGCTGCCGTTTTTTCTTATAGTTTTGTGTGGATGTGAAAATGATGACCAGCCCGAAGATGCAAGCGAAAATGCCCAGGGCGATCGTGAAGACATCCACGAATTGATTGCGGGTGGAGCCCATGGTGAAATGCAGGCTGGTCGCCAGAAAGCCGACACCGACGATAGAGATGCCGGTCCGGATCCAGGCAAGGTATGTGCGCTCATTGGCCAAGTGCTGCTGCGTGTATATGAGCTGGTTTTTCTTTTGGGGGGGTGGACGGCGCGCCATCAGTCTTGCTCCTTTCGGGGAGTTGGCAAATCAGAGTCAAAGGCCAGCCCTTTCTCTATTAATGCGGCATCCAAAATGCGGAGCGCTTTCGGGCCGAAGCCGTGCAGTTTCAAAAGGTCTTCCTTTCTGGCTTGTGCAAGATCTTCCAATTGCGAGTAGCCGGCGGCAGCGAGTGCACGTTCTGCCGGTTTACCGAGTCCTTCGGGCAAATTGCTCTTGGAGCCATTCATCTGTCATCCCTCCCGGTTAGTTGTCATTTTACAAGTGCAGCACGCAGATTGGCGCCGTATTCAAGAAATGCCTTCAGGCAGGCAAGCGTGTAGGTCCAGCCTTCCTTATTGTCGAGCAGTTCATCGAGGAAGCGGTCATCCTTTTCCCGGAAACCTTCTTCTTTTACAGCGATGATGGTGGAGGAAGGGCCGGCATCCTCAAAGGTGATCGTGACGGTATGCCCGTTATCGTCTTCAAAAACAATCAGCCGATCGGCTACAAGCTGCCGGATGTTGATCGTGCCTTCTGCGTCATATTCATCATACCGGAGCAGGATGGATTTTCCTTGTGCCCAGCGTTCAGAGCTGGAAGAAAACCAGAAGCCTCCGATTTTTGCCGGGTCGGTGAACGCTTCGAACAGCTCGGATGCCGGTTTTTCAATTTTCATTTTCGTCATGGTGTGCATGCCGCTGCCTCCTTATTCTTTTCGCATGGGCGGAAGAGGTTTTCAATTATTGTGCCATTGTCCTGTCCCTTATGCAAGGGCGTCCTGGAGCAAAGCAGGGAGTGCTTCACTTTGTTCGGCGTGTCCAAATATTTTATTTTATCCTCCTTTACAGGGATAGTAGATAACAGGTATTTGAAGCAGAAGCGCTGTAATTGGCTTCGAACAGCGAGCGCTTAGGAGGAATTTACATTGACTGGAGATCTTAGGCAGGAAACAGCCATTCAGCAGCAAAAAGAAGGAAAGCATATCTTTTATTGCTCGAGACAATTGGATAAATACATCGAAAAAGCAGTGGCATTTGTCGAATAGGGAATTCTTGCAGGCGACCAGGTGATGTTTGTCGAAAACATGAGAATCTACCCGATGGTGCGCCAACAGCTTGAAGAACGGCTGACCGCTGAACAATTGGAGAAAGTCCATTATGTGGACAACTTCACGTTCTATTGGAAAAACAGAAGCTTCCATCCGGAAACCATTCTGGCCCATTTCGTCGAGATAACCGGTGGATTCCAAGTGCCGGGTGGCCACGTGCGCACTTGGGGCCACATCGAATGGGGAGACGACCAGGATATAGCACAGGAAATTGCAGCGTATGAAACCGCTTTGGAAGAACTGGTTTCGGAAACGAAGGGCATTTCAGTCTGTGCCTACGATGCCAGCCGGATGCACGACAATTTGAAAAAGAAATTGTTGGCATTGCATAACTATTATATGACGGATTCAGAAACGGCGTCTTTTCTGGAGACGCGGAATATGGCTAATTAAAGACAGCAAAACCATTGAATCAGCCGATTCAATGGTTTTTTTCGTTTCGCTATTTCTCAGCCGGGTATTTAAATAGGAAGGCTGTACATATGACAAAAGCTATCCGAGGAGGATGAAGATGGATATTGAAAAATATAGAGTGAAGCCCGATGAAAAAGTGGAATTGTCCAAGTATCCAACTTCCGAAGAAGAGCGCTACAGCGACGAAGAGCTGCGCGAAAAGCGGATTCCGGCAACCATTGAAAAAATGAAAGAGCTGCACCTGAAGCTCCATGCAGAAGAGGAAAAAGGAGTGGTTGTTGTCCTGCAGGCGATGGATGCGGCCGGCAAGGACGAAGCGATTACGTATATTTTCTCGAATCTCACTGCGCAGGGCATCAAGGTATCGCAGTTCAAAAAGCCGTCTGAAAATGACCTGAAGCACGACTACCTCTGGCGTTTCCGGGAAGGGCTGCCGGCGCGGGGCCAGATCGGCATTTTCAACCGGTCGTATTATGAAGAAGTGATTGCGCCGAGGGTGCATGACCTGCTTGGCGAGACGCCGCTCCCGGATGAGCTGATCGATGAAGGCATCTGGAAAGCGCGCTACCGCCAGATCAATGATTTCGAACGCTATCTGGTGGAAAACGGCTTCCCTGTCGTCAAATTCTTTTTCAATATGTCCAAAGAAGAACAGAAACGGCGGCTTCTCGAGCGCATGAAGGATCCGGCTAAAAACTGGGAGTTCTCCTTTAATGACGTCAGGGAGCGCGAATATTGGGACGGCTATCAGGATATTTTTGAAGATATGCTGAACAATACTTCCCAGGATTATGCCCCTTGGTATGTATTGCCGGCAGACAACGAATGGTATTCGCGCTATATCGTTGCAGAAGTGATGGCCGATGTGCTTGGGAAGATCAACCCGAGCTTCCCGGAAATCGCCGGCGAAGAGCGGAAGAAGCTTGAAGAAGCAATCCGCGAGCTTGAAAACGAATAAAGGAAAAGCCGCTATGGAATCAGCTGATGCCATAGCGGTTTTTATATGAAATAAAACGATAGAAATCTGATAAATCAGAAAACAGATTGTTTTCAAAAATATGGTTAAGTATAATGAAAGAGAATTGACAAAAGATCGAGGGAGCGTGAAGCAATGTCCAACGAACCAGCAATGGAGAAAGGGCGCGTCGCTGTCATGGATGAACCTGAAAAACTCAGCTACCGGGAATATGAATTGCCGAAGCCCGGGCCGGGAGCGGTCCTGCTAAAAGTGCTGCGATCCAATATTTGCGGATCGGAACTGCATATCTGGAGAGGGCAGCACCCGACAAAGAAAAAAGGCGTGCTCGGACATGAGATGATCGGGGAAGTCCATTCGCTTGGCGAAGGGGTGGACACCGATTTTGCAGGCGAACCGATCAAAAAAGGGGACCGAATCGTATCGGCTTACTATATTACCTGCCGAAAATGCGCCGCCTGCCGGGAAGGGCATTTCCATCTTTGTGAACACGCGTACGATTTTTGGAACCAAGCTCCGGAAGAAAGCCCTCATTTCCATGGCACCTTCGCTTCGCATTATTACATTCACCCAGACCAGTATTTCTATAAAGTGCCGGATAATGTGTCGGAAGCCTCCGCAGCCAGCGCAAACTGTGCGTTGTCCCAGGTTTACTTCGGGCTGGATAAAAGCGGGGTGACGTACGGGCAGACCATCGTCATCCAGGGAGCCGGTGGGCTCGGCCTGAATGCAATCGCGGTTGCCAAGGAAAAAGGCGCGACGGTCATCGCGATTGACGGGGTTGTAGGCCGCCTGAAGCAAGCGAAGCAGTTCGGGGCGGATCATGTGCTGAACATGAATGACTACGGGTCCACGGCAGAGCGTGCCCAAGCGGTTCTGGATTTGACCGGAGGCATTGGCGCCGATATGGCGATGGAAGTGACCGGCGTGCCGGCAGCTTTTGCAGAAGGCATCCACTTGATCCGGCCAGGCGGAAAATACGTGACAATCGGGAACATCACACCGGGGAAAATGGTGGATTTCGATCCGGGTCTCCTGACGCGCAAATCGATCCAGATCATTCCGGTTGTCCGCTATAACCCTTGGTATCTGTACAAAGCGTTGAAATTTTTGTCTGATACCCAAGGGAAATATCCGTTTGATGACATGATGGATGCGGAATTCTCGATTGATGAAATCAAGCTGGCGCTCGACAAGTCTGCAGCGAGGGAAGTGACAAGAGCATCCATCGTCATGGAGAGATAATGAAACCCAATAGGAGGATCAGCAGATGTTGAATACATTGAATTACCATTTCAGTTCAATCATCGACGGAACGCCGCTGGAAAAAGACGGCCATAAAGATCTTGAGGTCTTCAATCCTTATAACAATGAAGTGATCGGAAAGATTTCTTGCGCGACGCCGGATGATGTGAAAGCCGCGGTCGAAAGTGCACACCGGACCTACGAAGAATCGATGAAAGGGATGCCGGCGCACAAGCGCTCGGAAATTCTGCGGAAAACAGCGGACCTGCTCGAAGGACGTTCCGATGAATTTGCCCAGGTGCTCGCACTTGAAGCGGGCAAGCCGATCAAAGAAGCGAGAGGCGAAGTCCTCCGGGCGGTCCAGGTGCTGCGTTTCGCTTCGGAAGGGGCGAAAGCGATCTACGGGGAAACCATTCCACTCGATAGCGCCATCGGCGGCGAGAAAGGGGTCGGCATCGCGAAACGTGTGCCGCTCGGGGTGGTCGCGGCGATTACCCCGTTCAATTTCCCGTTGAATCTGGTGCTCCATAAAGTGGCGCCTGCACTGGCGGTCGGCAATACAATCGTCTTGAAGCCGGCAGAAAAAACACCGTTCACGCCGGTGCTGCTTCACCAATTATTCGAAGAAGCCGGCTTGCCGAAAGGGGCATTGAATATTGTCATGGGCCCAGGCCAGGAACTTGTCGAACCGCTTGTCACCCATCCGAAAGTCAAAAAAGTGACGTTTACCGGAAGCGGTGCTGTCGGCTGGAAAATCCATGATATGGCGAAACGGAAAAAAGTGACGCTTGAACTCGGATCGAACGCACCCAACATCATTTTTGAAGATGCTGATTTGGAGCTGGCAGCCAATTCGATTGTGCTCGGCGGCTTTACGTATGCCGGCCAGGCTTGTGTCTCCGCTCAGCGCATTTACGTGCACGAATCGGTATACCAGCCGTTTCTCGATAAATTGGTGGAGAAAGTCAGCGCGCTGAAAACCGGCGATCCATTGGATGAATCGACGGATATGGGCCCGATGATCACCGAGGAAGCGGCGGAGCGGGCAGAATCGTGGATCCAGGAAGCGAAGCAGCAAGGCGCAACCGTTTTAACAGGGGGAGAGCGGAGAGGTTCGATGCTCCAGCCGACAGTCGTGGCGGACGCCACTGCGGAAATGAAAGTCGTTTGCGTGGAAGTGTTCGCGCCGATCGTCAGCGTCATGCCGTTCTCTACAGAAGAGGAAGTCGTCGCCCACGCCAACGAGACCGATTTCGGCCTCCATGCCGGCGTCTTTACCGCAGACATCAACCGGGCGATGCGGATGGCCGATGCAATCGATACGGGAGGCGTCTGGATCAACGAAGTTTCCGTAAGGCGCTATGACCACATCCCTTACGGCGGTGTGAAAAGCAGCGGCATCGGCAAGGAAGGCGTCAAATATTCCATCGAGAGCATGACCGACCTCAAATTTATCGGGATCAAACTGTATTGAACGAAAAAGTAAAGGAGCGTGCCGAATGAAAGTGAAATCAGCCGTACTGCGGGAAATGGGCTTAGAGACGCCTTATGCAGAAAGCCAGCCAATCAAAATTGAAACATTGGAATTGGATTCGCCGGGACCGGGAGAGGTGCTCGTCCAAATCAAAGCAGCAAGCCTCTGCCATTCCGACTTGTCCGTCATCAACGGAAGCCGTCCGCGGCCGATGCCGATGGCGCTTGGCCATGAAGCGGCCGGCATCGTCATGGAAATCGGAGAAGGTGTGTTGGACCTGGAAGCCGGAGATTATGTAGCGTGCGTCTTCGTACCGAGCTGCGGCCAGTGCGGCCCTTGCCGGGAAGGCCGGCCGGCCCTTTGTGAGCCTGGGGCTGTCAGCAATACAGCCGGAACCTTGCTTGGCGGCGAACGCCGCTTGCATGCCGGGGACGAAGAAGTGAACCACCACGTCGGCGTGTCCGCATTTTCGGAATACGTAGTCGTATCGCGCAACTCGGTCGTGAAATTCAGTAAGGACATCCCGTTTGAAAAAGCGGCGCTGTTCGGCTGTGCGGTGATTACGGGTGTCGGGGCGGTCGTCAATACCGCCAGCGTCAAGCTCGGGAGCACCGTAGCAATTGTCGGCCTTGGCGGCATCGGACTCAGCGCCCTTCTCGGCGCACTGGCCGCAGGGGCCAGCCGCATCGTTGCAGTGGATATCAATGAGCAGAAATTGAAGCAGGCGAAAGAACTCGGCGCGACGGACGTCTTCGATTCGCGCGATAAGGATGTGGTCGCGAAAATCCGTGAGGCGACGGGAGGCGGCCTGGATTTTGCATTCGAGACGGCCGGGGCTGCTCCTGCAATGGAAGTGGCTTACGGCATCACCAAACGCGGGGGGACGACCGTGACAACCGGCCTGCCGCATCCGGAAGCGCAGTTCTCGTTTCCGTATGTCACGCTGACTGCCGAGGAGCGGACGCTTAAAGGATCGTATCTCGGCAGTTGTGTGCCGAGCCGGGACATTCCTCGCTATATGAATTTGTTCCAGGAAGACCGGCTCCCGGTGGATAAACTGATCAGCGACTTTATCATACTCGATGAAATCAACGAAGGCTTCGACAAACTGGCTTCCGGTGATTCATCGCGCGTCATTATCAAATTTTAATTGGAAAAGCCATCCTGCGCGCTATGCGGAAGGATGGCTTTTTTGCGTTTATTTGATGGTGCAGGCATTCGGGCCCCACTCGCTATGGGTTTTTGCGGTGCTGACCCAGTGGAGCTGATTCAGCACTTTATACGAACCAGTCGGCAGATCCTTGAAGCTCAGGAACGAAATCTGAGCGCCGGTCGCCGTGCTGCGCCAGCCGGGTTTGGCATCGGGATTCAAGCCGTACTGCGTGACGTAGGCGTAGGCATCCCATGAACCGACGCCGGTCCATTGGACGTATTGCTTGCCGTTATACCTGTATAAAATAGGATTCCAGAAAACCGTATCCGTGCTGCGGCCGTTCCAGGCGGTGGCATATCGCGGTGTATTGGCTTTAACGATGCCTTTGCCGTTGACAAATGCGCCTTCGCAGGCAATCGTGCGCATATCATGTGCCGGCCAGCTGCCGCCGTCATTATGGGCAAGCACTGGAGGGGCATGGAACATCGCTGCTGCTGCCAAACAAGCAGCCAAGAGGAGTTTCGGTCCGGCAAAACGTGATTTCTTTCCAGGGCTGCTGATGGAATCGCGGTCAGTTGGCAAATGAACCCCTCCTTATAGTTGATATGTGTCGGTTGGAATATTCAGATTAATATCATCTTATCATAAATTTACCAGAATATAAGATTTTATTCAAAAGATAGGCCGAAAATTCGGAAAAGAATACGATTAATAATTGAATATTGACAATTAACAGAAAACACCTACCATTAGAAGTAGAAAAGCGCGAGGCTGAGGTAGCATAAAACCCGGAAATATATCAGACAAGGAGGAAGAGATTTTGACTATTTTCGAAGAAAAACAGCCAGCTGTGTCCGTGGAAAAGCTGAAGTGGATGTATGAAATGATGGCGAAGAGCCGATATTTTGAAGACCAGATGGTGGAAGTCTATACGGAAGGCAAGACGCCGGTATTCAATATCGGTGCGGGGCCAGTCCCGGGAGAGATGCATCTGTCGACAGGGCAGGAACCGGCGGCCGCAGGTATTTGCGTCCATCTCACCAAAGACGACACCGTAACCGCCCCGCACCGGCCGCATCACCACGCCATTGCGAAAGGCGTCGACCTGAAAAAAATGACTGCTGAAATGTTCGGGAAAAAAACGGGGCTAGGCAAAGGGAAAGGCGGCCATATGCACCTGTTCGATCCAGAAGTGAAGTTTTCCTGCGGCGGGATTGTGGCTGCTGGAATTCCGCATGCGGTTGGAGCTGCTTTGGCAGCCAAAATGCAAGGGAAGGACTGGGTGGCCGTCGCATTCATCGGCGAAGGCGCAGCGAATGCCGGAGCGTTCCACGAATCGCTGAATTTGGCGGCGGTTTGGGATTTGCCGCTCATTGTCGTGGTTGAAGACAATTCGTACGGAATTTCCGTGCCGAAAAAGTCGGCGACAGCCGTGGAAACGAATGACCTCCGGGCTGCCGCGTACGGGATTGCAGGCGCCCATGTAAAAGGCAATGATCCGATTGCGATGTACAAAGCGTCGGAAGAAGCTGTTGCGAGAGCCCGCAATGGTCAAGGCCCGACCATTATCGAAATCGAGACATACCGGTTCCTCGGGCATTTCCAGGGTGATCCGGAACTGTACCGTGATAAAGAGGAGGTCCCGGGCCTTCGCGAGCAGGACCCGATTTTAAAACTGCGGAACAGTCTGGTGGAATCAGAAGGTGCAACGGACAAGGAACTCGAGGAAATTGAAAAGCGGGTGAAGCAGGAAGTGGACGAAGCATACCAGTTTGCGCGTGACAGCGAGTACCCTGCACCGGAAGATGCGCTGAAAGATGTCTTCTCATCTTAAAAACGAAAGGGGCTATAAAAGAATGGAAACAGCAAAAAAAAGGATGCTGACAGGCAATAAAGCGATGGCGGAAGCCATTTCTCAGGAAATGGAACGTGATCCGAACGTTTTTGTACTAGGGGAAGATATCGGGAAATACGGCGGCATTTTCGGTTCCACGCAAGGGCTGATTGAAAAATTCGGCGCCTCCAGGGTCTTGGATACGCCGATTTCCGAGACAGCTTTTATCGGTGCAGCTATCGGGGCGGCCGCTGAAGGCATGCGTCCGGTTGCTGAATTGATGTTCGTCGACTTTTTCGGCGTCTGCATGGATCAGATCTACAATCACATGGCGAAAATCCAGTACATGTCCGGAGGGAACGTCAAATTGCCGATGGTCCTGATGACGGCTGTCGGCGGCGGCTATAACGATGCTGCGCAGCATTCACAGACGCTTTACGCAACATTCGGCCACATGCCAGGTTTGAAAGTGGTGGCGCCTTCCAATCCATACGACTTGAAAGGCATGATGGTCTCAGCCATCCGCGATGACAATCCGGTGCTATTCATGTTCCATAAATCGCTTCAAGGATTGGGCTGGATGGAACAGCTTGATGCAGCAGTGGATCACGTACCGGAAGAATCCTATACCGTGCCGCTCGATAAAGCGAAAGTTGTGCGGGAAGGAAAGGACGTGACAATCGTCGGATTGCAGATGATGGTGCACGAGGCAGTTGCAGCTGCTGAGAAACTTGCAAAAGAAGGCATTGAAGCAGAAGTGATCGACCTCCGTTCGGTGGCGCCGATCGATAAGGAAACGATCATCCAATCGGTTAAGAAGACCCATCGGCTGTTCGTCGTGGACGAAGATTATAAATCATACGGCATGACTGCAGAAGTGGCCGCGATTGTCGCTGAAGAAGTATTCTACGATTTGGAAGCGCCGATCCGCCGGCTGGCAAATCCGGATGTTCCGATTCCATATAGCCGGCCAATGGAGCAATTCGTCCTGCCGAATGCGGACAAGATTTACGAGCATGTGAAAAAACTGATGAATGAATGACAACTGGGGTACAGGAGGCGTTTGGATGTTTGAGATGAAGCTGCCGAAAATTAGGGAAGACGTTGATGAAAGCCTGGTCGTCATCTGGTTTGTTTCAGCAGGAGATACCGTAAAAAAAGGCGATCGGCTATTGGAAGTGCAGACGGAAAAAGAAGTGACGGAAATCGAATCAGAGAGGGATGGCGTCATCAAAGAAATCAAAGTGAAGCGCGGGGAATCCGCCAAAGTGGACGAAGTCCTTGTCCTGATCGGGGAAGACGGGAAAGAAAAGGAGGCGGAAGAGCAGAAACTGGTTGAAGCTGCAGCAGAGCCGGATAAAACCGGGAAGAAACCCGCAGCGAAGCGAAAGGGCAAGAAGCCGGAAGAACAGGAGATCGTTGGAAAAATTGAGAAACCAGCTGAAGAGAAGGCACAAGAAACTGTACAAGAAACTGTACAAGAAACGCCCCGGGTAGCACCCGGCCTGCGGAAGCTCGCGAGGGAGCTAGGCGTCGACTTGGAGAACGTCAAAGGTACCGGACGGAACGGCAAAATTACAGAAGAAGATATTCGCGGAGCGGGAGCGGGTGAGCCCGAAGCAGCAGAAAAATCGTCTGCAAAAGATGAAACATCAGCTACAGATGAAGCATCCGCAACAGTAGAAGACGCCGCAACGACTGAGGATTCCGGATCACCGGGTGGGTTGGCTAAGGCGGATGGCGGCAAAGCACAGGAAACTGCAGGAGCTGAACCTTCCGAGAATATCATCCCGCTGACTGGCACACGCGGAGTGATTGCCCGCCGGATGACGCAGAGCCTCCAGCAAAGTGCCCAGCTGACCGAGATGGCATGGGCGGATGTCACGAAATTGGAAGCGAAAAAAGAAAAGCTGGGAGAGGGCGCCGGTTGGACTGCCCTGTTTGGCAAAGCAGTCGCACATGCGCTCCAAAACCATCCGGCATTGAATGCCCATATCTCAGAAAATGGAATCCAGTTGAAAAAGACGGTTGACCTTGGATTTGCCATCGATACCGAAAATGGACTGCTCGTTGCCAGTGTGCCCCGGGCAAATGAAGGGACTGCAAGCGAACTTCATCAGAAACTCGGTGAACTGGCTGAAAAAGCGCGCAGCGGAAAACTATCCAAAGAGGAAAGTTCCGGCAGTTCCTTTACGGTCACAAGCCTTGGCGGCCATTCTGTGCAATTTTTCACGCCAATCATCAATCCGCCGGAAACGGCTATTCTCGGCATCGGCAAAATCGAAGACTATCTGGTGATGGAGGGCCGGAAAGTGCGTGTCCGCCGCCGGGTGCCGCTCAGCTTGACGGTGGACCACCGCGCCATTGACGGCGCTCCGGCTGCCAAATTCCTTGATGAATTGATCCGACTTCTGGAAAAACCCAAACGGTTTCTGGAGAAAAAAGAAAAGTGAAAGCAAATTAGGTGAACCAAACAGCCCCTTCCTTGTCCGGCATACTGGCAAGGAAGGGGCTGTTTGATTATAAGCAATGGTCTATTCCTGAAATTCCATTTCCGGCATCCATCTCGCTATATGCTGTTTTGTTGCTTCGTTAAGCTTTGGGTCGACGGTTTTCAACAGTTTGACTTGGAAATCCTTCAAATCGGTGTTTTCGACAAATGTCGGCGTAAAAGCCGGGTTTGCCAGCATGACCGTTTCAGAACCTGCCTTTTCCGTCTTTATAGCTGTGATGTGGACGATGCCGCCGACCTTCCGCTCGAGCACGTCCTGCCCCGACAAGAAGTTGCCCAGTGAATACACGGCAAATACTTTTCGCCCGTCGGACGCATGGATCCACTGGGCAGGCTGCAGCACGTGCGGATGGTGGCCGAGAATGACGTCGGCTCCGTGTTCTGCCGAAAAATGCGCGAGCTCGAGCTGTTCGGCATTCGGCATGGTTTCATATTCGACCCCGAAGTGTAGGCTGAGCACGACGATATCAGATTCGGCACGGGCTATCGCCAGGTCCTGTCTGATCTTTTCCTTGTCGATCCGTTGGACGAGGTATTCTTTTCCCCGAGGGGTTTCTTGCCCGTTCGTGCCATAAGTATAGGACAAGAAAGAAAATGTGATGCCGTTCTCGGTAAGCGACACGCCGGCGTCTTTCTCCTTTTGCGCCGGAAATGCACCGGTTGTCTTAATGTCGAGCGACCGCCAATGGCCAAGTGCATTTCGGATGGCTGTTTCGCCGCGATCGAGTGTATGGTTATTGGCCATCGAAACAATATCAACGCCGGCATTTTTCATTGCGTCGCCCAACTCAAAAGGGCTATTGAAAGAAGGGTAGGTCGACACGCCGATTCCACTGCCACCGATGAGGCTTTCCGAATTTGCAATGGTGATGTCAGACTGGGAGAGGAACGGCGCCACTCCTTCAAACATCGGATGGAAATCATAGCCATCTGCGGTTTTGGCGTCTTGATAAACGGTGCCGTGGATAAGCACATCCCCTATTGCAGAAATCGATGCGCTGCGGGTGCGGCTGAATTCGGTAGGAACTTCGCTTGACGGTGCCAGGCGGGCGCCGAAATTACGGGAGCTGGCTTCTAAGACGGCAGCCGGTTCCGGCGCACAGCCGGCCAGTGCCAACCCGGCGGCCAGAAAAGCGGTGATGAACATTCTGCAACGTGATTTCAATTTGGTTGATCCCCCGATCAAATAACCTGTTGAAAAATTTATTAAACAAGCAAACGTCGATAATAACTTTTTAAACATTGTACTGTTTTTGCGAGAAAATAACTAGCTTGTTTTAAAAGTACAGGGAATAAAGATACACGTGTATAAATTGAAAACAATCAGATGTTCCTTAGTTGGCTGTGAACTATTCTTTTTCACGCATGTTGGCGGATGAATTCCTGTACGGCAGTGCTCCCTTCTTTTTCATGGCCGGATAAAAGATGTCCTCCGCTTTCGAAAAGCGCCGTTTCCGGATGGGTCCGGGCAATGAACTTTTCGGTGTTGTCGAACAATACCATCGGATCGTCCTTGGCGTGTATGACAAGGATCGGTGCTTTGATTTCCTCGACGGGGTACTCTTCGTAATTCAAGTCCATGTCGAGGTTGGTGACGTTGGCGTCCGTCTCAATGCCTTGGCGGCGCGGCTTCACCGGAAGCATCGTCTTGAGGAAGTCCTTGTCGACATCCGAACCGAACAGCACGCTAAAGACCGGCCCCAGCGATTTGGTCGTCAGCCACATCGGAAATTCGCTCAACAACGGGATCGGCGGGCCGGCCGGCTTTAGTTGTTCCGGTGTCATTTTGCAGGACGGAACACCGGAAGACAAAAGAATCAGCCCTTTTGTCCGTTCGGGGTAGGTAAGCGCAAATGACAGCGCGGCTGCGCCGCCGGCAGAAGTGGCCAAGACGAAAGTTTTTTCGATTTTCAACTCGTCGAGCAACTCCGCAAACACCCGGGCCTGATTTTGAGGCGTCGGATGGGCCGGCAGCTTGGAGCCGGGATAACCGAAACGGGAAGGGGCGATTTTCCGGCAGTTTTCGCCGACAATTGCCTTGAGGGAAGCGATGCCCTGGTCGTAGCCGCCGAATATGCCATGGCTGATGAGGATCGCTTCACCGGCGCCTTCGTCAATGTAGGTCATTTGGCCAAATTCGGATTTGAAACGCGCCACGCCGTATTCTTCAAGCCGCTTATAGGCGCTCCGCATATCCGAAACGTAGAGGAGCGGAACCGTTACAGCGGCAACCGCAGCAGCCGCTTGCAGATATTTCTTCAATGGAATTCCTCCTTTTATCTAAAAATTCAGTCTTTTATTGATTTTAGTATACCTGATTGGGCGATTTAAAGAAATGCCGTGAACAAGTAAAAACCCTTCATGCATGAACATGAAGGGCGGTTGCATCGATATTATGGATTGGTCGACCAAAGTGCAGCGGATTTCAATAGGATCCGCGGATGCAGTTTCAATTGTGCCACCATGACTTCCGCTAAGTCTTCGGGATGCATGACGTTTTCCGGATCGCCTTGGATCAAATTCTCCGAGTACGCCAAGTCGGTGACCACAGTACTTGGCATCAACGCGCTGACCCGGATATTGTGCTTGCGGACTTCGAGCATCAGCGACTCGGTCAAACCAAGCACACCGAATTTCGAAGCGCTGTATGCGCTCGTGACCGGCGCTCCTTTTTGGCCGGAAGTGGAAGAGATGTTGATGATATCGCCGCTTTGGCGTTCGATCATTTCAGGAAGAACGGCCCGCGTCACGTTATAGACGCCCATCAAGTTGACATCGATGATGCTGCGGAATTCTTCCGGCGACAATTCAAGGAACTTGCCGAATTTCCCGATGCCCGCATTGTTAATGAGGATATCGATGGGACCGAGTTCCGAGCGGATATGTTCGACAGCCGCGGCTACAGCGTCGCTGTTGGAAACATCTGCAGCGGCCATGGCAGATTTGGCTCCGTATTGCTCGAGTTCCTTCAGAACTTCTTCAAGATGCGCACCAGTTCTGCCAATGAGTCCGACGTTGATCCCTTCTTTGGCGAAAGCGATGGCGGCTGCGCGCCCGATGCCCCTTCCGGCGCCTGTGATAATGGCGGTTTTGCCTTTTAGGTTTTGCATGAAAACACTCCTTAAATTCTTATTGTCTCCAATACTATATCAACCCGTTCCGCAGAATGCTAAACATTGTACAGAAAAAGGATTATGGAATTCGATGTGGAATTTAAAAAGGATAACGCAGCTTATACCAAGCTGCAGACTGGCGGGAGGAATTACAATGACGGAAATTTTTTTCCACCGTGGATTGCATGGGGCTTCAGCGCATGTAGACACCGCAAGCATTTTTGAGGGGTTGGACTGGCAGGCATCGGGCAAGAAGCCCGATAATTGCCCCCACTCTGTTTGGGAACTGCTTTTCCATATGAATTATTGGCAGGATTTTATGCTGGCCTACTTGAAAAACAAAACCGTGAAAGATCCCGTGCATCCTGAAGAATCGTGGCCGGCCGATCCGGCGCCGCAAACCCGTGAAATGTGGGAATCCGGGGTCGAGCGCTTTTTACAGGGATTGAAGGCAGCTGAAGAAGAGGCAGGCAAAGATCTTTCGGAGCCGGGATACGGGAAATCCGGACGGACACGCGCCGATTTGCTGATGGTGCTCGTCAACCATAACAGCTATCATGCAGGGCAAGTCGTAACCGTCCGCAGCCTGATCGGTTTATGGCCACCGCAAAACGATGCCGAAGCCTGATTGGCATCGTAAGAACAAGTTGCTGGCTAAAGCAATATATGATTATTGGATGAATGGGATTCGGGAAAAAGTGGACCTTTTGGCCAATAGGGCGGTTGTGATTCGAAATAAAATCAAAAATTATTAATAAAATAAGATAAAAGAGATTTATCGTCCGTAGCGTTTCGTAAAGCCACTTTCTATAATGGTTGAGGTGGTGGACTCCTTCAGGCATTGCGCCGAATTTAGAGGAGACGGACGGAGGTAGTTAAAATGATGAAAGAATTGGAAATGATCGCCCAGGCACAAAAAGAAGCAGTAGAATGCAATGCCCGCATTGCATGGAAGTTCCAAAAGGAGGAACAGGAGACATTTGGGCATAAGGCTTGGCGGAAACTGAAGGGGATCCGGCAGGGCTTCCGGCAGGATCCAGGGAAGAAAAAGCCGTTAGCCCATTCCTAGGGAGCCCGGCTGCGGATGCGGCCAGCTGTTTCAAGAGGCGCTCCAAAAGCCGGATGTTAATGGCAAACCCGCATTGGAGAGGATCCGATTATGCGGACTTTTTCATTTTTAAACAGACTAGAACAATCATGGAAGGGGTGTTTCTATGGTGGTATTAACCGATTTCGGGAAGCGCGTGAAAGAGCTGCGCTTGAAGGCTGGCATTACACAGGAGTCTCTGGCAATCCGGGCCGAATTGGACCGTTCCTATGTAGGCGCCATCGAACGGGGCGAGAAGAACTTGTCGCTCCTCAATATCGAAAGCTGGCCAATGCGCTGGATGTGGATCTGTCGTATTTGTTTGAGCACGAAAGTTTTGCTCCGCGTTCCGCATTTTTCAAACGCGAGCTTAAGAAACCGCTCGAAGAACGGTTCATCTATGACATCAACCTGATTGATCAGGTGATTTCATGGCGGATTGCCGGGCCGCTCAGTGAAAACGATGTGCAGAAGATCGCACAGCACATCAAAAGCCTGGCGCTGCTTCTGAAGCGGGGGGAAATTAAATTATTGATCGACAACGAAGCGATGGTGGTCGATGGGCAGCCGTTCGTGTTTAGCCCTGAAGTCTACGATGTCTGGGAAGACCTGCAGCTGTGGCTTCTGCCATACTTGAGCAAAGTGGCCGTATTGTACAACTCAACTTTCATGAAGAACCAGTTGGACCGCTTGGCAAAACGAAGCGGCATCGCTGGGATCTCTAAGCATATCTTCAGCAGCGACACGGAAGCGAACCGCCGGGAGGCGTTGGAATTTCTGGGGCTCACAAGCAACCGGATTTTGGCAGGAGCCGAAGGCAGCCGGTATGTTAACTTGATCCAGGAGGAACCTCATGAGAAAAAAACGACAGTTTGAGATCGGCTGCGCAGATGGATGGATATTATATAAAAACAATCCAGGCGACAAGGCCGGGAGGATCACCACTCGCCGTCAACTCAAAAGGAAATTCAAATTCAACCGAAACTTTTTCATGCGGACAAACGTATAAGCAAGAGGTCTTAAGAATAGGCGAGATACGCGAAGGAGATGAAGTTCGTGCAATCGGATCATCCTTTAAGTGCAGAAGAAGCGAAATATTACTTCACCCGGGTCAAAGATACCCATGAAGAAGAAGGACGCAAATTCATCACGCTTTTCGCGCGGCTGTCAGTTGACTGCAATGCCGAAACCAAAACCGCATGGGTTGAGCTTGAAGAAGTGAATTGGAGCGGGGCTCCGGAAAAAATGAAGAAGATGCCGGATGCAATGCGCAGATTCACCGTATCGAAACCGGTGTTCGAGGAATTGGTACAGCTTTCCAAAAAGCGGCACCAGGAACTTTATTTCCTGACGCCGATCTACCGCAACAGGGAAGTGCGCCGGTTGATCAAGTAAATGCAGGCTTTGCGGGTTTCCTGCGAAGAGCTGACAGGCGCATCCTTCTCTTCGCAACGGCGATGCGCCAATAAAAAAATGAGTATAACAATGATTCACTTTATTCATTGAACCGTGTCCGATCTACTCCATCGAACACGGTTTTTTGCATGGAGAAATAAAAACCCCTTTCTTTACAAGTGTTATATAATCTGAATAGAAAGAAAATTTTAAGGAGGAAGTACTTTGATAACTTATGGACAGACAGCAACGAGCATTTTGGATATGGATGCGACACAAATTGCAGAGCTGATAGCGGCTCGTAAAATGACTTCACGGGAAGCTGTGGAGCAATATATTGCCCATATTAAACGGGTCAATCCTTTGGTGAATGGCTTGGTGGAAGATCGCTTTTTGGCTGCATTGGAAGAGGCGGAAGGGGCGGACCGAAAAATCGCGCAGAACGAACCCGGCGGCCGGTTGCTGGGAGTGCCGATTACCATCAAAGAAGCGTTCGATGTCGCTAAGATGCAAACGACCGGCGGCCTCCTGCGGCGCAAAGGGTTTGTGCAGCATGCGGATGCGGAAGTGGTGCGCAGGTTGAAAGTGGAAGGTGCCATCGTCCTCGGGAAAACCAATACGCCTGAACTGTGCTTTTGCCAGGAGACGGACAATAAACTCTACGGCCGGACAAACAATCCGCATGACTTGACCCGTACGGCAGGAGGATCGAGCGGCGGGGAAGCGGCAATGATTGCGGCAGGTGCTGCAGCGGCGGGGCTTGGGTCTGACATTGGCGGATCCATTCGGTTTCCGAGCCATTTCAATGGGGTGGTCGGATTTAAATCAGGAAACGGCCAAGTTTCCGCGGAAGGCAGCTACCCAAAGGTAGACCATGAACTCCAATCGCGCATGCTCGGCATCGGGCCGATTGTGAAATCGGTGCGGGACGCACGCCTCCTTTACAATATTGTGGCGAAAAAGCCGGCGCCGGTAAAACAGCTCGGCCAGTTCACGTTCAATGTCCTGCCGAAGACCGCGTATCCATTGTCGCCTGCTACTGCCCACCTGCTGGACTCCATCTATGCGGATTTGCTTCAGGAGTTTGATGCGGAGAGGGAAGTGCCGCCTTATTTCGAGGAGTCGGCACAGATATGGCAGGAAATCATGTCGATCGGCGGGGCGGAAGGGCCACGGCAGGAAGCGTTCGGCGGCCCTTCCGGACTTCCGATGCAAGCTTATGTCAAAGAGCGGCTGACAGGCAAAGCGGATATCCATAAGTATTTATCCTGGGCGCTTGTCGGCGCCGGCTTGTTCAAGCCGACGCCTAGGAGGCTGAAGAAAATCCATAAAGCCATCCGGCACGGCGACCATATCCTCGATGGCTATTTGCATCAGCATATCCTGGTGATGCCCGTCTACCATTCCGGGGCTCCCAAGCACGGAATGATGTACAGTGAAATCTTTTCAATCAAGAAAACCTATCAGGTCTTCATGCCCTATACGGCCTATGCAAACGTCTGGGGGCTGCCGGCTTTGACGGTTCCTGTTGGTGTGGATGAGAACGGCATGCCGGTCGGGGTCCAGCTGATCAGCAAGAATGGCAACGAAGATGCTTTATTCAGCCTGGGTGAATGGCTGGAAAGGCATTACGGCGGCTACCGGCGGGCGCAATTGCTGTAACGTCCGGCAGGTTGTTTTATTCGCATAGGAGAGGGGAAACAAGGAATGACGAGGAAAACTAGAGGAGGGGTTGGATGAGAGTATTTGTTTTTGGGGGCGGCGGCGACGTCGGTGAGCACGTTTTGAGGCAGCTTGCTGAACGCGGGCATGAGTCCATTACGATGGCAGAAACACAGAACCGGGCGGAAGAACTTCGGATGCTAGGAGCTTCAGAAGTCATTGTGGCAAAAGAGAAGAAATTTTCCGGTGTCGTGAAAGGATGCGAGGCTATCGTTTATATTGCCGGAGCCAATCCGATTGCCGGGGAGAACAAAAATATATTGGTCGATCATCAAGCGGTCATCCGGTCTGTAGAAGCTGCGCGGCAAGAAAATGTCCAGCGGTTCATTTATGTGAGCCCGGTCCATCCGGAAGAATCGGATGAATCGAAGGAAACCGGCGGAAAAGAACAGCCGGAAGAACTGGTCAAACGGTCTGGGTTCATCTATACCGTGATCCGGCCTTCGAATTCTGTCAGCAAACCGGGCAAAGGGACCATTGCCATTTCGCCTGCCGATAGCAGCATTGATGAAGAAATCCCCTATGAAGATGTTGCAGCTGTAGTGGTGGAAGCCCTCGACAGCCAGGAGACATTCAACCGATCATTCGGGATTGCAGCCGGGGGAACGGCGATCAAAGAAGCATTTCGTTCGCTGCAGTAGAGAAGGAAGACAAATCCAAAAGAGGTGGTTTATTTATGGGGAAAATTTCAAAATACTTGCCATCGGCACTGACAGGCTCTATGATTGTCGCGCCGCTGGCGTATGTGGCATACCTGTACCAAAAAGATGATCGTCAGAAACAACATGCGATTCTCCGGAATTTCCCGCTATTGGGCCGGGTGCGGTACATGACCGAAGCTGTCGGGCCGGAACTGCGGCAGTACTTATTTTCGGATGACAACGAAGGGAAGCCGTTTTCGCGCATGCAGTTCGAAGATGTGACGCGCGCTTCAAAATACAATCAGCGTCTCATCGGCTTCGGTTCGAACCGGGATTTTGAAGAAGAAGGCTTCTATATCCGCAACAGCCTGTTTCCTCGGCTGGATACCGAACTCCGCGTCGACAACTCGAAGAAAGTCAATACGTATAAATACGTCATCGACAAAGAAGGGCTGATGACGCGCAAAGAGCACCGCGAGGAAGTGCAGATCGACCCGTACTACCTCCGGGATGAAGATGCTGTGGTCCTTGGCGAGGGTCGTGTGCGCCAGCCATTTCGCCTGAAAGGGCTTGTCGGCCAAGCCGGCATGAGCTATGGCGCTCTTGGCGATCATGCCATTTCCGCCTTATCGAAAGGCTTGGCGCTGGCTGGAGGCACGTGGATGAACACCGGGGAAGGCGGATTGTCGGATTATCATCTCAAGGGCGGCGCCGACATCATCATGCAGATTGGCCCAGGCCTTTTTGGTGTCCGGACACCGGCTGGCGAGTTTTCGATTGATGCATTCAAGGAAAAAGCGGCGATTGACCAAGTGAAAGCATTTGAAGTGAAGCTTGCCCAAGGCGCGAAGACCCGAGGCGGACATTTGGAAGGAAAGAAAGTGACGGAAGAGATTGCACGCATCCGTCTGATCGAACCCGGCAAGACAGTCAATAGCCCGAACCGTTTTGTGGAATACGATACGTTTCCGAAACTGTTCGATTTCATTGACGAGCTGCGCGAAGTGGGCGGCAAGCCGGTCGGCATGAAAATTGTGGTCGGCGATATCGAAGGTTTGCGTGAAATGGCCCAGATCTTGAAAGAGCGAGGCCCGCAGAGCGGCCCGGATTTCATCTCCATCGATGGTGGAGAAGGCGGAACAGGTGCTACATATCAGGAACTTGCCGACTCGGTCGGTCTTCCAATCATGACGGCACTCCCGATTGTCGATGAAGTGCTCCGTGAATACGGCGTCCGTGATCAAGTGAAGCTGATCGCTTCGGGCAAACTTATCACGCCGGACAAAGCGGCGATTGCTCTTGCTATGGGCGCGGACCTGGTACAGATTGCGCGTGGCTTCATGATCAGCGTCGGCTGCATCATGGCTGAAATCTGCCATACGAACACTTGCCCGGCCGGAGTAGCGACAACGGATCCGGACCTGCAGAGCGGCCTGGTAGTAGAAGAGAAAATGTACCGCACGACCAATTACGTCACGTCGCTGCGCGCTGGCCTCTTCAACATCGCTGCGGCAGCAGGCGTCGATTCGCCGACAAAACTTGAACGCAAGCATATCCTGTTCAAAGACGGCAACGGCCGGATTTCGGATGTCGAAAACATGCTCGGAAAAATTACTGGTGCTCTAGAAAAATAAACACTTAAAAAGGACCTTTGAGGTCCTTTCATACTGTAGACAAAGTTTTATTTGAATGAATAGAGATGTATAAGCCCGACCGGGCTGGCCACTTCGCTTTCCGTGGGCTCGGCCTCAGCCGCTTCCCTCGCTTCGCTCAGTCCAGGGTCTTCAGCTCGAGTCGCTTCGCTGCTCCCACAGGAGTCTCGTGGCCAGACCGGTCGGGCGTGTCACCTGTATCAAAAGGATAAGGTTGGGGCGCTAATCATGCTTTGACCAACTGGGTGTAAGCTGCTGGCTTCAGGATCTGGAACGGAAGGCGGCGTCTCCTGCGGGATAGCGAAGTGCCGAAATCCACTCGGACGCCAGTCCGAGTTAGTTCGGCGCGAGCCCGCGGAAAGCGTCCGCCTGAAGTGGAGGATCCAACACAGCTTTCGCTAGTTTTATTCATCTACTTGAAAAATAATTCTTTTGTCTACAAGCTCAAAGGACCCTTGAGGTCCTTTTTTCTATGTGGTAATGATCTGCAGCAAGATGGCGATGAATGCCATGCCGATCAAGAAAAATGGGAAGCTGCTCTTTTTTTCTTCCGGCAATTCATCGTTGAGAATATTGAGCACAACGCCGCCTGTCAGGAATGAAGAGAGGAAGGCAAGCGTTAATTCGCTGGCATGGGTGGTCTCATATAAAATCCAGCCAACCAGTACCGATAGCGCCAAAATCCATCTGCCGGCCTGCGTATACAAATCTTCGTGCGTCAAGTGAAGAATCCGGTTGTTGGCGATGAAATGGAAAGAAAAAACGATGAAATAAACGACGTACGCTCCGATATTGTCACCCGTCAGTTCATTCAGGAGGTAACCGATCAAACCGTTATACATAGCAAAAACGGTTATTTCCATAATGAATATAGGTTTGGATGGCCGGGTGAGGTTCTCCCGTTTTCTGTTCTCCCGCTCGGATTTTTCGCTTAGCTGGTTGATGCCGTAAAACACGGCGATGCCCAACAACGCTGACATATAAGTTATATAGTCTATATTTTCAAGTCGGGTGCCCAGATAGGCTTTTTCCGCCACTTCCTGGTAATGGGTCAATTCAGGGACAAGGTGCAGGAGTACATAGGCGATGGAACCGCCAGAGACCAGAGAGATGATCCGATTGGTCAGCTTTTCATGGAAATATTTTATTTTATCTGTGAAGATATGGACCAACATGAAACCGGAAATGACAAGCAAGCTGACGATGAACATGGAATCACTCCTTTTGTTTGCCTACTGCAGCGATTAACTTTGTATACCCATATCAAGCACTGCGTAATTCCTGTTCGGGCATGGAGCTTCTTATTTTATTAAAGACGGGTTGCGAAGGAAGTGACTGGAAAACGCAGGCTTTAAACAGTAAAGGGGGAACCATTGGCTTAAACACCGGTGTGTCAAATAGATATTATGGATGACGCTTTATTGACAAAGGAGTGATGGAGAGCTATAATTTGGATGAATTAAGCAAGTATTCAGTTTATTCTATCATACTTGCTTTCAGGTTCCTGCAATGGAGGGAGGGGAACCTTACGAGCGCTTTTTTGCCTTGCCGTTCCATTTGCCTGCCGGTGTGAATGCCAAAATTCAAAGAGGAGGAGTTTTAAAAATGAAAAAAATGTTGCCGGGCGGACGTGATGATTTTTTCCCGAATCTATTCGGAAGCGGTTTTGAAACGGATCTGTTCGATCGCTTTTTCAAAGAAAGCAACTATCCGAAAGTCGACATCAAGGACATAGGAGACCGGTATGAACTGGATATGGATGTTCCCGGATTCTCGAAGGAAGATGTGAAAGTCGAATACCGGGACGGCTATCTGGAAGTGGAGGGCAAGCACGAAGAAAAGAAGGAAACGAAGGAAGAGGATGGCCATTACATCCGCAAAGAGCGCTCTTACGGATCGTTCAAACGCAGTTTCTATGTAGGGGATATCGATGAAAACAGCATCTCAGGTTCTTTCAAGGACGGCATGCTGATGCTGCAGGTCCCGAAAGCGAAAGAAGAGAAAACGGAGAAAGTTAAACGGATCGAACTTCAGTAAATCTTCAAATAGGGAAAAGCCATTCAGGTAGTGCACAGCCTGGATGGCTTTTTTCGTTTTGCCGTGGAACCTCGGGCTTTTTGGGATTGAAAATATCGCCGGCATATGGATATAGTAGAAACAGCAGAATCGGCAAGAAGGAGAGAAGAGGTGCTAGAGATGGCAGAGGCGATTTTCGGTTTGCTTTACCAAGCGGCGGCGTTTGTTTTGGGCATTCTGTCAAGGCTGGCCGCGTGGCTCCTTGGCTCATTTTTTGAAGAGAAGCTTGGCAGTGTTTTGGAAGAGTCTCTCGATCCCAAAAAGAAATTGGAACAGCAAATTAATAAACTCCAGGGGGAACAGTGGTTTAACGAACTCGAAGCAGACTATCGGTATGGCTATATTATATGGAACAATGGCAAAGTGGGGAAATACCTGGCGGATGACGAAAATATCTCGCTGCTCCTAAAACTGCCGGAATCACAAGCTGAATTCACTCAGCTTGTGATTCATGAGCATCGGAAATTTATAGCGCGGTGAAGGACCGGTAAGAAAGGCAGCAATGGCCCTTTATTGATACGCCGTACTTCACCTATTTTTTGCATAAAACTAAGGAGGGATTTTATGAATATCGTATTGATGTTGAAGGAAGCGTTCTATGAAGCGGATCCGCATCTGATCGATAAATTGAAGGAGTTCGGAGCGGTGTCCGCCCTCCATACAGACCAAGGCATTGAAAAAGAGCAGCTGAAGGAGGAAGTCGCAAACGCCGATATTATCGTAGTCAATATCGTGAAACTTGACCGGGAGGTGATGGACGCAGCTCCGAATCTGAAGCTCATCGTCAAATACGGCGCCGGTGTCGACAACATCGACATCGCCTATGCCCATGAGAAAGGCATCCGCGTCACAAGCGCGCCGGGGCTCAACGCACCTGCAGTAGCGGATCACGCTTTTGCCTTGATGCTTGCGGCTGCAAGGCACATCCCTGCCAGGGACAATGACTTGAAGGCCGGCCGCTGGACGACCGCAATGGGCGTTGAAGTGTCAAACAAGACCTTAGGCATTATCGGTTTCGGCGCCATCGGCAAAGAACTTGCGAAGCGGGCGACAGGATTCAGTATGCGGACACTGGTTTTCGGCAATCACAAAGATCATGCCGCTGCCCAGCAGCTCCACGCGCAATTTGTCGAACAAGAGCAATTGTTCAAAGAAGCCGATTTCATCATAGTGGCCACATCATTGACCCCGGAAAACCGGCATATGATCAATAAGGCAACTCTCGGAATGATGAAGCCAAGCGCTTTTCTTATCAATACCTCAAGGGGCGGTTTGGTGAATGAAGAAGATTTGATGGCAGCTCTTGAACAAGGAAAAATCCAAGGAGCGGCATTGGACGTCTTTGAAAACGAACCGCCGGTGAACCGGCTGCCGACAATGGAAAAGGTGGTTGCCACGCCGCATATCGCAGGCGCTACTTTTGAGGCGGTCGAGCGGATCAGCGATTTATCGGTCCTGAATATCGAAAGGCTGCTAACCGGCAAAGAATTGGAACATGAAATAAAACCGGTGACAAAATAGAAGGCAGGCGGAAAAGGCGCGAGGGAGAGCTTCCTTGCGTCTTTTTTTCCGTTATGCCTGTTTATCCAACGATTTTTAAAAAGAGAAAAATAAATAATAAATATTCGAAAGGAGTAATAAATATAAAAGGAGTTTTAAAAATTTTAGCGAATTTATTTATTAACATTAGGCAAAAGAGCTTAGGTTTTGTATGGACCAAGTTCGAAATGCCTATCCGAGTTGCACATGCCGAATTCGATAAAGGGGGAAGGGTAATGTTGATCAGTCCGAATCACGACCATGCTGCTGCCTTGGTTTTAGAAGAATTGCAAACGCTTCTCAATGAAATGAAAGCATTCTGTTTAACCTACGGTCCGCAAAGAGAAGATATGGAAGAAGATGATGACGCGGCAATCCTGATGCTCGACATTGCCCTTCTTCTGCCGCCGAACCTGGAGGGGTGCCTCGAAGCGATTCGGTTGACTCGCTATTTCCTGGATGAACACTGCTGGCAGGAGGATGCGGCGCTTGAAGAGGAACGGCTCTTGCTGCTGGAAAGAGCATACCGGGTCCTGCCTCGGGAAAAAAGGCCGCGCCGGGTGATGCGCCAATGGCTGCAGGACCTGGAAAGCAAAGCGATCCGACTGTTTTAATGCCAAAATGAAAAGAGCCCAGAAAAAAATCCGGGCTCTTTTCTTGCGGTGATTTATTCGTTGAACAAGTTCATGCTCAAATACCGTTCACCGGTATCGGGTGCAATGCACAACACTTTTTTGCCTGCCCCAAGGCGCTTCGCAGTTTCAATGGCCGCAAAAACGGTTGCTCCCGCTGATGGGCCGACGAAAATGCCTTCTTCGAGCGCCATTTTCTTAAAGGAGTCGATGGCATCTTCATCTTCGATCTGCATGATTTCATCATAGATGCTCGTGTTCAGGATATCCGGGACAAAGCCGGGGCTAGTGCCGACCAGTTTATGTTTGCCGGGTTTGCCGCCGGACAGGACCGGCGATCCTTTCGGTTCAACTACGACAATATGCAAATCGGGCAAATGGGCTTTCAGCGATTCGCCTGTTCCGGTGATGGTGCCGCCGGTGCCGGCAGAAGCGACGAAAGCATCGAGCTTGCCGTCCATCTGCTCGAGGATTTCAGTTGCTGTGGTGTGCCGGTGGGCATCCGGATTCGCCGCATTCTCGAATTGCTGCGGTATGAAGCTGCCGGCAATGCCTTCTTTCAATTCGAGCGCTCTCTTAATCGCGCCAGGCATCTTGTCATCGGCCGGTGTCAATTCCACTTCTGCTCCATAAGCTTTCAGCAAGTTGATGCGTTCTTTGGTCGCATTGTCCGGCAAGACCAGGATGGCCCGGTAGCCTTTTGCAGCAGCCACCATGGCGAGCCCGATGCCTGTGTTGCCGCTCGTCGGCTCAATGATCGTCGCCCCCGGCTCCAAGATGCCCTGTTCTTCAGCGGCCTTGATCATATTGTAGGCGGCCCGGTCTTTGACGCTTTTTGTCGGATTGAACATTTCAAGCTTTACATAGACATCTGCAGCGCCGTCTGGCACAAGTCTGTTTAATTTGACGACCGGCGTATTGCCGATCAGTTCTATAATACTGTTATAGGGTTTCATTGAAGCAAACAACCTTTCAAGGGTATGGAATAATTCCATTGTAATATAAAAAGAAATGTCCACCAAACAGGACAGCTTGAAATATGGAACCTTGGAGCATCGCTTCCGTAGAATAAATACCATGAGTCAAAGGGGGCTGGGAATGAAAAGCGTTTGGCGGATGCTTGCCCTGTTCGCGCTTGCCGGGATGATGGCAGGCTGCGGTGGCGATAAAGAAGATTCAGAGAAAGGGGGAAATGGAATGGAAGTGTTTGAAGGAGGTTGGGAAGGATCGATTGAGGTGCCCAATCAGCCGCTGCCGATCCAGGTGGAGTTCGGCGAAGAAACGAGTTCGCTCAGCATACCGTCGCAAGGAGTGAGCGGAATGCAGATTTCACGGTTGGCGTTTATCAATCCGGACATCTCATTCGAGGTGGAAATGCAAGGCCAGACCATTTCTTTTGACGGCACGCGCAATGAAGAAGAAATCAACGGTACATTCACGCAGGCTGGAAAGGAATTTCCATTCAAGCTGAAAAAAGGCATCGCTGAAGAAAAGGCGGCTGACGAAAACATCGTCGAGGCCCTTGCCGCCGGCGGGAAAATGAAAGCGGTGCTCGAAATGCCGGAAGGCGAAGGGCCATTTCCTGCGGCTGTAATAATTGCGGGTTCCGGCCACAAGGACCATAACGGCAATTCGCCGGCAGGCGGCACCAATGACAGCCTGAAAATGCTGGCCGAAGGGCTGGCAGCGGAAGGGATTGCCAGCGTCCGCTATGATAAGCGCGGCATCGGCATGAACACAGCGCTTGGCGGCAGCGAGGCGGACATCCGCTTCGGCGATTTTATCGCGGATGCAGCCGTTTGGACGGAATACCTGGAAAGGGATGGGCGCTTCTCAGAAACGGCCGTCATCGGCCACAGTGAAGGGGCATTGATCGGATTGGCGGCAGCACAACAGGCGGAAGCCGGCCGTTACGTCTCCATCGCAGGGGCGGGCCGGCCGATTGATGAAATTCTTTTGGAGCAGCTGAAACCGCAACTATCCTCCGACTTGCTGGAAGAAACAGAAGCCATCATTTCCGCCTTGAAGCAGGGGGAAGAGGTTGAAAAAGTCAGCCCCGAGCTGCAGAGCATTTTCCGGCCGTCTGTCCAGCCGTATTTGGCGTCCTGGATGGCTCTCGATCCGCAGCAGGAGATCCGGAGATTGGACGTTCCTGCAATCATCGTAGCCGGCACGCACGATATCCAAGTTCCGGTGGCGGATACTGAAGCGCTCCAGGCAGCGCAGCCGGAGGCGGAACTGCTTGTCATCGAAGGGATGAACCATGTGCTGAAACCGGCGCCAGCCGATCCGCAAGGGAATATGGCGGTCTATTCCGACCCGGATCTGCCATTGGCAAAGGGGCTGATTGAAGGGATTGCACAATTCATCAAAGCGGAACAATGAAACGAAAAACAGGGGCTGTCTAAAAAGCCCAAAACGAAAGGCTCGAGGAGAAAAGCAATGCTTTTCTCCTCGAGCCTTTTCCTTATTCTATAACGGCTGATGGGAATGGAGGCGGCGACTCCAGCGGGACAGCGAAGTGCCGAAATCCACTCGGACGTTAGTCAATGCTTGACCGAAGCTTGCGAGGGCAAGTATTTGCGACGAGCTTGCGCAGGAGCACAGGTTCTTAGTTAGTTCGGCGCGAGCCCGCGGAAAGCGTCCGCCGCAATGGACAGCAGCCCTTTTAGGACAGCCCCTATTCCGTTCCAATCAGCGTGTACGAAGTGTCCGGATGGCCCGCCAGACGAGCAAGCCGTAGCCGATCATCAAGCCGTAGCCGCCGAAGATCAGCAAAGCCGGAACGTATCCCGGCGTATCCGGGGAGTCGGTCGACATGCCGGCCAGAAAAAGGGGCATGATCGGAAACATGACGGCACCCGGGCCTGAACTGATCAGCAGTACAGCACCGGGTGCAATCACAAGCCATGGCCAAATCGGCTTTTTCTTTTTTGCCGGAATGGGAGCTTTGTCAGATGACGGTTCTTTTTCCGGCTGCAGAAGCGCCACTTCTCTTTGGTGAAGCTGATAAGCTTTGACCGCTTTGTATGAGCGGACCATCGCCCATAGGGCTGCGGCAGGCAAAATCAGCATGAAGGCAGTCAACAGGCTCGACATGAAACTGATTTCGTCGGGTTTGAAAAATGGGACCAACAGCAGGATGATGCTTGCCGGAGCGGTCAATGTCAGGAAGGCGGCACCGAAAATCAGGATAAACCATGCCCAGATCGGTTTTTGTGGAACTGGCGGCTGCGTCATTGTCTTTTCCCCTTTGAAGTGATGAAGTCTCTTTTAATTATAAAATGGAGTGAGGCGAAAGGAAATTCCCAAAGAAGCTTTATTTTCAACCAAAATGGGCATTATAATCCGCTTCGGACGATGAGGCGTCACCGGTCAAACCAACCGCTTGGAAACGGCAGACCTGGCAGCATGAATGCCGCTCGAGGCTGCACCGATCGTACCGCCGCCCGGGAAGATATGGTCGCCGCAGACATAGAGCCCGGAAATGCCGGAGCGGTGCGAAATGGAATTGAACAGCGCCGAATCCAAAGTTTGAGGGAAACCGCCGACATAACCGTTCGGCCGGCCAGTGAACCGCTCCCATGCTTTTGGCGCCCCTTTCTCCAAATGGACGATTGCATCACGGAAACCCGGTACCTGTTGTTCGATTGCATCGAGCATGCGGGCACTTAAAGCGCGCCTGGCCGCTTTGTATTTTTCGGCAGTGTCCCAGTGATGGGCTTTGGAATGGGTTGAGACCGTTATCGTCTGAAAGCCGGCAGGCGCCCGCAGCAAGTCGCCGGGACGCGAAGCGGACATGAAAAAGTGGGCGCCTTCTGCCATGCCGCTTCCCGTCGAGATTTGCCGGAAAGGCGGCAGCGGAGCGGATAATTTGCTGGAATCGACAGCGATATACAAGGTCAAGGTCGTCCAAGTTTCGGTCGAAGCTCCCTGTAGAAGCGGTTTTTTCAATTGGCTGGCAAGATCCTTCGACAGCATGCCTGGCAGCAGGTGTATCGGTGCGTTGAAAATCACCGCATCGGCTTCGTAGCTATTGCCACGGTGGTCGATCGCGATCCACGATCCTTCACTGCGCGCCAGCTTGACAACTGTCCGGCGTTTTTTCAGCACGCCGCCATTTTCTTTCAGGCTTTCGCCCATTATTTCGGCAAAGCGGTACAAGCCGCCGGGCACGTAATAGGCGCCTTCGTGGTAAATATCGAGCGCCACTGCAGCCAATAGGTAGGAAACCTCTTCGCTGCCGGTCTGCATGCTGTCGATCAATAACCCGTCCAGCATATGCCGGAACGCCGTGAGCCCGCCGAGTCCGTGCCGGTCCAGGCAATTGCCGAGCGTCTTGTTAAACTGCGGCAAAAGCCTGGCATGGACCGGCCGGATGGCGGCAGCCAAAGCAGCCCATTCTTTCGCTGTAGCCGGCGGCAGGGCAGGCAGTGGCCCCATCAATGTCCGGACCGTTGATGCGGTGCTGTAGATTTCCCGGTAAAAGGACCGGATGTTCGTTTCCGCTTCAGGGAAGTGGCGGACGATGTTATCGACGTGTTGCTCCCGGTCTCTTAGAAAAACAAACGAGTGGTCCGGGTGGATCATTTCCATAACGGTATCCAGCGGTTCGAGCGGCAGCGGCTTATCAAGGAAGCGGAAGACACGTTCATGGATGCCTCCTTTTTCAAGCCCCATGCCGAGCGTTGCGCCGGCAGGGAAAAGGAATTTATGCCGCTTGAATTTTCCGGCGCATCCGCCGAGTTCCGAAGATGCTTCGAGGAGCGTAACGTGCTCGCCGCTTTTTGCGAGCAGAGCCGCTGCTGTCAATCCGCCGATGCCCGCTCCAATCACTAAAATATTTTTTGGCATGGCCATCCCTCCTCAAATCTTGTTTTGCCGGTTAAAAAAATTGAAGGCCCTCTTCAGTGCAAAGAGACGGTTCTTAAGAAACAGTGAGATTCCAGATTATCCAAGAGGGAGCAGCCATCTCTAATATATTTAATAAAGTACCACAATTCCTGATAACGAGAAATTCCAGGCCCGGAAAAGATGCAGAAAATTAGCGATTGCTTTACTTTTCTTGAGGTGGCAATATGAATGAAAGGGTTTTCAATAAACGATTTGAAGGAGAGGGAACATGAAAAAACACCAAGACATACATATGCCTTTTTTATTGGCAATCATCCCTTTGTTAGTGATGATTGCTGCTATGGCAGTCACTATCATCAAATTTGAAGGCAGCCCTCATGTCCCGCTTCTGATTGGGACGGCAGTTGCTGCGTTCATCGGTTCCCGCCTCGGGTACCGATGGGAAGATATCGAAGAAGGCGCCTATAAAGGAATCCGCCTGGCGCTTCCTGCCATTCTGATCATCCTCCTTGTCGGCATGATTATCGGCTCATGGCTCGGCGGCGGAATTGTCGCTACAATGATTTTCTACGGCCTGAAACTGATCACGCCGTCGCTGTTCCTCTTAACGATCTGCATTATCTGTGCGATTGTGACTTTGGCGATCGGCAGTTCCTGGTCGACAATGGGGACAATCGGAGTAGCAGGCATGGGCATCGGGATCAGCATGGGCATTCCGGCCGCGATGGTTGCCGGCGCTGTCATCTCCGGTTCTTATTTCGGAGATAAGATGTCTCCGCTGTCGGATACAACCAACCTGGCTGCAGGCATCACCGGCACCGATCTGTTCGAACATATCAAGCACATGGTTTATACTACGATTCCCGGACTTGCCATCGCTTTGGTCGCTTACTTTTTCCTTGGCCGCCAATTCGGCAGCGCTTCCGTGGATACCGGAGAGATCAATGCCATTTTGAATACGCTTGAAAGCAATTTTGTCATCTCGCCTTGGCTTTTGCTGGTGCCGCTTGCGGTCATCGTCATGGTCGCTAAGAAAGTGCCGGCGATGCCGGCTTTGGCCATCGGCGTGTTTCTCGGCTGGGTCTGCCACGTCCTGATCCAAGGCGGCAATATCGGGGACGCTGTCAATACATTGCACGACGGCTATGCCATTACGACCGGCAATGCGATGGTGGACGATTTGTTCAACCGCGGCGGTATTTCGTCGATGATGTTTACCGTTTCCTTGACGATCGTCGCCATGGTCTTCGGCGGCATCATGGAACAAGTGGGCATGCTGCAGGCCATCGTCAACCAAATCCTGAAAGTGGCGCGTTCTGCCGGCAGCCTGATTGCCGCGACCGTCGCTTCTGCATTTTTCACCAACGCAACAGCTTCGGAACAATATATCTCCATCCTGCTTCCGGGCCGGATGTATGCAAAAGCCTATCGCGACAAAAAGCTGCATTCGAAAAACCTTTCGCGCGCCTTGGAAGACGGCGGCACGATCACATCGCCGCTTGTTCCATGGAACACGTGCGGAGTCTTCATCCTGGCGACGCTTGCAGTGCACCCGTTCGCATACGCGCCTTACGCCATCCTGAATTACACCGTGCCGCTCATTTCGATTGCAATGGCCTTCATGGGCATCAAGATTGAATATATGAGCGACCAGGAAATTGCAGAACTGGAACGGAAAGAAGCGAAGCAAGAGCGGGAAGATGCAGCGGCGGCTTCCGGAGAAACAGTCACTTCATAATGAAAGCTGAAACAGTCCTTAGGGGCTGTTTTTTTTATTTCTGGAAAAGATAGTTTTGACGTCAAATGATTACTCAATTACACTAAAAAATATTTTATACGAAAATTCAGAATATAATGCTTGCATAATCTTTATAGATGTATTATAAATAAGTTGTACAATAGTTATACAAAATAAAGCACAAGAAAAGGAGAGGAAAAAATGAAGAAGATTTTCGCTTTGCTTTCACTCGCTTTGCTGCTTGCCATGACATTTGGTGCCGGGGTTTTAGCAGACTCCCACACAGCAAAGGTCCGGGTCGTCCATGCTTCACCTGATGCACCAGCGGTAGATGTATACGTCAATGGGGAACTAACTTTGGAAAATGTCCCGTTCAAAGCAGACTCTGGTTATCTGGAAGTGCCGGCTGGCACACACGATGTTGAAGTGTTCGCTACCGGAACTGAATATGCGGAAGGCACTGGGGTCCTGCGCGCAGACTTGGCCGTTGAAGCAGGCAAAGCTTATACAGTTGCAGCTGCCAATACAGTAGACGCTTTGGAATTTGTTGTCGCTGAGGATTCCATGGAAGTGGCTGAAGGCAAAGCCAAGATCCGCGTCGGCCATTTGTCTCCAGATGCACCGGCAGTTGATGTCGGATTGATCGGCGGGGATGCAGTCTTCAGCGGAGCGGAATTCCCGGGCATCACCGATTATGTAGAATTGGATGCAGGCACCTATGATCTGGAAATCCGCTTGCCGGACGGAACGCAAGTATTGCCGTTAGAAGGAACTGAATTGGCGGCAGGCACGGTTTATAGTGTATTCGCAGTCAATACTGCAGATGCGCTTGAAGTGCTGGCGCTAGTCGACTATGAAGCAGCAGCTTCACCGGACGGCATGCCGACAACCGGCCTTGGAACACCAGAAAGCTCACAAACTCCATGGATTTTGATCGCTGGAACAGTTATGCTCTTTGCAGCAGGCGGTCTAGTATGGAGAAGAAGATTTCAAAACTAAGTTTTTAGCCATCGGGCTGCTGGTTTTACTTGCAGGATGCCAGGAAGTGGAGGATGAGGTGAGCGTCCGCAGCGAAAGCGTCGGCTTTGCCGCTGAAAGGCATGAACCTGAAACCGTGGAACCTGAAACTGCGGAACCTGCAACAGTAGAACCTGTTGGCGTAGAAGCAGTAAAAATAACGAAAAATCCGATCAATTCATTGAAGAGGCAAGGCATCGAACCGGTGCTGATAGAAATACCGGCAATCGGCGTCAAAGCGGACATCCAGTCCCTTGGCGTTACCGAAAGCGGGGAAATGGCCGTACCGGACAATGAAGCGGATGTCAGCTGGTTCTCGCCGGGGTATGAACCAGGCGAGAACGGCCGTGCGGTCATCGCAGGTCATGTAGATGGAGTCGATGGGCCGGCAGTTTTCTGGGATCTCGTCAAGCTGGAAAGCGGCGATGAGATCCGGGTGAAAGGCGAAGGGAAGGAACTGGTGTACCGGGTGCATACAATGGAATCCGTCCCGCTGGAAATGGCGGACATTCCTGGCATTTTCGGCTATGCTTCCTCCCCTGAACTTGTTTTGATCACTTGCTCCGGCACCTACGATTTTTCCAGGGGGACCCGGGAAGAGCGGCTTGTCGTATATGCAAGTCTTGTAGAATAGCAGATTTTAGGCGGTATGCCGCTCCTTTTACAGGGCCGGCATACCGCCTTTTTCTGGCTGGTGAAAGAACGTTTAGATTATGCCGAAAAGGAAATAAAAGAACTATAGGTTCGATTGGCAACTCCTTTTTTAAGCTATGTACAGAAGCGTTTTTCTATATACTGATAAATAAAGGGCAGCTGAGAAGGGGGCAGGGCAATGAACGTCCGGATAGAATGGGTATACAAAACCCCGAAAGGGACTGAGGCGATTTTCCAATCGGAAGAAATGCCGGCAGCCAAAGCGGTGCTGCTCGCAGAAGATCTGGAGCGGACGGGCCGGACGAAAAAACTGGTATTCGTCGACCGGTTCGACAGTACATGGACCGTCAAGGAAATGAAAGGCTACCTTAAAGGACTCGAAACGGAGCCGCACAACATCACTGTCTATTTCGACGGCGGGTTCAGCCCGGCGACCAGCACCTCCGGCCTTGGCTGTGTCATCTATTATGAACAGAGCGGCAAGTCCTATCGGCTGCGGCGCAATGCCCCGTCTGCAGAATTAAAGTCCAATAATGAAGCGGAATACGCAGCTCTTTACTTAAGCCTGCAAGAGTTGGAACTTCTCGGCGTCCATCATTTGCCGATCCAGTTCATCGGGGATTCCAAAGTTGTCATCAACCAGATGGGCGGCGATTGGCCTGCCATGGAAGCGGATTTGGCCAGGTGGGCTGACCGCATCGACCAAAAGCTCGAGAGGCTAGGCATCCAGCCGGAATACGAGCTGGTGCCGCGGCGGGAAAATGCTGAAGCGGACCAGTTGGCTACGCAGGCACTCAATGGCATCGATATTGCGGGAGTCATCGAAATGACCGCAAAACCATGACCTCAATCAAAATAAAAGCAGGGAAGGCTCTATGCCTTTCCTGCTTTTTTCGTCACTTTTTCCATTTTTCGCCGTCATAATCAAATTCGTGGTAGGTTTGCGGATAACCCATCGAGACCCATTCAGAACGGTAGGCAGAGTCGAGCTCCGTCAGTCCGATTTCGGCGTGGTCCACAGCTGCATTCGGGCTTTCACGGACATCGGCCGTTTTGCTGTTGTGGAGGTCATGGTCCGGATAAACCCAGTATTTCTTCCCTTTTTTCCTGAACATTCTAGCAACAACAAACGCGCAGGCGCCTGCAGCACATGCATACAAAAGATCTTGCTTTGTTCTTTTGTCCACTGCTATCCCTCCATTTTCAAATGCTGATTTGTATCTAGTATCTATATTGGATTCCCTGTTTGGCAGAATATTAATCATTTTGCCAGCAATGCCGAAAAGAAGCCGAACTGCCTTTCCGGGGCGAAAGGGCGGTTCGGCTTCTCATAGCAATGACTATTTTTTCTTGGCAAGCGCTAAAGCGGTGTCCGCTTTTTTCAAATCATGCTCAACTTGCTCTTCAATGTCATATGCATGGTACATTTCATTTTTGATCATATATTGTGCGATTTTGTCATGTGTATCGATGGCGATATCCAGTTCGCGGCGCAGAACTTTCTTGACGGAAGGGGTGGCTGTCTCAGTGATCGCGACAGCAAGGTTCCGGACTGCGGCTTTGGCTGTCACCAGAAAATCCGTGGCAATCGCCAAGTCATCCAGCATAGAGCCCGGAAGCGCTAAATTATCCTTATGGATAGCTTCATTGTTCATTTTTGAAGTTTCTTTATTTGTAGCCATATAATCCATCCTCCCTTAATTATTGTTTGTTGGAGTCCGCTAGAATTTTGCGCAGGTCCTTAATCGCTTTTGTGGATAATTCGATGTCTTCATCCAGGATTTCCTTCAACTTCGGATCTTCCACCAAGCCGCTGAATACTTTGCTTTTCGCGATACAGGCAGTTTTGAATGTCAAAATTTCATGGACTTCAAGCTTTTCGTGCAGAGCAAGTTCTTTTGCCATTGATATCCCTCCAAAAAAGTTAATTTGAAACATTAATAACGGTTTACCCGGGAATTCTTTTTTTAATCTTTTTTTTGTCAAACTTTTGGAAGTTCATTGACGAGTGAAATGAACGAACGCGATACATAAGGGACGTAGCGGTTTTTGGCCAGGATGATGCCCAGCCGCCAAGGGAATGTGCGGGTAAGCGAGATGGTTTTGAAAGGGCCGCCTTTCATCCGGTCGCAAATCAGCGACGGCATTAAAGTGACGCCCAGGTTCTTTTCCACCATGCCGACGATAAAGTCCCACTGAGAGCTTTCGTACGCAATTTTCGGCGTGAACCCTTCACTAAGGCAGAACTGGATTGTCCGGCTGTTTAGGGTGAATTCTTTGCTCAGCAGCAAAAAAGGATCGTCTTTGAAATCGATGAGGTCCACTGTGTCCAGATGGGCAAGGGGATGTGACTGGTGAACCAGAAGCTTGATATCCTGCTCGACAAACGGGACGACATCGAACTTCTCTTCGTCCACCGGCAGCATGACAAAGCCGAGGTCGACTGCGCCTTCGAGCACTTTCTGCTCGACTTTCTTCGCACCGTATTCATCAATCATGATGGTGACATCGGGATAGGACCGCTGGAATTCAGCGATGATGGTCGGAAAGAACAGTGTACTGATGACAGGAGGGAGGCCGACTTTGATTTTCCCTTTTTTCAAGTGCATCACATCATAAAGCGATTCCGATAAATCATCCAGGCTGTTAACGATTTTTTGGGCTTGGGCAAGCACCACTTCGCCGGCGTCGGTCAAAACGATCTGCCGGGCGGAACGGTCAAAAAGCGTAACGTCGAGTTCATCTTCCAGGTTTTTCACCATCTTGCTGAGTGTCGGCTGGGTGACATGCAGCGCCTGTGAAGCCTTGGTGAAGCTCTGGTGCTTCGCCACTTCTATGAAATAATTCAATTGCCGGATATCCATGATTGGCCTCTTTTCTATAACTTAAAGTTATGCGAAGTATACTTTTTATTCATTTTACCTATTAAAAAAGGAAAGGTACACTATAAAAAGCCGAGCGGGTCTAAATATTTTGACAAATTTATGAATTTTTTTATATCGGACTCGTAAGCGCTTACAAGAAAGCCGGTTTCTGGATAGATGCAAAAGGGGCATGATTCGGACGGCAGCGTGTAAAACAATTTAAAGGGGGAAATAACATGTTTAGTATGATCGGTTTAATCGGCGGTTTGGCGCTGCTCATCTACTTGACGATGAGAGGGACGAACTTGCTGATTGCAGGTCCGTTGAGTGCGCTAGTGGTAGCGCTGTTCAGCAGCCTGCCATTGTTTCCGCAGATGGTTGCGGAAGGGGAAGTAAACTTTTTAGGGAATTACATGACCGGGTTTTCCGGGTTCATCACAGCCTGGTTCCCGATGTTCCTGCTTGGAGCAATCTTTGGTAAATTGATGGAAGACAGCGGAGCAGCAGACAGTGTTTCCCGCTGGCTCGTTGGAAAATTCGGCATCAAGCGGGCGGTGCTTGCAGTCGTTATCGCCTGTGCGGTGTTGACCTATGGCGGCGTAAGTTTATTCGTCGTAGCCTTCTCGGTTTATCCGATGGCACTCAGCTTGTTCAAACAGGCGGATCTTCCGCGCCGCTTTATTCCAGCGGCATTAGCGCTCGGTTCAGTTACATTTACGATGACTTCAGCCGGTTCACCGGAAATCCAAAACTGGATTCCAATCGAGTATTTGAACACCAGCCCTTACGCTGGATGGGAAGTCAGTATTATCGTCGGCGTCTTCATGGCGGTATTCGGCTATTGGTGGCTGAAGCGCATGATCAGCAAGGCAGTAAAAAAAGGCGAACATTTCGAGTCGCGCAAAACAGACCCGGTGGTGGAAGAGCGCGCATTGCCAAACCCAATCATGGGGTTGATTCCTTTATTGGTTGTGCTTGTTGTTTCATTCATCTTCCATGATTCTTTGAAAACATCGGCGTTGGTCATCGCATTGCTTGGCGGCTTTCTTACAACGTACATTTTAAACAGATCCCATTTCCAAAACATGGGGAAAGCATTGACGGATGGTACGATTGGCGCGTTGATCGCTATCGGCAATACAGCGGCTGTTGTCGGATTCGGCGGGGTGGCGAAAGCCGTGCCGGCCTTCCAAACAGCTGTTGATGCCATGACGAGTATTCCAGGCAGCCCGTTGATCGGCGGTGCAATCGCAGTAAGCGTCATCGCCGGAATCACCGGTTCGGCATCCGGCGGACAAGTTATCGCTTTGCCTTTGTTGGCCCCACATTACATTGACTTGGGCGTCAACACCGAAGCGCTTCACCGGACAGTCGCAATTTCTTCCGGAGCACTGGATTCCTTGCCGCATAACGGATACGTGGTAACGACCATCCAGGGAATCTGCGGTGAAACACATAAAGCTGCTTATGGAGCAATGGGAGCTGTAACGGTTATCGTTCCGCTGCTAGGCCTGGCGATTGCGATCGTCTTGTTTTCACTAGGATTAGGCATCTAAAAATTAGTGGAGGGAATTCGCATGGTTGAAAATAAAGTAGTATTCATTACTGGCGCCGCGAGCGGCATCGGTTATGAAATCAGTGCCGACTTCGCAAAAGAAGGGGCTAAAATTGTTTTAACGGATATCAATGAAGAAGCGGTTGTGGACGCTGCCCAATCCTTAAAGGACCAGGGATTTGAAGCAATTGGCCTTAAGGTTGATGTGACGAATGAAGCGGAGTTGGAAGCGGCGATCCATAAAGCGGTAGAAACGTTCGGCTCGCTTGATGTCCTGATCAACAACGCAGGTATGCAATTTGTTTCTCCAATTGAAGAGTTTCCGACCGAAAAATTCGAACTGCTTGTAAAAATCATGTTGGTTGCGCCTTTTGTGGCGACGAAACATGCGTTTCCGATCATGAAGAAACAAGGCAAAGGCCGTATCATCAACATGGCTTCCATCAATGGCCTCGTCGGTTTCGCCGGCAAAGCGGCGTATAACAGCGCAAAGCATGGCGTCATCGGGTTGACGAAAGTCTCTGCGCTGGAAGGGGCAGAGCATGGCATCACAGTCAATGCAATGTGCCCGGGCTATGTCGATACACCGCTTGTGCGAAATCAGATGAGCGATTTGGCGAAAACGCGCAATGTCTCTTTGGACAAAGTGCTTGAAGAAGTCATCTATCCTTTGGTGCCGCAAAAGCGCCTGCTGTCTGTACAGGAAATTTCAGATTACACAATGTTCCTAGCAAGCGACAAAGCGTCAGGCGTCACCGGCCAGGCAGTCGTCCTGGACGGCGGCTATACGGCCCAATAATGAAACCAGGAAAAAACGCTCTTCGAATCGCATACCCGCTCAGATTTGAATTGTAAAAACCGAATTGACCTCCTAAATAGACTATCTTTTAAAATCTATTTAGTCAGTCCTTTAAAAAGCCAAATAACACCTAAATTCGACAGGTTTTTGAACCTCCGGACTTAGGTGTTTTTTTATCGAAATCTAAACGGACATTTGGATTCCTGCCCTATACATCAGTGTGTCAATCATCTTGTGGAGGGCATCCGTAATAGGGGAATGCAGAAAAGCATGTTCATATACAAAAAAGCCTTCTGTGTGTTTTGTATTGTTCCGTACAAAAGTTTGAATTTTCACCTAACGGGTAACTGGGTGTATGGAGACTTTTTAAACTAGGAGGAATTAAGATGGAAAAAAATAATCGTGATGATTCTATCCGAAAAGATCGACAAGATACTCAGCAATTCCAGGCGGCAGATTCAGGTACAGCCAAGGATGTTGGAAAAGAACAACAACGGGAAGGCGTACTTCAAGAAAGAGGCACTTCAGACACAAACACCAATAGTTCGAATGAGCCCTACCTTGCAGATGGCGACACCACAATCAGAAAAAAGGACCCAGCTCATTCAGCAGACTGGCGGGAATCGGAAGAACCAAATCCGAGCAGAGAAACCAGCGGTTGGCAAAAAAGCAATGATTTTGACGACACCATCCGGGAACCAGAAGGAACCTTTACAACGGGGGAACGCGGAAACGTAATAAACAGCGCAACCTGGGATCCAGGGACTGACACAAGTGAAGAAAATGTGGAGCACGTCGATGTGAATGATTACGACCAAAACGCTTCCCCTTTAAACAAAACGAAGAACCAACCGAACAAACTTAATGAAGACCGCATTCAAAGGGAGAAGTAAATATGAGAAGGCACCTGATGGAGGAAGCCAACCCATTGATGTGCCGATATAGCGAGAAGAGCTGAAAGGATGAACCAACCTTTCGGCTTTTTTTATAGGCAAAAACCAATAATAAAAGCAGCCCCCATATCAGTCCAAAGGTTCTAACTGGGGGGCTGTTTGGAGTTCGAATGACGGTTTTGCGATTCAAAACTGAACAGCTTGATCGTGCAGAGCGTTTTTTCATCCCGTCAATCAAGAAAATTATCGGCGATGCCAAGGAATAGCCTGTCCTGTTCGACGTTCGGTGCGTGGCCGGAGCGCTTGAATTCCATATACGTCGCATCCGGAATGTGGAGAGCGGTCTCTCTGCCCTTGTCGGGAGGATTCAAGCCGTCGTGCTTGCCGCTGATTACCAACGTCTCCGCGCGGATATTTCCGAGCTTGCTGCGGAAATCGAAATCCTTCAATGCGGCGGAAGCGGCCGCCTGTTCGCGGCCTGTAAGCCCGTCGCTCTGTTCGGCCGTTTTCCGCAGCCACTCGTCGACTTTCTCCTGGTTGTGGAACATGAATTCGGATGACTTATTCAGCTTTCCGGCAAGTGTCATTCCGCGGAACGCCTCCTCATGGCGTTCAAAGAGCTCCGCCATCGACGATTGTTCCCCGTTTGGCTTGGTAGCGACGAGGACGAGTTTTTTCACCTGGTCCGGAAGCGCGATTGCTACGCCTTGTGCAATATAGCTGCCCATTGATACGCCTAGTACATAGAGCGTTTCAAGTTTCAAATGGTTGATTAGGGCAACTGCATCTTCGACATGGTCGTCCAGGGTATATGTCTCCGGTTTATCGGACCGTCCGTGGCCTCGGGAATCCAGCGCAAGGACGCGGTATTTCTTTTTGAAAAAATCCATTTCGCGGTAGAACATGGCATGGTTGCTTGTCAGCCCGTGCAGGAGCAGTAACGGCGTTCCTTCTCCGACATCTTCATAGAACAAGGTGACATCTCGAGATTTAAAATGAGGCATTGAGGTTCTTCCTTTCAGCTTTCAAGATTCTATAAAATGTATACCCTCATTCCGCAGTGCTTAATAAAAAGCTATGCATGCAGGAATAAAAATAAATTTTCAGAAATCAACCGCTTTCTATTAGACATCGGCTCCGATAACGTGTTTTATTTAAAGAGAACGTCATTGCAAAGGGGCTATGTACATGAAAACAACTGAAACGGCATTTCCGATTGAAGCGGTCCGGGAGCAATTCCCCGCCTTGAGGCGGACATATCACGGCAAGAACGTTGCCTATTTTGATGGTCCAGGCGGCTCGCAAGTCGTCAAATCCGCCATCCAGGCGATTGCAGGCTATATGGAAAGAGGCGGCGCGAACCTGCATGGGTCGTTCCCGTCGAGCTGGGAAACGGAAGAGATCATCGCGGATGCGAAGGGGGCGGTCGCCGACTTCCTCAATGTCGGAGTGAACGAAGTGGCGTTTGGTGCGAACATGACCACGCTGACGATTGCCATCGCCAATGCGCTCGGCAAACAGTTCGAGGAAGGCGACGAGATCGTGGTGACCGAGATGGACCACCGGGCAAACGTGGATCCGTGGCTTCTCATGGCGAAAGACCGGGGCTTGAACGTCCGGTGGATCAAGGTCGATACCAATTCGTTGGTTCTTGACCTAAGCGATCTCCATGAAGTCATCAACGAAAATACCAAGCTTGTCGCTGTCGGCTTGGCTTCGAACGCAGTCGGCACGATTGTCGACATCGAACCGATCGTCAAACGCGCCAAGGAAGTGGGAGCGATTTTTGCAGCGGATGCCGTCCATGCAGCGCCGCATGTTCCGCTTGACCGCGAAAAGCAGGACATCGATATCCTGCTTTGTTCAGCCTATAAATTCTTTGGCCCACATATCGGGATTGCAGCAATTCGCGAAAATATTTTCAAAGGTCTTGAGCCGTACAAATTGGTACCGGCGCCAAGCTATTATCCGGACAAACTGGAGACCGGCACACAAAACCATGAAGGCATTGCCGGCATCAAACCCGCCATCGAATTTTTTGCCTCGTTCGGCGAAGGCAAAACGAGAAGGGAGCGCATTCTGTCGGGGCTTGAGGCGATCGAAGCTTATGAAAACCGGCTCGCGAAGCGCCTTCGCGACGGATTGCGCGCACTTGACGGAGTGACGTTGTTCGAAGCCGGGACCGACGTACCGAAAACACCGACCATTGCATTCCAGCTCGAAGGGCAGGACCCTGCAGAAGTATGCAAAATCATGGCAGAACAGCACAGCATATTTATCGCAGCCGGGCATTTTTATGCTTCCACATTGGCAGACCGGCTCGATATCAATAAAACCGGCGGCTGGATCCGGGCCGGATTGGCGCCGTATAACACTGAAGAAGAAGTCGACCGGCTCATCGCGGCGGTTGCAGCGCTATAATTTGCAAAGCAAAAGGGAAGAGGGCAAAACTGCGGCTGCAGTTTTGCCCTCTTGTTTTAGTCTGTTGAGGCAGATACGAGTTTCGCCTGGACAATATATCGGTCTGCGGCATATCCGATGTAATCGAACGGATAGCAGGTCGTCAGGGTTAGCGTAGACTCGTCTTTCTCGACGATGACCGACCGGTCGTCTTCATGGGTGATCCAGGCATCTGTAATTTCGTAGACATAGACCCCGCTGTCGTATTCAATCATCAGCACATCGCTTTCTTCAAGCTCTCCCAGCCCGGTAAAAACGGTATCGCGATGGCCGCTCAGCACCGTGTGACCATTGCCGCCTGGGACCGTCGTCAAGGGGCTGATGAACATCCCTACGCCCTGCTTCAATGTCTCATCATCTGCACCCCAAAACACCGAATACTTCTGTTCCAGCTTCGGGATGATCAACGAAGCAGTTTCTTCGCCAAGTGCATGCCGGACCGAAGTGGTGAGGACCGGTTGGAGCGGCTTGTCAGAAGGGGCGGCTGAAGTAGCCGTATGTGCCGCAAAAGCCTTTTCTTCAATTTCTTTCTGTTCGGCTGCCGTCAGGTTTTCAGCGGAGCTTCTTGCATCATGCCATCCCAAAAAACCATAAACGGCAGCCGCAAGGCCGGCAACAAGCAGGAACAGCCCGATCCAGCGCCTCATAAAAATCACCTCAAGAGTCGAAGGCAGGCATGCCGGCCTTCGGATTCGCTTTTACGCTTCTTGCCGCTTCCGGCGGAATAATAGGAGCGAGCCGGCTGCTGCAGCTCCGGCGCCGATCAGGATGATCAACGGGTTGCTTGAAGCGGTTGCCGGCAATTTTTCACCTTCAGCAGTTTCTTCTCCAGGTGTTGTGCCGCCATTCGCATCACCGGTTTGTGCCGCTACAAACGCATCATATTCGCTTTTGGATACTTCACACGCCAAGCCGTCGCCGTCTCCATCCAAGCGGTGGGGATCATTTATGGCGCTATAGCCGTTTGAATACCAAAATTGCATCATTTCCTCGCGGGACGAAAAATCCGCACAATCTTTATCGGTTGTTTCGGCATATGCGCCCGAAGCCCCTGTAAACATCATCAAAAACATCGAACCGGCCAATACAGTTTTTCTCATTGGGATCCCCTTTGGTTGAAAGTATTTTATAAAACCATTTACAGTATACCCAAAATTTTGAAAATAGCATATCATTTTTTGACCGTCTGAAAAGAGCGGCCGAACCTTTGGGCGGAGGGGGTTCCATAAGGGGGAAATCATCCCTTTGCCCATGGCATAAGACACCTCAAGAAGCCGGTTGCAGCAATTTATATAAAATAAAAAGAAAAGGAACTGTCTAAAAAGCTCAAAACGAAAAGGCCGTAGGAGAAAAAGCAATGCTCTTCTCCTCTGGCCTTTCCTTATTCTATAACGGCTGATGAAAATGGAGGCGGCGAGCAAGTTGGACGAAGGCACTTCGGCCAACTTGTTTGCGACGAAGCAGCAAAGCGATGCAACGCCCTTTCATGTCTCGAAGCTAGCGAAGCGATGCAGAGACAGAAGCATCGGTTTTTCCAGCGGGACAGCGAAGTGCCGAAATCCACTCGGAAGCGAGTCAATACTTGACCGAAGCTTGCGAGGGCAAGTATTTGCGACGAGCTTGCGCAGGAGCACAAGTTCTTTGTTAGTTCGGCGCAAGCCCGCGGAAAGCGTCCGCCGAAATGGACAGCAGCCTTTTTTAGACAGCCTATTTCTTAGTGATCCGTTGCCGATCAAGCAGACACCAGCTTGGCTTGGACGACATAACGGTCCGGTGCATATCCGATATAATCAAACGGGTAACAGGTGGTGAGTGTCAGAACGGATTCATCTTTCTCAACAATAACGGTGCGGTCATCTCCATGGGTAATCCACGTTTTGATAATCTCGTATACAAAAACTTTGCCGTCATATTCAATCATTAGCTGGTCTTTTTTTGCCAGCTCGCCAAGGCCCGTAAAGACGGTATCCCGATGGCCGCTCAGCACTGTGTGCCCATTTCCGCCAGGGACTGTGGTAAGATCGCTGACGAACATCCCTACACCCTGGTCCAGCGTCGCATCATCCGCTCCCCAATACACCGAAAACTTTTGCTCGAGTTTGGGGATAATCAAAGATGCGGTTTTTTCACCCGGTTTATGGCTGACAGAAGTAGTGGTGACAGGTTCGGCCGTTTGCCCGGAATCGGGAGGCGCGGCTGGAGCTTTCTCCCGTTTGATATAAGTCATTTCTTGCAGCTCTGCCACTTCTTTCATTTCACCTGCCGTCAAAACTTTCGCAGAGCTTTTGGCACTGTACCAGCCGGAAAAACTGGAAAGTCCGACGATTAAACCTGCAATGAGTAAAAACAAGCCTGTCCAGCGCTTCATCTGACATCACCTCATGACAAAAAGGCAGGGGAACCTGCCTAAGAATAGAATGTTAAGCTTCTTGTTTATTGCGACGGAATAGCAGTAGGGAACCGGCAGCAGCTGCTCCAGCGCCAAGCAGCATCATCAATGGATTGTCAGAGGCGGTATCCGGCATTTCTTCGCCTTCAACTGTTTCTTCCGCTGCTTCATCTCCGTTATCAGAAGAACCGGCTTCTTTGGATGCGACAAAACTATCGTATTCACTTTGAGTCACTTCACATGCCAGGCCATCATTGTCACGGTCCAAGTCATGGGGGTCATTGTCTGCGTTATAGCCGTTAGAGTACCAAAATTCCATCACTTCCTGGTGGCTGGAAAAATCATCACAATTTCTGTCGTTTACCTCAGCATATGCACCGGAAGTACCCATGAACATCAACAAAAACATTGAACTGCCTAAGACGGTTTTTCTCATTTTGATCTCCTTTCAAATACAATTTTTTGTAAAAACATTTATAATATACCCAAATTTATGAAATTAAACCTATTATTTATTAATTATTTTGAATATTTTCAGACGACATCAAGGTCCTCCTTCAAAATCAGCTTTTTGTCCTTTCGCCCACTTGATGGTACAATACGGGGACAAGCTATTTCCGAAATGGAATGGAGCAGCACATTTTCCGGAAAGGGAAATGATCAAAGGAGATTGAAATTTTTGAGTCAACAATACAGCACTGAACTTCCGTCGAACTACGACGAATTGAAACGAGCAGCCAACCGTACAGCCAACTGGAAAGAACGCCTTGCGGCAGTAGAGGAATTGGGCAACTACAAACACCAGAAGACCATTGATGTCCTGCTTCACCGCATGAACAACGACCCGGTCTATCAGGTGCAGGAAGCCGCTTTTGAAAAATTGCAGAGCCTCGGAGAAGAAGTCGAATTGCCGAAACGCAAAAAATTCGATTTGATCAAAGACACTTCAAAAGTGTTGGTCCGCTTGAAAAAGAGCTTGCCGAAAGACCATACGTACGAAGATTTCAAAGTGAAATTGCAAAAAACGCGCGTTGACATCTACGATACGTACAAAGGCGATAAAGGCGATGACTTTGACCAATGGCTTGAAGATCAGTGGAAATCCATCCAGAGAAGATAACGCCAAAACACCGCTGCAGCTTAGGCTGCAGCGGTGTTTTTTTGTTCTCAGGACTAATCTGCCAAATAAATCTCGCCTTGTCCCATCGTCACCGAGGTGCCGCCGATTTTCACGAGCGAGAACCGGTTGCCGGATTTCCTGATGGTGACGTCAATATAGCTGGGGCGCTTGATTTCAAAGCCTTGTTCGTTGCGGATATTGTAGGTCCCGTCAGCTGTTTTGGGGATGACCCCGTGCTCAACCAGATATGCGCCAAGCGGCCCGCTTGCTGCACCGGTTGCCGGGTCTTCGGCAATGCCCATGGCAGGGGCGAACATGCGGCTGTGGACGGTCGAACGCTTTTCTTCTGTTTCAGTAGTGAATGCGAAAATATGCTGTGTATCCGGATCCCGGCTAAAATGCCGTTCCCAGATGTCTGTGCGGAATTGGATATTGCGGATGGCATTCAAGGAACGGACAGGGATGAATAAAAAGGGGAGGCCTGATGAAACCGTCTGGAACGGGTAGCGGACGTCGAGGTCTTTCGGCGTCAGCGAAAGCAAGTCAGCGACTAGGCCGGTCTTCTGATAGCTGGCTCTGAATTCCGGAAAAGGTTGCGTCATTTCCACTTTCACGATCTGCCCGCCATATTTATGGACGGTCACCGGAATATCGCCGAACTGTTCTTCCAAAATCCACTCATTCGGCCCTTCTGAAGTCTGTATCATTCCCTGTTCGGCTAAACTGAACGCTGCCCCGATGGTCGGGTGTCCGGCAAGCGGCAATTCCACTTTCGGCGTAAAGATGCGCAAGCATTTATGGTTCTTCGAATTTTCCGGTGGACAGACAAAGACGGTTTCCGACAAATTCAATTCCCGCGCGATTTGCTGCATCGTGGTGGAAGAAAGTTTCTCCTCACCGTGAAAGACCGCCAATTGGTTGCCGCCGAACGGCTTCTCTGTAAACACATCAATTAGTGAATAACGTAATGTTTTCATGACTACCCTCCATTCTTTTGATCAATTGAGTCCTTCATTCCATTCTGCGAGTACCGCTCCGATTTTCCGGCCATGGACCACGAGATCGGCATAGGAATCGAAGTCGGTCGCTTCTTCGTTGATGATTACCAAACGTGCACCATGTTCCTTGGCAATAAGCGGGAATTGATTGGCAGGCGAGACACTGAGCGAAGAGCCGAGAACGATGAACAAGTCGGACCGGCTGGCTTCTTCGTATGCCATGGCGAATGGTTCTTCCGGCAGCATTTCGCCGAACAGCACGACAGCAGGGCGGAGCAGGCCGCCGCAAGCAGGGCAGCGGTAATTTTTTTCTTTGTAGAAGCTGCTGCTGTAGGAGGCGCCGCAAGACTGGCAAAAAACCTTGCGGAGCGATCCATGGAGTTCAGTGACTGCACGGCTTCCGGCCAGCTGATGGAAGCCGTCGACGTTTTGGGTAATGATTGACCGGACCAGGCCGCCGGATTCCCAGTCTGCCAAAATTCGGTGCCCCTCGTGCGGGGAAAAGGCGTCAGCTTTTGTGATGCGCTCCCGGTAAAACGCAGTGAACGCTTCAGCATTTGAATTCATCGCTTGCACGCTCGCCACTTTGCTTGGATCCCTTTTCCCCCACAAACCCTGGTTTGCTGAGCGGAAATCCGGCAGCCCGCTTTCTGTCGACATGCCGGCGCCTGTAAATATAACGGCATGCTGTGCGCCTTTGAGCCAATCGCTTACCATAGAATCCCTCCTTGCTTGAACGCTCTTTACTAAAGTATATATAATATCCGATCCGAATGGTTAATTTAATGGAAAATTCCATCAATATAGAAAAGACATAATTCATTTTCAGGAAATCAGCATAAAATTGGAGCCGAAACCTTCTTTCGGACAAGTGTTCTTTATGATAAAAATTGCAAGATTTTGATGTATTTCTTTCGAAAAAAGTCTTTTTAAAGGACATAAAAGTGTTTTAGGTACAAAGTCGTGAATATTTAAGTCTCCTTAGCGTTTATTAACTTAAAAGGGCCGTTATTTTCCCAATTACGCATATGAGACTTCTCTGTTAACGTTAGTTGTGAGGCCGGGTTTTCCGAAGCGGGGAGCCTGAAAGCGGACGCCGGGACGCCGGGGTGCTTTATCTGCCAAACACTTTTAATGGAAAAGGGGATTGAACGATGAAAAGATCGGCGAAATTTGTAACATCAGTCATGCTTACGGCAACATTGCTCGTACCGGCAATGGGTGTCAGCGCAAATGGGGACTCCTCAGCACAAAACAGCAATGAGAAATTCCGTGTATTGGTCGATTCGGCGAACCAGAAGGAACTGAAGAATGCCAAAGATCGTTACGGCGTCCATTGGGACTTTGAAGGTGAAGGCTTCACGACCGATATGAACGCAAACCAATTCGAAGCGCTTCAAAAAAATAAAAACTTGACGGTTGAAAAAGTTCCTGAGTATTCAATTGACTCTACTTCTTCGAAACCGGAAGCAGCATATGCCGCAATGGCAGCCTCACAGTCAACGCCATGGGGCATCAAAGCCATCTATAACGATAGCGCATTGACAAGAACATCAGGCGGAGCAGGCGTCAACATCGCTGTACTTGATACAGGCGTCAATAAAACCCACGCGGATCTAGTAAACAATGTTGAACAATGTAAAGATTTCACTGTCGGAACGAGCATCGTGAACGGTTCATGTGTTGACCGCCAAGGACACGGGACACACGTTGCAGGAACTGCACTTGCTGACGGCGGTTCAGGTTCAGGCGTTTACGGTGTAGCTCCGGCTGCAGACTTATGGGCATACAAAGTATTGGGCGATGACGGTTCAGGTTATTCGGATGACATCGCAAACGCTATTCGCCACGTAGCCGATCAGGCAACTGCGCTGAACACGAAAGTGGTCATCAATATGTCACTCGGTTCTTCTTCTGAAAGCAGCTTGATCACGAATGCTGTCAACTATGCTTACAGCAAAGGCGTTTTGATCATCGCAGCAGCCGGTAACTCAGGCCCGTACCAAGGATCGATCGGCTACCCTGGCGCATTGCAGAATGCAGTAGCGGTTGCAGCACTTGAAAACGTCATCCAAAACGGCACGTACCGTGTTGCAGATTTCTCTTCACGCGGTTATAGCTATACAGATGGCGACTACTACATCAACAAAGGCGATGTAGAAGTATCGGCACCTGGCGCGGCAATCTACTCGACTTGGTACACTGGCGGCTATTCGACTATCAGCGGAACGTCAATGGCTTCACCGCACATTGCCGGACTTGCGGCAAAAGTATGGGCAGCAAACCCGACGGTCAGCCACACGACCATCCGCAATGATTTGCAGAACCGTGCATACAACTACGACATCCTTTCAGGATCGGGCGCTGGATACGGCGACGATTATGCTTCAGGATTTGGATTTGCCCGCTTGCGTTAAGCAGCGGCAAAAAACAATCCCGGCCATACGCCGGGATTGTTTTTTTATGGTAAAATTTAATTATTCAGACATAAAGGGTGAGCTCATGAACATCGGTTCTGTCATCAAATATTACCGCACCAAAAACAACATGACGCAATTGCAACTAGCCGACGGAATTTGTTCGATTTCTCATTTGAGCAAGATCGAATCCAATACATATACGCCGCACGAGTCGACCATTGAAGCGCTGCTTGCCAAGATGGGCGTCCATTGGTCGAAAGAGATCGACAAACATAACCGGCTGCAACGCCAGTTGAGCGATTTTATCGATTGCCTGCTGCATTATGACTTGGAGAATACACGGAGGCTGTTCAAGCAGCTGGAACAAGAGAACGATTACCTCCAGTCCACAGACTTGGTCAACCAGTTTGAACTGTATAAATTCCGCTTTTATGTCCTCGAAGCGAACCAGATCCAGGCAGAAGCGCAGAAAAAACTGCTCGAACGCCTGCAAGGCTCTTTCACCGCGCCCGAAAAATGGCTGTATCAGTTCTTCCAGGCGATCTATTACAGCATGCTCAATAAAAACGACAAAGCGCTCGGTTACTTGGATTTGCTCGACCAAGGCATCCAGAGCATTCCCCAGAAATTCGAAGGGGAGTACTATTACCAGAAAGCCCGGTTATTGATTCTTCTTGACCGCTTCGAAGTATCCGCCTATTACGCGGAGCTGGCCGTCCAGTTCTATCAGCTCCATTACAATTACATCCGCCTCCTGCATGCGCAATTACTGCTGGCCATGAATTACACGAGGCGGAACCTGCTTGTCCAGGCCAGCGGCATCTATACCGTGCTTACTCGCAATGCCCAGCTGACCGGGCAGACGGAACTGTACCATCAGACGGTCTATAATTACGTCGAACTGCTTATGGAAAAAGGGGAAGCCCTCCAGGCGTATGAAATGCTTCAGGAAATCCGGCAAAGCATCCCGAAAGATACGGATTTCTATAAAGCGGTGCTGCTCAGCAAAATCGAGGCGGCTATCGAAGCGGGAATCGATCCCACACATTTGATAGAAGAAGTGCGGACGCTGATCCGAAGACCGGAAGATGAACATTTTGAAATATACGTAAACTACTTCGAGAAGCGAAATTTTTCCCAACCAGACCTTATGACCTATTCTGAAGAGAAAATGTTTCCATTTTTCAGAAAAAATGGTTATATAAAAGAAAGCAAAAAAATCGCTGCAGATTTGGTGGAATATTACCAGCAGCAAAAAGAGTGGGAAAAAGCGAATTTCTACCGCTCTTATCATAATCGTAATGGAGGGGAATTATTATGACATTCAGCAAAAAGATGGTGATCACTGCAGCCTTGGCTGTAGCGATCACAGGAGCAATGCAGCTTCAGGCAGAAACGGAAGTGCAAGCGGCTGCTGTTCAGCAAGAAGAAGCAAAACCATTGTCATCAGTGCCGGTCATCGTGCCGCCGCTGTGACCATAATCCACAAATCGATCCCCCAGCTGTTTCGGCTGGGGGATTTTCGTTTCGTTTATATTAATATAGAAGAAAATGATGTCAGGAAAGGCGGGAAAGGGATGTATCGTAAAGAACAATTCGTATTCAAAGGCGGCAAACCTGTATTGGCAACGGTTCGCAATTATACAGCAGAGGATTTCGCCGCATTAATCGACGTGCAGCGGGAAAGTTTTCCGCCGCCGTTTCCGGAAGATCTTTGGTGGAGTGAAGACCAGCTGGAAAGCCATCTCACGACTTACCCGGAAGGGGCGCTTTGCGTTGAAATTGGAGGGGAGATTGCGGGCTCGCTTACCAGCCTCCTCGTCGATTTTGATCCGCATCACCCCCAGCATGCCTGGAGCGAGATTACTGGGGACGGCTACCTTACCAATCACCGAGATGAGGCAAAAACGCTGTATATCGCGGATATTTGCATCAAGCCTTCTTTCCGCAAACTCGACCTTGGGAAATTGCTGATGGAGGCGGTCTATGAGCGCGTGGTGCATGACCGGCTGGAACGGGTGCTTGGCGGTGCCCGAATGCCTGGATATGGGGCACTTGCAGCTGAAATGAGCCCGGAGGAATACGTGGAGCGCGTAATGGCCGGCGAACTGAAAGACCCGGTCATCTCATTTCTGCTCCGTTGCGGCAGGACGCCGGTCGGTCTTGCCGTGAATTACCTCGAAGACGAGGATTCCCGGAACTTCGCGCTTTTGATGGAATGGCAAAATCCGTTTCAAAATGATCGAAAATAACCATGATAAAAATGGCAATACAGGCCGGTGAAGAAAAGTGCATTTTCTTTGCCGGTCTATTTTTTTTTGACTTTTTACCTACCCGTTGCATCATGCATTTGGAAAAGTTTTATTGGAATAAGAAATAAAGGAAGGAAAATTCCAATGTCAAAAAAGACACACCAAAAACTCCCCTTAAACCATTTAATGGCATGAAAAGGCTTACAAGTGTACGATTTTCGAAGTATTTGAATATAATTTTAAATAAAACTCGAAATTCATTGAATTGCGTAAATATTTCTCTATAATAATAAAAAAGAAAGGAAAGATGCCAAATGAAAAAAGACTTGCGAATCAATAGTAAAGTGTTCGACGGATCGATGAAAGCGCCGAACCGGGCGATGCTGCGAGCAGTAGGATTCGATGACCAGGATTTCACCAAACCACAGATTGGGATAGCAAGTACTTGGAGCGAAGTCACTCCTTGCAATATACATATCCATGATTTGGCAGTGAGTGCGAAAAAAGGCGCGGCTGAGGCAGGCGGTAAGCCTATGATTTTTAACACCATCACCGTTTCGGACGGTATCTCAATGGGGACGGAAGGGATGAAATATTCGCTTTCAAGCCGTGATGTGATTGCCGATTCGATTGAAACTGTAGTAGGTGCTGAAAGTCTGGATGGCCTGGTCGCCATCGGGGGCTGCGACAAAAACATCCCGGGCTGTTTGATTGCCATCGCCAATTCCGAAGTTCCGGCTGTTTTCGTTTACGGGGGCACTATCGCGCCGGGCAGAAACAATGGACAAGATATTGACATCGTATCGGTATTCGAAGGAGTCGGGCAGCACAATGCCGGCGCAATCGACGACGGAGCGCTCCGCAAAATTGAGTGTGCGGCTTGTCCGGGCGCAGGGTCTTGCGGCGGCATGTATACGGCGAACACCATGGCATCCGCTGCAGAAGCGATGGGCATGAGTTTGCCGGGCAGCTCATCCAATCCGGCAGAAACGGACGGCAAACTGGCGGATTGCGAAGCTGCCGGTGCTGCAGTGTACAATTTGCTGGAACAAGGCATTTATCCGAAAGACATCATGACAAAAGAAGCGTTTGAAAATGCCATAACGGTGGTGATGGCGCTTGGCGGATCGACCAATGCCATCCTGCACCTACTGGCAATCGCCCATGCCGCAGAAGTCGATTTGACGATCGATGATTTTGACCGCATCCAAAAAACAGTGCCGCACATTGCCGATCTGAAACCGAGCGGCAAATACGTCATGCAGGACCTGCACCGTGTAGGCGGCGTCCAAGCCGTGATGAAAATGCTGCTTGAGGCAGGTTATCTGCACGGCGACTGCATGACCGTCACCGGCAAAACCTTGGCGGAGAACTTGAAAGAGGCGCCGGATCTTTTGGATGGCCAGCAAGTCATCATGCCGTTTGATAATCCGAAGCGGAAAGACGGTCCGCTGATCGTCTTGAAAGGGAATCTGTCGCCGCGCGGCGCTGTAGCGAAAATGTCCGGCGTCAAAGTGAAACGCCATTCTGGGCCGGCACGCGTTTTCGACAACGAACCGGAAGCGACAGCGGCTGTAATGGCAGACCAGATCAACGACGGCGACGTATTGGTCATTCGCTACGTGGGACCGAAAGGCGGGCCGGGAATGCCGGAAATGCTGTCGATTTCAGGAATCCTCGTCGGAAAAGGAATGGATGAAAAAGTGGCGTTGTTGACCGACGGCCGTTTCTCCGGAGGCACGCACGGATTGGTAGTCGGGCATATTGCGCCGGAAGCGCAAGTCGGCGGACCGATCGCTCTTCTGAAAGAAGGCGATATCGTTACGATCGATTCGGATACGCAGGAAATCACGATGGATGTGCCAGAAGAAGAGCTCGAAGCGCGCCGCAGAGCATGGGTGGCACCGCCGCTGCATAAGAAAGGCGTTCTCGGGAAGTATGCGCATAACGTCACTTGCTCTTCAAAAGGGGCGGTAACCGATTATTTGAACAGAGAACAAACGGAAGCAACGGTTACTGTGAAAAATTAATAAAAGAATTGGAAAAGGGCAGCCCTCGATGTGAGGGCTGCCCTTTGTTTTTTCAGGTAACATCTATAAAGTTTTGACTCAATTTTTCAACCCGTTTTATCGGGGAATCATTTCCATTGAAAGGATTAACTTTCTGTGCCGCGGTCATAGTTCCACTGAGGCTTTCTAACTTAAGCAACGTAAACCCTACCTTCTTTTACGTCCTTGCGATCCTCTAATCGCGCCAGTGTGAATAAGTATATTCAAAAACATTCTTGTAGAATGCCAGATTATCAAAATTTACCAGTTACCTTTTTGTTAACTAAATTAGTATCGCACATTCACACCGGAATGTCAACCCTTATTTCTTCGCGGACATTTCGTTTTTGAAATATCGCACTTAGGGTATAATTAAGTTTATCAATAATAGCGGAAGAAGGAGATAGGAATGGTGAAGACTTACTTAGACGACAGTTTGGCATTACATACCGATCTATACCAGATCAATATGTCCGAAGCTTATTGGGCAGACGGCATGCACGAGCGCAAAGCGGTGTTTGAGCTGTTTTTCAGGAAATTGCCGTTTGGCAATGGATACGCAGTTTTTGCAGGGTTGGAACGTGTGCTTGATTACCTCAAGAACTTCCGGTTCAGCGACAGCGATCTTGCCTATTTGAAAGAAGAGGTCGGCTATAGAGATGATTTCCTCGATTATTTGAAAGGCGTCCGGTTCACAGGAGATGTCTATTCAGTCGTTGAAGGGGAGCTGGTCTTCCAAAACGAGCCCCTGATCCGCATCGAAGCGCCGCTGGTGGAAGCGCAGCTGGTCGAGACGGCGCTCTTGAACATCGTCAATTACCAGACCTTGATAGCGACAAAAGCGAGCCGCATCAAGCAGATCGTCAAAGACGAGCGCGTGATGGAATTCGGCACAAGGCGTGCCCAGGAAATGGATGCGGCGGTGTGGGGAACGCGCGCAGCCTATATCGGCGGCTTGGAGGCGACAAGCAATGTGCGTGCCGGAAAGAAATTCGGCATTCCCGTAGCCGGCACTCATGCGCATTCCATGGTCCAGGCGTATAAGGATGAATATGAAGCTTTCCATGCGTATGCGAGACGCCATAAAAACTGTGTATTCCTCGTTGACACTTACGATACACTGAAATCCGGGGTTCCGACAGCGATCCGTGTGGCCAAAGAACTGGGCGACAGCATCCATTTCCAGGGCATCCGGCTGGATAGCGGCGATATCGCGTTTTTATCAAAAGAAGCGCGTAAAATGCTGGACGAAGCAGGGTACCCGGATACGGAAATCGTCGTATCGAATGACCTCGACGAGTACACCATCCTGAACCTGAAAGCCCAGGGGGCCCGCGTCGATTCGTGGGGGATCGGCACCAAGCTGATCACTGCCTATGACCAGCCGGCGCTTGGCGCAGTCTACAAAATAGTGGCGATCGAAAACGATGAAGGTGAAATGGAAGACACCATCAAAATCTCCGGCAATACCGAAAAAGTCACTACACCGGGACGGAAAAAAGTTTATCGGATAATAGATAGGGAAAATGGAAAATCAGAAGGCGATTATATCACTATGTACGACGAGGATCCGGCACAGGAAGATCATTTGAAGATGTTCCACCCGGTCCATACGTACGTCTCGAAGTTCGTTTCGAATTTCGATGCGGTGAATATCCACCAGCAGGTCATCCGGAGCGGGGAAGTGGTTTATGAAATGCCGCCGCTCGCTGACATCCAGGCGTATTCCAAAGGGACGCTCGACCTGTTGTGGGACGAATACAAACGGTCGCTGAATCCGGAAGAATATCCGGTGGACCTCAGCCAGAAGTGCTGGGACAATAAAATGCGGAATATCCAGGAAGTGAAAGATGCCATCCAGCAGATGGCTGGAAAGAAATAAGGGGGGAGAATCCATGTCAAACTTGCAGCAGCAGATTATCGAAGAATTGAAAGTGCAGCCGGTGATCGATCCGAAGGAAGAAATCCGCAAGACGATTGATTTCCTGAAAGAATATTTGATGAAACATCCGTTTCTTGAAGGCTATGTACTAGGGATTTCCGGCGGTCAGGATTCGACGCTGGCTGGCCGCTTGGCCCAGATGGCGGTCGATGAACTGAACGAGGAAACCGGCGGAGAGAAGTATGCCTTCCACGCAGTGCGCCTTCCGTATGGCAAGCAATTTGATGAGCACGATGCACAAGACGCGCTGGATTTCATCAATCCGTCTAAATTGTATACGGTCAATATCAAGGAAGCCGTCGATGCAGGCGACAATGCGCTGGAAGAGGCGGGAATCGACTTGACCGACTTTATCAAAGGGAATGATAAAGCGCGTGAGCGGATGAAAGTGCAGTATGCAATCGCTGCATCCAAAAACGCGGTGGTGCTGGGCACTGACCATGCAGCAGAAGCGATTACCGGCTTCTATACGAAGTACGGCGATGGCGCCGCTGATGTGACGCCGCTGTTCCGGCTTAATAAACGCCAAGGCCGCGCGATGCTGAAGGAGCTCGGGAGCCCTGAGCATCTTTATATGAAGATTCCGACTGCCGACCTTGAAGAGGACCGCCCGGCCATCCCGGATGAAGTGGCATTGGGCATCACGTATGATATGATCGACGATTACCTGGAAGGCAAAAAGATTCCGGCGGATGCCCAGGAAAAGTTGGAGAATTATTATCTCCGTTCGCAGCACAAACGCCATCTGCCGATCACGATCTACGACGATTTTTGGAAATAGGTTTTACAAAACAGGGCCCGGAATGGGGGTTCTGTTTTTTATTTGCGAAAAAAGTCCCTCTTAAAGTTTTGGAGAGTTGAGAATTTCAGCTAAATTCGTTATGCTTGTAATAAGTTTTAGACAATTTGAAAAATTCACTTTCACACTATTGGAGGAATATAGATGAATGCTAAAGACAGGCTGAACGCCGTTATTGATAATATTGAAAAAGTGATTATCGGCAAAAGGGATATCGCAGAATTGAGCATTGTCGCCCTGCTGTCCCATGGCCATGTCCTGCTCGAAGACGTTCCGGGCGTCGGTAAGACCATGCTTGTGAGAGCGCTAGCCAAATCGGTAGGCGCCGATTTCAAGCGCATCCAATTCACTCCTGACCTCCTCCCTTCGGATGTTATCGGCGTTTCCATTTATAATCCAAAAGACATGGAATTCCATTTCCGCCCTGGGCCGATCATGGGCAATATCATCCTTGCTGACGAGATCAACCGGACGTCCCCAAAGACTCAATCCTCACTTCTTGAAGCGATGGAAGAAGCTTCCGTGACTATCGACGGCGTTACCATGCCCATTCCCAAACCCTTTTTCGTTATGGCTACCCAGAACCCAATTGAATACGAAGGAACCTACCCACTGCCGGAAGCCCAGCTTGACCGGTTTTTATTGCGTGTCAAAATGGGCTACCCGTCACCGAAAGAAGAGATGGAGGTGCTGAACCGTGCCCAACTGTCGACGCCGATCGAAGACCTCCAATCCGTCATCACGCTGGAAGAAGTGCTTGCGCTTCAGGAAGAAGCCAAAACGGTGAAGGTTGATGAAACGATCCGCAGCTATATCGTCGATTTGGCGCGCCAGACACGGATCGACCCGTATGTCTATCTGGGCGTCAGCCCCCGCGGATCGATTGCCCTCATGAAAGCGTCGCAAGCCTATGCCATGCTAAAAGGGCGCGATTACGTGACGCCGGACGATGTCCAGTATTTGGCGAAGTTCGTATTCGGACACCGTGTCATGTTGCGGTCCGAAGCCCGGTATGACGGCATTACGACCGACGAAATCACAGAACGCATCTTGGCGAAGACGCGCGTCCCTGTCCAAAGGCTAGTGGGCCAATGATCAAAACAGCACCCATCGTGAACTTGGGTGGCAGGCTTTTCTTTGTGCTGTTCATCTTGCTGTTCACCTTCACATACGCCATGTTCCAGGGCGGTTTTGTCAGCTGGTTCATTTTCTATATGGCACTGCCTTTTGTCTTGTACTCGCTCTTACTGGCCTTTTATCCGCTGAAGGACATACGCCTCAGCCGGGAGATCCATACCCCGCAGATCCGAAAGGGTGCCGACTTCTCAGCAACGGTCCGAATTGACAGGGATTGGCGGTTCCCGCTGCTGTATACGGTGCTTACGGAACAGACGACTTCGCCGGCGCTGCGCAGCAGGACGGAAGGCGGAAGGCAGAAGATGCTCGTTCCCGGATTCCGCAAATCATATACTTGGACTTATCAGATTTCCGATATGCCGCGCGGCGAGCATATCCTCGAGGGCGTCAATATCGAAATTGCCGATTTTTTTGGATGGGTGCGCAAATCCAAGTTGATCCCGCTCCAGCAAAAAGTGCTGGTATATCCGAATACGTTCGAAATCGCTTATCGGCCGATTGAGTCGAAATACGACCAAGGGTCGATTGCCGCGCCATTCACACTCGTCAAAGATACAACGATGGCAACCGGCGTGCGGGATTACCGCCCGGGCGACCGGGTTTCCTGGATCCACTGGAAATCGTTTGCCCGCACGCAGACGATGCGGACCAAAGAGTTTGAGGACCGCCAGTCCCAGGATATGTTCCTGCTTGATGACCGGGCCCCGTCTCATAAATTCGAAATGCAGGTGGAGCTAATCGCTTCCATCCTGCAGTCGATTGTCCGGGCCAATTCGAGCGTCGCTTATATGTCGATCGGCGAAACCCGCAATTATTTTCCGAGCATCCAGTCGGAAGAGCACCTGCAGCGCATCATGTACCACCTTGCGAAAGTGCAGCCTGATCTGAGGAGTCCTGTGGAAGAGGCGATCCACCGCGATTTGAATGAAATCCAGGCATCCAGCATGCTTTACGTCACTGCCAATCTGACGATGGAAATGATCAAGGCGATCCAGCGCAACGTCCGCAACCTGAACGCCTGCATGTGCCTGGTCGTAATGGAAAAAGGGGAAAAGCCCTCGCCTGAAGACGAAAGGGCTTTTCAATTCGCTCGTTCGAAAGGGTTTATCGTCAAGCGGATCAGCCCTGAAAATTATGCATCAGTGTTCACGGAGGTGAGCGGGAAATGACATCCATCCGAAAAAACAAAGGATTTATGGCAGTGCTGTATGTGCTGGTCTTTTTCCTGCTCGCTGAATGGCTGACGCCGGTGATCGTCTTGACCAACACGGGCCACAAGCCGTTGTTTTTATTCTTCATCGCGGCCGCGCTTCTGCTGGCGCTGCTGAAAACTCCCTGGTGGGTTTCGGGGCCGCTCAAGTTTCTCTTTATCGTTTGGTTCATCATTTATGTCTATACCGATGATGCCTTTTTCACCGGAGAGGCCATCCGTTTCTTGTGGGACAGCTTCTCCACTGATATGCAGGCGGTCTTTTCACAGAATTGGGCGGAAACAACCGACATTTTCAGGACAGTGCTGTTTTTTGCGCTGTTGTGGATGGCGGTTTATCTGATCCATTACTGGGTCAGCTACCGGCTGAGCATCTTTCTGTTTTATTTGCTGACAGTCATCTTTGTCGCGGTGCTGGATACATTCAGCCCGTACACAGGGAATGTTGCCATCGTCCGGATCATGGTCATTGGACTGCTGCTTGCTGGTCTCCTGCATCTTGCGCGCTGGACGGAGCGGCACCGCATCGAACTGCCGGGGAATAAGATAGCGGCTTACGTCATTCCGCTGTTCCTGGCGATTGCGGCAACGACCGTACTGGCATTGTATTTGCCGAAATCTGGACCTATCTGGCCTGATCCCGTTCCGTACATCACTTCGTTTTCCGAGCAAGCGGGAAGCGGACCGGGGGGCACAATCGGAAGAATCGGCTATGGAGTGGATGATTCCCAGCTCGGCGGCTCTTTCATCGGAGACAATACTCCGGTGTTCCGGGCGGAAGTGGCAGACGGGCAATATTGGAAAGTGGAATCGAAGGATATCTACACGACGAAAGGATGGGAACTGACGGAAAATGTCGGTGAATCCCGCGTATTCGGCAGCGGCGATCTGTTGCTGACCGATTTCGTGCCGGGGGAAGAAGCGGAGGAGGACGATGCGAGTGTGGATATGGCGCAGGAATTCCCTTTCGTTCTTTATCCGTATGGCATGAAATCCGTATTGGCTGGAGGGGAAGTTGACTTCGAGTACAATTCTGCGGACCAGCGCATTGAAACCTTTTCACAAGGCCAGCCGATTGAGACCGAAGCCTATGAAATCGGCTATAGTGAGCCAGTGTACAGCTTGACCGCTTTGCGGAGCACTTCGGATGATGATTTGGCGGCTTTGCCGGCCGAATTCGACCGCTATAAGCAGCTGCCGGCAGAATTGCCGCAGCGGGTAAGGGACTTGGCGGCTGAAATCACAGCGGATTCTGCCAATATCTATGACAAAGCGCGCGCAATTGAAAGTTATTTCAGCACCGCTGGCTTCGAGTACAGCCAGGTCGATATTCCGGTGCCGGAAGAGGACCAGGATTATGTGGACCAGTTTTTATTTGAAACAAAAAAAGGCTATTGCGATAATTACTCCACTTCAATGGTGGTGCTGCTCCGGTCGCTCGACATTCCGGCACGTTGGGTCAAAGGGTTCAATGAAGGCGAACTGATAGCGGTGGAAGATGGAACGGAAACATATCAAATCACCAATAACAATGCCCATTCGTGGGTTGAAGCATACATGCCGGGAGTCGGCTGGATGCTTTTTGAACCGACAATCGGCTTTACCGGAGCGGCGTCGATCGACTTCGACGTGGAAGCCGACCAGCCGGAAGATGAAGCGGTTGAAGCGCCGGAGCGGCCGAATCCCATTCCGGAAATAGAAGATGAGGCAACGATTGATCCAGCAGATGAAGAACCGACCCAGATGAACCGAATCGGCTTCTTCTTGGAAGAAAACATCGGGAAAATCCTTTTGGGGCTTGCTGGTTTGGGATTGTTTATTGCCATTATGTATAAAATGCGGCAGAAATGGCTTCCGAAATTGCTGATCCCGTACTACCGTTTCCGCGGCGATAATGCGGCAACGTTCGAAAAAGCATATTTGCGTTTGTTGAAGCAACTGGATCTTTACGGCATCAAACGGAAGGAAGGGCAGACCTTAAAGTCATATGCAGCTTACATCGATTCCTTTTTCGGCTCGCGCGATATGACCAAGCTGACCCAGGCTTATGAACGCTCTGTATATGGAGGGAAAGCCGAAACCATTCGTTGGCATGACCTGAAAGAAAGTTGGGAAAATTTAATCAAACAGACAACCGGTTGATTTTGGCGGGGCTACCTTGTACAATTGAGAAAATTAAAAGTACAGGTGCCCTCATATATGTCTGGTAATATGGACCAGATGTCTCTACCAAGTCCCCGGAAATGACTTGACTATGAAGGTGGATGACGCATGCCTTCAGACATGTGCATTCGCCTTTTTGATGTAGAGCAGAAGAACGCGAGGAGTCCATTTTCGCGTTCTTTTGTTATTTTGAGGCTCCAATTGAATAGAAGAGGTGAAGAGTGTGCCAGCAAGTCCGATGTTAAAAGAACAAAAGAAAATTGTGGTTTTGGATTTTGGAAGCCAGTACAACCAATTGATTACACGGCGTATTCGTGAAATTGGTGTTTACAGTGAACTGCATCCGCATACGATTACTGCTGATGAAATCCGCGACATGAATGCGACCGGCATCATTTTCTCCGGCGGACCGAATTCCGTATATGACGAGAACGCTTTTTCAGTAGACGATGGGATATTTGAAATGGGCCTCCCAATTCTGGGGATCTGCTACGGCATGCAGCTCATGGCGCTTCATTTGAAAGGCAATGTGGAAAAGGCGAAAAACCGCGAGTACGGCAAAGCGGAACTTGAACTCGTAAAAGAAAGCAAAATCTTCAAGGACCTTCCGGAAGAACAGATTGTCTGGATGAGCCATGGAGATTTGGTGACTGCAGTGCCGCCAGGTTTTGACGTCGTCGGAACAAGCGCAGGCTGTCCGATCGCTTCGATGGCTGACGAATCCCGTGGGTTCTACGGCGTGCAGTTCCACCCGGAAGTGCGCCACTCGATCTACGGCAACGAACTTTTGCGCCAATTTGTCTTTGACGTTTGCGGCATGGAAGATGAATGGTCAATGGAAAACTTCATCGAGCTAGAAATCCAGAAAATCCGTGAAGAAGTCGGCGACAAAAAAGTGCTTTGTGCACTAAGCGGCGGGGTCGATTCATCAGTGGTAGCGGTATTGATCCACAAAGCGATCGGCGATCAGCTGACATGCATGTTCGTGGACCACGGCCTGCTGCGCAAAGGCGAAGCGGAAAGTGTCATGAAAACTTTTGCTGACGGTTTCAATATGAATGTCATCAAAATTGATGCGCGCGAGCGGTTCATGAAGAAATTGGAAGGCGTTTCAGATCCGGAACAAAAACGGAAAATCATCGGCAATGAATTCATCTATGTCTTTGATGATGAAGCTTCCCAATTGGAAGGCATGGACTTCCTGGCACAAGGAACTCTTTATACGGATATTATCGAAAGCGGGACAACTACTGCACAAACCATCAAATCGCATCACAACGTCGGCGGTTTGCCGGAAGACATGCAGTTCAAGTTGATCGAGCCTTTGAATACATTGTTCAAAGACGAAGTCCGCGTGCTGGGCACCGAGCTCGGCATGCCGGATGAAATCGTTTGGCGGCAGCCATTCCCAGGCCCTGGCCTAGGAATCCGCATCATGGGTGCGGTCACAGAAGAAAAACTGGAAATCGTCCGCGAATCCGACTGGATCCTGCGCGATGAAATCAGCAAAGCCGGCCTTGACCGGGACATCTGGCAGTACTTTACGGTTCTTCCTGATATCCGCAGCGTTGGGGTCATGGGGGATGCACGAACGTATGATTACGCAATCGGCATCCGTGCAGTAACATCGATTGATGGCATGACTTCAGACTGGGCGCGTATCCCGTGGGATGTCTTAGAGAAGATCAGTGTCCGTCTGGTAAATGAAGTGTCGCATATCAACCGCGTGCTTTACGATATTACGAGCAAGCCGCCTGCAACTATCGAGTGGGAATAAAAAAAGCTGGAGCCCCGAAAACGGTGCTTCAGCTTTTTTTGAATATTCACGAACTATATCTTGTATAAATCATTTAATGTTCGTGTTTTATGTTGTGTTATGCCATATGCTGTGTTATTCTACTATAGAAATTAAATAACGTTGTCGTATAATGTCGGGAATATGGCCCGAAAGTTTCTACCGAGTTACCGTAAATGACTCGACTACGATTTTGCCCCTTTATTTTAAAAGCGGGCCTCCTTATAGGTTTTTATGGAGATAAATCGAACGCATACGGCAAGGAGCTGTATGCGTTTTTCTGTTTTCCAACATTATCGCGGCGACACGCGGAGGAAATAATAATGAAGAAGTATTTTCAGTTTGAAGAACTGGGGACAAGCTACCGTCAGGAATTCATCGGCGGCTTAACGACATTTTTAGCTATGGCTTATATCCTGGTGGTCAATCCCCTGACATTGACTCTAAGCTCAGTATCGGATCTGCCGGATGCACTTCGGATGGATTATGGAGCGGTATTCATGGCAACTGCGCTGGCTGCAGCGGTAGGAAGTTTGATGATGGGAATTGTCGCGAAGTATCCGATTGCCCTTGCTCCGGGAATGGGACTGAATGCATTCTTCGCTTACACGGTCATTTTGACATATGGCATTCCTTGGCAGACGGCTTTGACCGGGGTATTGTTCTCCGGGCTCATTTTCATCATTCTTTCGTTATCAGGTCTGCGTGAGCGGATCATCAATGCCATACCTGCAGATTTGAAAATGGCAGTTGGAGCAGGTATCGGTTTGTACATCACGTTCATCGGCTTCCAGAACGCGGGCATCATTATCGGAGATCCGGATACAATGGTCGGATTGGGCGACTTGACCAATCCCTCGACGCTCCTCGCGATCTTCGGTTTGGTCATCACCGTGATTTTCATGGTCCGCGGAGTGAAGGGCGGCATCTTTTTCGGTATGCTTATCGCCGCAGTTGTCGGGATGATTTTCAGCATCGTTGAACTTCCAAGCGCGATCATCGGAAGTGTACCGAGCATGGCCCCAACATTCGGCGTCGCTTTAGAGCCAATCTTCAACGATCCGAGTTCACTAATGACAATTCAGTTTTTGGTTGTCGTCCTGACTTTCCTGTTCGTCGACTTTTTCGATACAGCCGGAACGCTGGTTGCGGTAGCAAACCAAGCCGGCTTGATCAAAGAAAACAAATTGCCGCGTGCAGGCAAAGCATTGCTTGCCGATGCAGTTGCTACAGTGGCAGGCGCAATCTTCGGAACATCGACTACAACTTCTTACATTGAATCGACATCAGGAGTTGCAGCAGGAGCCCGCTCCGGATTTGCTTCAGTAGTCACGGGTGTATTGTTCCTGGTTTCGATTTTGTTTTATCCACTGCTCGAAGTCATCACGAGTGCAGTTACGGCTCCAGCTTTAATCATTGTTGGTGTCTTGATGGTATCGGCTCTGGGCAAAATCGATTGGACGAAATTCGAAATAGCGGTACCGGCATTTCTCACCATGATTGCAATGCCGCTCGGGTACAGCATCGCAACAGGTATCGCGATCGGATTCATCTTCTATCCGATTACCATGATCGCTGCCGGCAAAGGCAAGCAAGTGCATCCGATCATGTACGGTCTGTTTGTAATTTTCGTTTTGTATTTCATTTTCCTAGTTTAAGAGAAGAAACTCCGCCGGAAACTGGCGGAGTTTTTTTAATTTGAATTTCAGGGACGGCGGTGTGGAAGTTGAAAGAGATTGTTGGTGGATGAGCACGGATTGTAAACGTGCCGGAAGAAAATCACGTTTTCTTCAACGGAGGGATTCGGACAAAAAGGCTTCGAATGATTCCTTGCTTCACTGTGAAAATCCTGGGATAAAAAATAACGGTTTTAAAGTGGGAGCAACAGAACATTATATATAGAAGAAACTGGAGCAGGAGGCGGGGGCATTATCAATACCCAGTGCATGTCATGTAAAGAAAAAACTTACTTTCAAAAATGTAATATTATTTAGGGTTGATTTTTTTGAACATTCAGTTATAATAAAAAAGCAGACACTTATAATATTAATTTATTTTATTCACACAAAGTGTTGACTTTCTATTGCAGCCTTGGTATATTTATAAGCGTCCTCTAAGCGACTAGATAAACATTGAAATAAAATGTTGACATCGAAAACGATATGAGGTAAAGTGATAAAGTTGCTGTGAAAACGGCGAACAATTGAACCTTGAAAACTGAACAGCAAAACGTCAACAAAAATTGTCGAGGCGTTCCGACGCCGAAACAAATTTCTGCGAGGGTCGCCGCAAGGCGATCGGAGCAAACAACTTACTGATCAGCTTATGCAGATCAAAGCGAGCCGCGCGTCCTTCGGGACGGCGGAACGCCAGCAAGCATTTGAGCAATCAAATCTTCTATAATGGAGAGTTTGATCCTGGCTCAGGACGAACGCTGGCGGCG